>DASRZQ010000001.1:0-10114 GCA_035686205.1 Geobacteraceae bacterium
TGTGAAATCCGTTGTAAAAACGGTCGGCTTTGTGTAATTTGAAAAGACGGATGAGTTTGCAGTTTGGTGTTGATGGAATTCGGAAATGATTTCAAGCCGCCGGTCAAGCATTCACTGACCGGCGGTTTTTATTTGGTGATACCGGAATCCCGCAAGAATATAGGGTAAAACTTCATTGAGCGTAAATAGATCCATGCGTCTTCTCCTGGTGAGTATCCATACCTGCAAATCGCCGCAGGCCGTGCCCCTGGCGGCCGCCTGCATCAAGGCCCATCTCGACGGGCGCCCGGCGGCGGCCCGTCAGGTGACTGTCTCCTGCGCCGGGTTCTTCTCCGGCGATTCCCCGGATGCCATATGCAAAGCCATCCTGTCGGACCGTCCGGACATCGTCGCATTCTCCATGTATGTCTGGAACCGTGCCGCGTGCAGCTCCGTGGCGGACAGGCTGCGCCGGGCGACTCCGGGCCTGACGATCATCGCCGGCGGTCCCGAGGCCACGGCGGACCCGACCGGCGTCCTCGGAGAGGCGCCATTCGATTTCCTGGTGGTGGGCGAAGGCGAGCTGACCATGGCCGATGTCCTTGACCGCCTTGTCGCCGGCGCCCCGCTGGACGGCGTTGCGGGGATCGCCCGCATGGTCGGCGGCGAAGTTGTCGTGACCGGACGGCCGCCCGTTGCCGACCCCGGGGATCTCCCTTCTCCCTGGCTGACGGGAGTGCTGGACAGCCATATCGCCAAAGGTGTGCTCTGGCAGCTGTCCCGGGGCTGTTCCTTCGGCTGCGACTTCTGTTTCGACGGTATGGGGGGCCGGAAGGTCCGACGATATCCGATGCGGCGGATTGAGGCGGAGCTGGACTACCTTGTAAGCAGGGGCGTGAAACAGGTATTTGTCCTCGATTCCACATTCAATCAGGACCCGAAGCGGGCCAAGACGATTCTCCGGCTGATCCGAGACAAGGCTCCACATGTCCATTTCCACTTCGAGGCGCGGGCCGAGCTGCTGGATGGGGAACAGGCCCGGCTCTTCGCCGGTCAGGCCTGCTCACTGCAGATCGGCCTGCAGACATCCGACCCGGTCGTGTCACGCGGCGTGGGCCGGCCGCTGAACCGTGACGATTTCGCCGCCAAAATCGGTCTTCTCAACCGCGCCGGCGCCGTATTCGGTTTCGACCTGATCTATGGTCTTCCCGGCGACAGCCTGGCGCGTTTCAAGGCGGGCCTCGACTTCGCCCTTGCCCTCTACCCGAACAGCCTGGACATCTTCCCCCTGGCCGTGCTCCCCGGAACCGCCCTGGCCGGCCGAGCCGGCGACCTCAAGCTCCGGCACCTTGGGAAGCCCCCATATACTCTCGTCGAATCGCCGACCTTTACGGCCGCCGACCTGGCCGCGGCCCGGCGACTGGCGGCCGCATGCGACATCTTTTACAGCCGGGGGAAAGCGGTTGCCTGGTTCAACGGCATTGCGACGGCGCTTCGCCTGACGCCATCGTCGTTCCTGGAGGCGTTTGCCGACTGGTTGCGCGGCAAAAGACGAGGGGAGTTCGCGGAGACGGACTTCCGCGATGAAGACATACACCTGCTGCAGCGGGATTTCCTGGCGGAGATATTTGCCCGGCGCAAGGCCGAACGGCTCCTGGCAGCGGCCCTCGATTTAGTCGACTACCACTATTACTATGCCTCGGCCGTGATTTCCGCGGCGCCGAAACCGCCGTCCGGACCGGGCATGAGAAGGATCGATCTGCTCAAATATCCCCTGGCCTTGGCTCCATCGGCGCGGCTGGCGGTCTTCAGCTATGAAATCCTCGACCTGCTGGAAGCCGGAGAACCTGACCTTCGGCGGATGTGCGGGTTCCTGCGGCCGGTGGGCTCCCATGCGGTGATATATCGCCGGGGCGGCGATGTTGTCACCGAATCCCTGGCAGAACCGTACTATCGGCTCCTGGAAAGGCTCGACGGTGTTATGTACGCCGGCCGGATTGCCGCCGATCTCGACATCCCGCCCGCGGAGGCCCGTGAGTTCCTGAAGTTTGCAGTGGCGGAAGGAATCGTTGTATCGAGGTAATCAGCCTCGGCGATTTCTATTTTTGAATTCCATCTGAATTCAGAAAAACGGCTCTATCCGCCAGACAACGGTTATCTTCGTCATTCCCGTGCACGCGGGAATCCGGGGATTTCAGGAGAGCGCATGCAGACCAGATTCCGGCTTTTGCGGTAATAACGGATTTTTTCCTGACTGCCAATCAAATTTTCAAAGGGGATTATTTGCCATTCACCGCTGTAGTTCTGCATCTGGCCCGGCTTTTTAATTCGTGGAAAATAATTTTATGGTTTATTGACACTAGTACCGGATTGGGTGTAATAAGGGACTAATATGTTTTTGTAGTGATTTTATTTTGAATTTGTTTTGGGGTGTCGGAATGGGGAGGGGAACTTTTCCGTTTGGCGAACAAAGCCGTCCATGTCAGTTTTTAGCTGATTGGGCGGCTTTTTTTTGGTGGTTGATTGGCGGACCTGGGAAATTTACAGGAATACTCCTGGTGACCAAGTCAATATGAATGATAAGAACATAAAATTAGCCGTTTTCCTGACTTTCGCGGTCTTCGTGGTCGACATTGCTACTCCCGTCTGGTATGACTCATGGGCACTTTACCTTATCCCGATGTTTTTCATGTTCCGGTCCGCAAGGCGTCCATATTTACACTCCGTAGCAATAACACTGCTTATTGCCGCCGGTTTGCGTCTTCACCATCCGGACAAAACGGCACTGATCCATGCCGGGCTGAGCCGCATTACGGGGACACTCGGGGGGTGGGGTGTGTCACTTCTTCTGATGCGGCTCAAACTCCTGAACGAATCGCTGAAGAGAGCCGGCAACGAGCTCGAGAAGCGTGTTGAGAACAGGACCGCCGAACTGGAGCGGGCAATTCGCATGCTCCGAAAGGAAAATGAGGAGCGTATCCAGGCGCAGGAAGCTCTCCGTGACAGCGAGGAATTCATCAGGAGCGTTCTGGACAACGTAGACGACTGCTTTCTGGTGGTGGACCGGGATTTTAATATTGTCACCGCAAACAGGGCTTTCTGCGGATGGGTCGGCGTTCCCGCCGGAAAGATGATCGGCAGAAATTGCCGCGAGGCCGATCACATCTGTCTGAAATCATGCCGTGCGGAGGGTGAAAGATGCCTGATGGAACTGACTTTCGAGACCGGGGAACCACACAGGATGGTTCACAAGCTTGAAGACGCCAAGGGCAATATCCATTATTTCGAGACAAGAATTTTCCCGCTGAAAAACGCCTCCGGTGCAGTAACATCGGCTATCAAGGCGATTCATGACATTACGGAGCACCACCTCCTCGAAGCGGAGCAGCTGAGAAGCCAGAAACTCGAAGCGGTCGGGATCCTTGCCGGGGGTATAGCTCATGACTTCAACAACCTTCTCCAGGGAGTATTCGGTTACATTTCGCTGGCAAAGATAAGGATCGATGGCCGGGAAAAGGCGCATGCCATGCTTGAGCAGGCGGAAAAAGCTCTCAATTTGTCAAAGAATCTTACCAACCAGCTTCTGACCTTTTCCAAGGGGGGCAATCCGGCAAAAAAAAGGATCCGGCTCGGACCGCTTATCGAGAATACCGTCAAGTTTGCCCTGAGCGGATCGTCTTGTGACTGCCGGCTCACGGTTGATGAAAAACTCATGCAGGTGGAAGCGGATGAGGGGCAGATAGGGCAGGTTATACAGAATATCGTTCTCAACGCAAGCGAAGCGATGGTTGACGGCGGCACCATCACCATCACCGCAAGGAACGCGGAATTGCCCGGGGCAGGCAATCCATTGCCGGCGGAGGGCGGCAGGTTCGTGAACATATGTATATCGGACACCGGCATGGGGATACCCGAGAAATACCTGACAAGGATTTTTGACCCGTATTTTACGACCAAAAAAAAGGGGAGCGGTCTTGGACTGGCGACTTCTTATTCGATAGTCAAGAACCATGGCGGTGCCATAGACGTAAAGTCCAAAGTGGGAGAAGGGACTACCTTCAATATTTTTCTGCCGGCGACAGAGGCTGAAGAGGAAGAGGGAAGCCACCCGGCTGTGTCCACCCCGCAAAGAAAAGGGAAGGTCCTCATTATGGACGACGAGGAGTTGATAAGAAGCGTCGCCACCGAGATGATGGAATTCCTCGGCCACGAGGTGGAGAGCGCCGAGGATGGGGAAAGCGCGATAGAAAAGTTCAGGCAGGCCACGGAATCAGGCAGGCCCTTCGACGTTGTCATCCTCGATATTACGGTCAAGGGCGGGATGGGGGGAGAGCTCGCCATCAAAATGCTGCGGGAGATGGACCCTCACATTAAGGCCATAGTCTCCAGCGGATATTCGGACAGCCCCGTGGCATCGGATTACCGTGCCTACGGATTCACGTCCTTTCTTAACAAGCCGTATCAGATCGAAGAATTGAGAGAGAGTCTGAACGCTTTGTTCTCAAGTTAGATTCCGACGGCTGTTCCGGGCGTATAATTCACGCGAAATTGCAACTATCACTTAAACAAATATAATGTTCGTCATTCCCGCGACCGCGTGTCGCCTTAGCTTTAGCGGTGGCGCAAAGCGTGAATCCGGGAATTTTTTTTGGCCAGTTTTTTTAACTCGGCATCTTCATTGAACTTACGGCAGATGGACAAGTAACGTTCTTTTGGAGGATAGTTTCGTGCGAAGCATTTTGGTGGTTGACAGTAGAACAGGGCAGGGTGTAAAAACGGGTTAATTTGAATTTGTTGTTGTTTTGATTTGTATTTTTTCGGGAAATTCTGAATGGAGAGGGAGAGTTCTTCATTAAGCGATTTAGGCCGTCCATGTCTGTTTTTATTTGGTTGGACGGGTTTTCCTCTTTTGGTTGATTGTCGGTATTAAGAAGTGGGTCAGGATAAAAACAAATCACATGTTGCAAAGCCTGTGGCCTGAGGTTTCCCCTAAACTGGAAAAGCATATAATATTGGATGCGATGATATAAAATAACAGTGTTTAAAAGCATCTAACACTATATACCTCAAGGCATCTAAAGTTAGATGCCGGTATCTAATATTAGATGCTGGTATATAGTATTAGATGCCGGCTGCGGCCGGTGAATAACTAGTTATGCAAGGATGGAATCAGTGATTCAGCTATCATGAACTGGAGATCCCTTTGCTAACAAACATGCTTGAAGACATATTCAAACACTCCTGCCCATCAATAAAGCTTCGTAGTTTGTCTGAACTACTGTTTATTGCTCAAGATAGCCCTGAAATCCAAAGCCTTCGCAACAAAGTGCTCACCGATTGCAGGGTTCGCGATATCCTGAACCGGCAAAAACCCGATGGATGGATAACTGACGGCTTCCACGGATATGGAGGCATGGAAGCAAGTTTTCGGCTGCTTTCAGAAATGGGATTGTCCAAAGCCGATGCCGCGATGGAAAGGGCTATCGATGCTTTGGCGGAGGATTCGGATCGGATATATCTTGGGCTTGCCAAAGTCGGACGCACTCTGGATGAATTCGGGCTTGGCGGCGGCCTGATGATCAAGGCAAGTTTGCTGGCACAGGCCGGAATCGAAAGCGCCTCAGATGTTCAATCACAAATACAGGCTGCACTGGATCACTTTCGCACGGTCACGCGCGTAACCTCTTTAAATGAAGTGTATGAGCCCTACCGGGGCAAGTCAGTGTTCAGGGCTGGGGTCAATTGGCCCAGCATCTATCATCTCCGGCTTCTGGCCTACTCGCAGAGTTGGAGAAGTTCTGGGAACCGGGACATGCTGGTTTCCGCTATTCGGAAACTGGTTGCTTTCTCGCCAATCCGGCAAATCTATCTGAAACACAAATCACAGTTGATAGCCCCGGCTTCTTTCTGCATGCACAATTTTCTGCCTCCAATGCACTCTATGAGTGATGCGGACTGGATGATGTGGTTTCATCGTATGGAATTGCTGGCAAGGCTTGGCGTTGTTCAATCTGTACCGCAGCTGATGAGTCAGGTTCGGAATCTTAAGAAGATGATAATTGAAGGTTTCGGTAAGTATACGAAGCTGCTGCGGCACGATTACTTCCGAAGGTGGGGTGCGTATTCAGGTATGATGCTTGAGAAGGACTGGAAAAACGAAGAACGCAGAAGGAGTGACTTAACCTTCAGAAGCTATCTAATCCTGCATAAAAGTGACATGCTGGTGACAGCATAACCGGAAAATAGGACCGGCCACGCAAAAGGTTCGCTTTCCGTAATTATGAGAAACGGAGAAGCATTCGCAGTGGACCTGGCTGTAAACTTCTTCATAACGGTTTTTCCGTTTTTTGTGGAAAACCGAAATGAAATACATGCAAGTTGAAAGAAAATAATAGACAGAGGCGCCAAAGTCATATATCCCTCTCATGGGCGGCAATTCGGGGTCAACAAACTATGTTCTGAACTGGCGCGGCGGTCACGCTTATGCCCGTTAACCTGAGAAAACCATGAGCACATCTATCGAAGAAAAATCAACTTTGGAAGAGATACGGAAACGGTTTGACAGTGACGTTGAACGTTTTTCAAACCTGGAAACAGGCCAGGCCGCTACTATTGACGCCCCGCTCGCGATGGAGCTGATTACCCAGGCAGCGGTCTCATGCACTGCAAATATCCGAAGGGTACTCGATATTGGCTGCGGCGCAGGCAACAACACCCTTAAACTTCTGCAGTATGCCTCACCCTTTGATTGTGACCTCATTGACCTGAGCCGGCCCATGCTGGAAAGGGCACATGAGCGGATTTCCAAGGTCAATTCCGGCAAGATCAGTTTGTTTCAAACCGACTTCCGGAGAGTCGATTTGCCGGATCAAGAATATGACGTTATCTTGGCTGCTGCCGTTCTGCATCATTTGCGAGACGATCAAGATTGGGAAATGGCTTTCAGAAAGATTTACAGGCTTACGGCCCCAGGGGGAAGTATCTGGATAACTGATCTGGTATCACATGAAACCGAGCCTGTCCAAAGCATGATGTGGAACCGCTACGGAGAATATCTGCGCGCGTTGGGTGGGGAGGAATTCAAAGACAGGATATTTGCATACATCGACAAAGAAGACTCGCCGCGTCCGGTTACGTATCAACTGGACTTGCTCCGAAGAGTTGGCTTCGACCATGTGGAACTGTTGCACAAAAACTCATGCTTTGCTGCCTTTGGAGCCGTCAAAAAAGGTTAACCAAGGCCAGGACCGGCTTTAAACCCGGCCGGTCGGGTTTATGGCATTCGATAACAGGAGTACGCCCGATGGGTTTGATAAAATACCTGAAAGACCGCCGCATGCGGAGCAGGACAATCAGTGAGTCGCAGTCACTTGACTGGGGAGTCGCGGAAAGCGCGATCCGCCGTATTCCCGACGTGTTGAGCGCGGAGGAGTCCCTCGAGATTCTTATCCCGCTGTCCCGCGGCAAAGGAAGCCATTTGGCCAATCCTCTAAATGAATTGCCGGCGACGCTTACGTTCGAATTTTCGGCCAATGTGCATCTGAGCAGCACCATAGCCGCGTTGGGCAAATTGAAGGACATGCGCGCCAGCGAACGTCTGGTTGAAATCGTTCACGAACTTCCGAATTTCGCCTCGCAGGCCTTGAATGCTTTGGGATCGCCGATGCACGCGGCTTTTGCGTCACGGCTCGCCGCGATGGCGGCAAACTGGTCACACGAATTGCGGTACAAGGCGGCGGGCGCCTTGTGGCGCATGGAAACCGAAGAGGCCCTTGAAGCGTACCTCAAAATACAGCTTGAAGACGGTTCCCCGTTTTCCGAAGAGGTCATGCGAAAAGGCTGGACCTCCAGGATGGAGGAAATCAGAAACCCTTCATCGCGGGCAAGTCAGCCAAGAAAACGTGTGCCTTTGCCGTGATTCGGCGCTGTGAGATGACATGTTATACCGGGTTGCGTTCAATTCATTGTCATTTCGAACTCCAGCGAGAAATCTTGAAGACGTTTGTCAAAGATGTCTCTATTCGTTCGACATGACATGTTTTGTAATTGTTTGATCCCAGTTGGTATTAGACTTATTAAGAGGTGAATATATGTTTCTGAAGAAATTGTTCAAATCAGGCAAGGATTTCAATCATTACCTGGAAAAAGGCGACAGGTTCCTGGCCGATGAGCGGTTCGCCGATGCGAGGATTGCCTACGGCGAGGCCCTGGAAAAGCTCGAGGCGAGCGGCGAGGCAGACCCTTCCCGGATCGAGACCCTGCGCCGGAAAATCGCCCTGACCGGCAACATGCTGGGCCGCCTGAACCTGGTCGAGGCGGAACATGCCATTTCCGGCGGGGACAGGAAAAAGGCCGCGGAACATCTCCACATCATCATGGAACTGGCGGATGACGCAACCCTGAGGGAAAATGCGGAGAGGCTCATGGCCGAACTCGATTCCGAGGTCCCCGGGGCGGCGCATGACATTCCTGCCCAAACATGCGGAACCTGCGAAGAGATGAGTGTCGAAGCGGTAAGCGACGAACAGCATGGCACGGATGACAACATAACCGGCGAAGACAGGCTGGCCCTGTATTTTCAGACACTCCCCGGAGACCTTCCTGAACGTTATGCCGCAATGGGAGAAAAATTCGGCCGGGGTTGCCTCCTTAACCTGGAAGGAAACGGAGACGAAGCCCTGAGGGTATTCGAGGAATTATCCGCGGACGAGGAAAATGACATCCTTAACTATGAGAAGGCAATAATATTTTTTAACGCCGGCGAATCCGGGAAATGCGAGCAACTTCTGGCGAGGGCCATCGGTTTGAATCCGGCTAATCCCCTCTGCAATATCGGGCTGGTTCAGCTTTATGCCGAGACCGGAAGGGTGCCGGAGGCGCTGCAGGTGCTGGAGCGGATGATATCGGTCAACGTGATCCCGGAACAGGCCACACTGATGCAGGGAGACCTGTACGCCCATCTGGGGGATGAGTCGAATGCCGTCGAATGCTATTCGAAGCTCCTTGCTTCACCCAAATTTGCCAGGGAGGCGGCCGAACGGCTCGTGCCGCTCCTTGAAAAACAGGGGCGCACCGATGAAGCCGGATATCTGGCGAAAAAATTCGGCAAGGGCTGTTGTTAAATAAAACGGAGGAAGATAATGAATATTGAATTTCAAGGAGCATCCGCACCACCCCAACGTTCGACATTTGTGAATGTACTTGCCTGGATATTTATTATCCTTGGGGGTTTTGCAACATTTATAAGCATCCTGCAGAATATTATGATACGAGTATTGTTGCATAAGGAACAGATGACACAGGCACTGCAAGAGGCGGAACACTCAAAGCAGATACCCGCCTTTGCACATTTCATGTTTGAAAACATTGACAAATTCTTTCTGCTTGTTCTGGTTGTGTCCGCGATCAGTTTCGTGTCGGCGATAGCCCTGCTGAAGAGAAAGAATTGGGCGAGGATCGTCTTCATTGTCTTGATGTCTCTGGGTATTGTCTGGAATCTCGGTGGACTGGTAATTCAATTTGCGGTATTCGGCAGTATGCCGGAAGTGGCCGGCAAGGGGCTGCCTCCGGAGTTTGAAAACATGATGGTCGTCATGAAAATTGCCAGTGTAATAACGGTCCTGGCTTTTTCCGCTTTATTCGGATGGATAATAAAAAAACTGTCTTCCGCAATGATAAAGGCGGAATTTTCCCGGCCCGGTGAGCTTTGAAAGGAAGTCGGGGTGGATTATCCCTCAATTCCCGGCCAGCAATTTCAAGTAATCTTCATACGGGTGGAACCCCACGAGCGCCCTTTCGCCAAACAGGTGGAACGGAACCGCCGTGACGCCAATGCTGGCGGCCCTCGCCCAGTCGTTGTCCACCGCCTCCGCGAACAGTGACTGGGCAAGCACGTCATAGACATCATCCTTCGGCAGGCCCGCCGCTTCGGCAATCACCTCCAGTTCCGGCACCAGGGCTATATTCCTCCCCCCGGCAAAATATGCGTGGTAAGCGCTCCGGTGGAACTCGTCGCCTTTGCCCATGGCCTCTGCCCATTTCCCCAACTCCTGGGCCCGACGGCTGTTGCATGTTCGAGTCCTCGCCCCAAGGGGCAGTCCGACTTCGGCGGCAACCGTCGCCAACCGTTTCTGCA
>DASRZQ010000002.1:0-6357 GCA_035686205.1 Geobacteraceae bacterium
CCACTGGGTTGAGACCGGAGGAGCGGTATCCTATTACTTCAATAAGCACAATCTGAAGCTCCAAGCCGACATGACCAGCATCCACAAGCAGGGCCGCATAGCTTCTTCGGGCGCATCCGCGACTAATACCAGAGCGACCGATGATCTGCAGGCCAGGGTACAGGCCCAGCTTCTCTTCTAGCTTCACAAAGATGCACGAAACACTCCTTCATGCAATGGGGGGGATTTATTCCCCCCATTTTTTATCCCTCCCGTACATTGTTCGTAAAACGTAGTGTGCTAAAATATACGAAAAAATTGCATGTTGCTGGCGTTATATAGTTTATACTTATAATGATTTACCCCGAAACTAAGGAGGTAATATCCATGAAACGGCTTCTATTTGTCGGTCTGCTCTGTTTTGTCCTTGGTTTTCCCGCGTTGATTTTCGCGCAGGGAGCGGATAAATTCGTACTCATGGCCAGCACGATCGGACCGGTGGATGCGGGCATTGTTGGTGCGCTGGAGGATCAATTCGAAAAGGATACCGGAATCACGGTACGCCACGTGAGTGCCGGGACCGGAGAAGCCCTGAAAATGGCCGAAAAGGGCGGGATGGATCTCGTTCTCGTGCATGCCAAAGCCCTGGAGGAGAAGTTTGTCAAGGACGGTTACGGCACGGAGCGGATACCGCTTATGTACAACGATTTCGTGATAGTGGGGCCGGCTGCCGATCCTGCTGGCATAAAAGGGATGAAGAGTGCAACGGAAGCGCTTAAAGCTATTGCCGCTAAAGGCTTTCCATTTGTCAGCCGCGGCGACAAATCCGGGACCCATGTGGCCGAAATGGGTCTGTGGGAAAAGGCAGGCATCAAGCCTTCAGGAAGCTGGTATATAGTGTACGAGAAAGGCAACGAGGGAAATGGCCCCACACTCAAATACGCTGACCAGAAAATGGCATATACGGTCATTGACCGGGCCACCTGGCTTTCTCTGAAGGATTCGATAAACTTACCCATACTGGTGGAAAAGGATGAGGCCCTGCTGAATTTCATATCCCTTATCCCGGTTAACCCTAAAAAATTCCCGAATGTAAATTACACGGCTACCATGTCCTACGTGCAATGGCTCACCTCGCCTGCCAAAGGACAAAAGGTAATCCAGGAATTCGGTATGGCAAAGTATGGCAGCCCGCTCTTTTTCCCCAATTCGAAAGAATGGAACAAATTGCATAAACAGTAGTCAATGTCACTCGGTATTTCTGCAAAAGGAGATCGATCATGAAACTAATCAAGAATTTTGTTGGCATGTTCGCGTTGTTTGTTGCCGTAATTGCCGTTTCCTGTGTCTCGCCGGCGTCCGCGGCTCCCGTTGTGAAGAACGTAATCCTGGCCACGACGACCAGCACCCAGGATTCCGGGTTGCTGGACGTACTGATCCCGCTTTTCGAAAAAGAAACCGGGTATTTCGTAAAGACAATTGCTGTCGGTTCGGGCCAGGCGATGAAGATGGGTGAAAGAGGTGAAGCCGACGTGCTCCTGGTGCACTCTCCCGCCGCGGAAAAGGAATTCATGGCTAAGGGATTCGGTATAAGCCGAAGGCTTGTAATGCATAACGATTTTATTTTAGTCGGTCCTCCGGGTGACCCGGCAAAAATACGCGAAGCCAAGACAACGCAGGAAGCTTTCAAGAAAATAGCCGCCGCCGGCGCACTGTTCATATCGCGCGGCGACAATTCCGGCACTAATGCCAAGGAACTGGCAATCTGGAAGGCAGTCGGCGTAAGTCCCGTCGGCCAGAAATGGTATCAGCCTACTGGTTTGGGAATGGGGCAGACCCTTAACGTTGCGTCGGAAAAAAATGGTTATACCCTCACAGACCGGGCCACATATCTGGCTTTCAAAAAAACGCTGGGACTAAGTATTCTTAGGGAAGGCGACCCGATCCTGCTCAATATCTATCACGTCATAGAACTGAATCCGGCCAAGTCGCCCAAGATCAACATTGCCGGCGGCAAGGCTTTCGCTGATTTCATGGTATCCAAAAAGACGCAGGCTGTAATCGGAAAATTCGGAATTGCCAAATACGGTGCGCCGCTCTTCTTCCCGGATGCAGGCAAAAAAGAGGAATCACTGGGCAAATAAATGGATCTCATCATTGACGGTATAATCAAGGCGTTCAAGTTACTGATCGCGCTTGATCCCGAAGTGCTGGGAATAACCTGGCTCTCGCTCAAAGTGTCGGGAACGGCGACGCTTATCAGCGTCTTTATCGGCATTTCTCTGGGGATGGTCATTGCCTTGACAAATTTTCCCGGAAAGAAATTCGTGATAAGCGTCGTCAATACCGGCATGGGATTGCCGCCGGTGGTAGTCGGTCTCTTCGTAACGGTGTTCCTTTGGCGCAACGGACCTTTCGGCTTTCTCGACATCCTGTACACTCCAACCGCGATCATTGCCGCCCAGGCGGTCATTGCCACCCCGATCGTTATGGGGATTTCCATAGCGGCGCTGCAAAACCTTCCCGCCAAGATGCGCCTGCAGATACTCTCCCTCGGGGCTACACGCCTGCAGATGGTATGGATTCTCCTCAGGGAAGCGCGGCTTCCCCTCATGGCAGCGGTCATGGCGGGTTTTGGCGGAGTGATTTCCGAGGTCGGAGCTTCCATAATGGTGGGCGGCAACATCCTGGATTATACGCGTGTCCTGACTACGGCTACGGTCATGGAAACAAGCAAGGGCGATTTCGATATTGCTTTCGCCCTTTCCATAATCCTTCTTATTCTGATGTTCGTGGTGAACTACTTTTTTACTTTGATCCAGCAGAGAGAGAGACCGCGGTGAAGCCTTCCGATTTTCCTGTTTCGATTGAAAACCTGAAAGTTGAACTCGGGGGGGTGTCAGTTCTGGACATCCCCTGCTTTTGTCTTGGCGAAAAGGAGGTTGTTTCCTTAATAGGTCCCAACGGAAGCGGGAAATCGACACTTCTACTGGTGGTAAACTGCCTGCTTAAACCCCTTTCAGGCAAAATATGCTTCAGGGGAACTGAAATAATCAGTCGGGAAGACATCTTTCGCTACAGAAGAAAAATCTCGATGGTTTTCCAGGAGCCGCTCCTCTTCGATACAACGGTGTTCAATAATGTGGCTTCCGGGCTCAAGATCAGAGGCGTGTCCGGTAAAGAGACAAAAGACAGGGTAACTAATTATCTCAAGTTATTCAGCATAGAGCATCTGGCAAATCGTTCGGCACGAAAGCTTTCCGGCGGAGAAGCGCAACGGACCAGCCTTGCAAGGGCATTTGCCATACAGCCCGAGATAATTTTCCTCGATGAGCCTTTTTCTGCCCTGGACCCGCCGACAAGGCATGCGCTAACCGATGACCTGGAAAAGATTGTCAGGGATACCGGCACTTCTGCGGTCATGGTTACCCACGATCAATCCGAAGCCCTTAAAATGTCGGATCGGATTGTGGTCATGAACAATGGGAGAATAGTGCAAACGGGAATGCCGTCCGAGGTCATGAACAGCCCGGTAAACGAATTTGTAGCAAATTTCGTCGGAATGGATACTATCCTGGAAGGGCAGGTCGTGAGAAATATCGAGGGGCTCATGCATATTTCCGTTTCCAGGCAAGAAATAGAGGCTGTCGGGGATTGGCAGGCTGATGACAAGGTGTTCTGCTGCATACGGCCGGAAAACGTGACAATTGAAACTTTTGATCCTGGCGCCCGGACCAGCTCCAGAAATGTTTTTCCGGCCATCATTCTGGACATCGACTCAATGGGCCCGTTTCTTAAGCTTACTCTCGACTGCGGCTTTTCTCTGATGTCTTATGTGACAAGGGAAGCGTTTGCGGATCTGGGCCTTTATGAAGGAAAGAAAGTCTTTGCATCGTTCAAGGCGACTTCGGTTCATGTAATCCCGAGAAGCGTCTGATACTCAAATCACCGGTTTCACCTCCCCAAAGACATGCCTTTTCCATCCTTAAACCCTGCTTACCACAAAGTCTTGACAGAGAGCCGATTAAGCTGCAAAATGGCCGTCAGTCTTTAATATATGATAGAATCAGACTATAAAGAAAAGCGGAGATTGCAGCAATGCCCACCTATGAAGAAGCCCGAAGCATCATACTTGACGCGGTAAGCCCCTTAGGCAAGGAAAAGGTTGAGGTGCTCGAATCGCTTGGAAGAGTGATTGCCGAAGATATTTTTGCCCCTTGGGATATGCCGTTGTGGGACAATACGGCAATGGACGGATTCGCGGTCAGGACGGCGGATTGCTCGGGTCCTGTCTCCCTGAAGGTTTCGGGTTTTCTCCCGGCGGGCGAAAACATGACTGATCCCCTGGAACCCGGAACGGCGGTGAAAATCCTGACCGGAGCTCCCATTCCACCGGGGGCGGATGCGGTTGTGCCGATTGAAGAAGTTGACGACAATGGCGACAATGTGCTGATAAAAGGTCAGGTGAAGGCGGGAGACCATATCCGTTTCAAGGGCGAGGACGTTAAGGCCGGAGAGAGGATAATCCCCGCCGGAACGGTCATACGGCCTTATGAGATCAGCATGCTGGCATCTTTCGGCAAGCTTTTCGTCCCCGTCCATCGGAAGGTGAGGGTTGCGATACTGTCTACCGGAGACGAGCTTGTGGAGCCCGGGGAATTGCTTTCTCCCGGCAAAATCATCAACAGCAATGCGATTACGGTTGCCGCGGCGGTGCGTCAGGTCGGCGGCGAGCCGGTCATGCTCGGCATTGCCCGGGACGACGAAGAAAGCCTGAGAGAAAAACTTGCGGAAGGGCTCAAGGCGGACGTCCTTATAACATCGGCCGGCATTTCGGCGGGAGACCGCGATCTGGTCCGCAAAGTCCTCGACGAATTGAGCGTAAAACTTGTCTTCTGGAAGGTGGACATAAAACCAGGACGGCCGACGGCATTCAGCATAGGAGGCGGCACGCCCGTATTTTCGCTGCCCGGTAACCCGGTGTCGACAATGATTACATTCGAGGAGTTCGTCAGACCTGCTCTCCTCAAAATGATGGGTCACAGGAAAGTGATAAAACCTTTTATAAAGGCGAAATTAAAATCTCCGATAAAGAAAAAAGCCGGGCGGGTTAATTTCCTGCGGGTAGGCCTGGAAAAGGAAAACGGAGAGTATGTTGCGTGGAGTCCCGGGGTGCAGGATACCGGGATATTGAAGACCATGCTTCTGGCGGGGGGAATCGCGGTGATACCTTCCGACAAGAGCGACCTCAAGGCCGGTGAAATTGTTGACGTTCACCTGCTGGGCGCGGGAATAGAGACCCTCGAGAACATCTAGCCGACGTGGAAGTTTAGATTGGCCTTTTGTTTGGGGCTCTTAAGAAGGCAAAGCAGGCAAGTGCTTTGTCCATTCAAAAGTCAATTTTATCTTAAATATGGAGGCAAAAATGCCGTTTAACCATTTTGATGATCAGGGCAGGGCGATAATGGTGGATATAAGCAGCAAGTCCCCGACCCTACGTACCGCAATAGCTACGGCTACCGTATATCTGCGCAAGGAAACACTTTCCGATATAATGGATGGCAGGATGGCCAAGGGAGATGTCCTCGCCGTAGCCCGCCTGGCGGGCATAGCCGCCGCGAAAAAAACACCAGAGCTTATCCCGCTTTCCCATCCGCTGGCGCTGCACGCTGTTTTCGTTGATTTCAGGACTGATCCCGAAACCGGAGCCATACACGTGGAGAGCACCGTAAGGGCTTTCGAGCGAACGGGGGTGGAGATGGAAGCGATGGTTTCCGCTTCGGTTGCAGCTCTTACCATCTACGACATGTGCAAGGGAGCAGACAAAAGCATCAGCATTGGCGATGTTGCCCTGCTTTTCAAGGAAGGCGGCAAGAGCGGAGTGTACAGGAGAAAGGAAAAGCAATGAAAGCCGGAATTCTTACCCTTAGCGACAAGGGAGCAAAGGGAGAGAGAAAAGACCTCAGCGGTCCCGCGCTTCGGGAATGGCTTGAGCAGCGGGGCGTGGAAACATCGGTGTACGAGATGATCCCGGATGAAAAGGATCTTATTTCCGCAAAACTCGTGGAATGGGCGGACAAGGCGGAGGTGGATATTATCCTCACAACAGGCGGGACGGGCGTGTCGCCCCGAGACGTAACCCCCGACGCGACAGTGACGGTTCTTGACAGGGTTATCCCCGGGCTTGGCGAGCTCATGCGGATGCGGAGCCTCGCCAAGACTCCTTCCGCGGCCCTTTCACGGGCCGTAGGGGGCATCAGGGGCAGAACCTTGATCATTAACCTGCCCGGAAGTCCGCGGGGCGCCGTGGAAAACATTGAAGCGGTGTGGGACTGTGTGCCGCACGCCGTGGCGAAGATCCAGGGGGACCAGAGCGAC
>DASRZQ010000003.1:0-28609 GCA_035686205.1 Geobacteraceae bacterium
GCAATCCCGGTGCTGGTGCGGCCGATCATGTCGCATGCGGCGCTTTCGTACAGGTCCCGTTTTTCACGGTTGCGCCAGTCCTCTTCGGTAATTTTGAACCTTTTGAAACCGGTCCGCTCGCGTTCCTCAAAACGCCGCAGCTGTTCATCGGGGCTGATATGGAGCCAGAATTTGACCACCACCGCCCTTTTCGCGACCAGTTGCTCCTCGAAGTCGTTAATTTCGCTGTAGGCCCTCATCCAGTCTGCCTGTGAGCAGAAACCCTCCACCCTTTCCACCAGTACGCGCCCGTACCAAGATCGGTCGAACATGGCGAAACGGCCCAGCCTCGGCACATTCCGCCAGAACCGCCACAGGTATGGCTGCGCCCTTTCTTCATCGGTCGGCGCCGCAATCGGGACGACATGATAAAGCCTGGCATCCAGTGCCCCGGTTATGCGCCGTATGCTCCCACCTTTGCCCGCGGCGTCCCATCCCTCAAATACCGCTACCACCGAAATTTTTCCGAAATCGGCATGGCGGGTCAGAAGATTCAGTTTCCCCTGAAGCTTCTCCAGCTCGTTTTCATACTCGCTTTTGTCAAGGCTTAGCGACAGGTCCAGTTTCCCCAACACAGACAGCGAATCGATCCGTGGCGTAAAGGATGGAACGCCGGAAACAGGTTTAACGGATTCTTCCGCCTCGAGGCGGGCGCGCATCGCCGCCAGCACGGATTTGCCCACCGCCAGGTAGCGGTAGCGCGGGTCGCTTCCCTCGATGATCGTCCATGGCGCCTCCGGAGTACTTGTCTGGCGAAGAGCATTTTCGGCGACCGAGCGGAACCTGTCGTAAATTTTAAAATTTCTCCAGTCTCTCTCGGTTACCCTCCAGCGGGTCTTCGGGTCCTTTTCCAGGTTTTTCAGGCGGACGCGCTGCTTTTCCTTGGAGAGGTGCAGCCAGAATTTCAGGATCAACACCCCTTCGTCGGCCAGCATCTTCTCGAAACGGTTGATCCTTTCCATGTGCTGGTCGAATTCGGATTTTTTCGACAGACCGTGGATATGATCCTTAATCGGCGTCGAATACCAAGAGCGGAAAAGAATGCCGATCTTCCCTTTCGGCGGCAGTATCCGCCAGTAGCGCCACATTACCGGCCGTGCGAGTTCTTCGGAGCTCGGGTCGTCCAGGGCGTGGGTACGGATATGGCGCGGGTCCATCCATTCGTTGAGGATTTTGACCGTTTCGCCCTTGCCGGCACCATCGACGCCGGAAATGAGTATGATAACGGGAAACCGGGCCGACTGCAGCACATCGAGCTGCGCGTCCAGAAGCGCTTCCCGCAGCGCCGGCAGTTCCATCCTGTAGGTTTCCTTGTCTATAGTGTGGCCCAGTTCGGCTGATTCGAACATGTGAACCTCTGATGTTAAAAGTTGAAAATTTCAGGTTTCGGTTTTCGCCCCCTCAGCCCTCAACCGATTTCTATATCCATCTCTTCTTCCTGAAAAAAACCACCATGCACAAGGCAATGAAGAGCATCAAGAGCATGACCGCGGGATATCCCCAGCGCCAGTCGAGTTCGGGGATGTATTTGAAATTCATGCCGTACACACCCACTATGAAAGTAAGCGGTATGAAAATGGTGGCGATGATGGTAAGCACCTTCATCACTTCATTGAGCCTGTTGCTGACGCTGGAAAGGTATATGTCGAGCA
Source organism: Geobacteraceae bacterium (assembly GCA_035686205.1). Taxonomy (GTDB): domain Bacteria; phylum Desulfobacterota; class Desulfuromonadia; order Geobacterales; family Geobacteraceae; genus CAIWTU01. The sequence continues at coordinate 1,692 of DASRZQ010000003.1, forward strand.
TGCCCGAAACCATGTCCCTGAACGTCTCCAGGGTGTCGATCACCTGGATGGTATGGTCGTGGACGTCACGCAGGTAAATCCTCGTGGAATCGCTCACAAGCGGCGATTCGCCCCTGCCCGGCGTGGAAATCACTTCCCGGAGCGGCCATATTGACTTTCTTATGAAAATCATGTCCTTCTTCAGGTCATGGATCGACTGGAGAACAGCCGGGGTCGGCCTGGCTATAAGCTGCTCTTCAAGCAACTCTATCCTCTCACCGAGCTTCTCCAGTACGATGAAATAATTGTCGATGATCGTGTCGAACAGGGCATACGCCAGGTAATCGGCGCCGGACTTTCTCAGGCGGCCCTTTCCATTCCTGAGGCGCGCCCTGACGGGCTCAAAAATCCCGAGTTCCCGCTCCTGGAAAGAAATCAGGTAATTGGGCCCTAGGATCAGGCTTACCTGCTCGGAATCTATCCCGTCATTATTGCCGTTGCACACCAGTATCCGCAGGACCATGTACAGGTAATCGCCGAAATCCTCCAGTTTCGGCCGCTGGTCGGTATTCAGGATATCTTCCAAAACCAGCGGATGGAAAGCGTAGCATTCGCCTATTTTCTCGATCAGTTCGACATGGTGGACCATGTCCACGTCTATCCAGGTAACGGACTTCTTGTTCCTGAAGCTGAAGCATTCGCTGATCTGCCTGAAGTTGCTTTCACGGCACTCGTTTTCATCGTACTCGATGACGGAGATATTCGCTTCACGGTCCTTTTTATCTCCGATGTATACGAGCGACCCGGGCGGAAGCCCCGATTTTACGGATCTTTTCTTGGTCAGTCTGGCCATCATACCCTCTCGTAAGGCTCGAACAGCCGCTTGAATTCGTCCAGGGCAAAGCGGTCGGTCATCCCCGCGATATAATCGCAGACGACCCTTTCCCTGCCGGCGTTGTCCATCTTGATCTGGTATTTTCTCGGCAGAAGCGACGGATGCTTGATGTAGGTTTCGAAAAGCTCGGTCAGATAACGTTCCGCCTTCACCCGCATCCTCTCCACCTTGTAGTGCCGATACAGATTTTCCTTCAGGAATTTCTTCAGCTCCCTGCTTTTTTCCGCAACTTGAGGACTGAAGCAGACCACCTGCTTGTTTACCCTCCGCAGGTCATCGATGCTGTTTATCCCGTATCTCGCGATGTTTTCGGCAGTGGTTTCGTTCAGGTCCCGAATCAGCAGGCCGATCAGCGCGCTTATGGTCTGGTGCTTCTTCCTGTCCGCGTCAATGCCGGGATACTTCCCTTCAACCACGCCGCTGACTTCCCTCCACAATTCGACCTTTTCCAGCTGGGCGGCGGATATAAGCCCCGATTTGAGGCCGTCGTCAATATCGTGGTTGTTATATGCGACCTCGTCAGCGTAATTTATGATCTGGGCTTCGATGGTCGGAACCGTGCCCGGCAGGAATTCCCGGCTTATATCGTCGGCCTTGTCGTATGGGGACGAATGCTTGATGATTCCTTCCCGGGTCTCCCAGGAAAGGTTCAGCCCGTTGAATCCCGGGTAACGCTCCTCCAGTTCGTCCACGACCCTGAGCGACTGGAGGTTGTGCTCGAACCCCCCGTGCGCTTCCATCAGGCGGTTGAGCACGTCCTCGCCGGTGTGGCCGAACGGCGTATGGCCCAGATCGTGCGACAGGGCCAGGGCCTCGGTCAGTTCCTCGTTCAGCTTCAGCCGGCGGGCGACCGCCTTTCCTATCTGCGCCACTTCAAGGGAATGGGTCAGCCTGGTCCTGTAATAATCCCCTTCGTGGTTGACGAAAACCTGTGTCTTGTATTCCAGCCTGCGAAACGCGGCGCAGTGAATAATCCTGTCCCGGTCCCTTTCGAACGCGGGCCTGTCATCCCGGAAATCCTCGGCATGCTTTCTCCCCCTCGACTGTTCGCTTTTCGCGGCATAGCCGGCCAGGTCGGGCCTCTCGTGAGAGACGGTATCGATCATCTGAAAAGCCTCCTCGTTTAATGTTCATTACTCGAATTTCATGCCTTTCTCCCGGTTTCTCAGCTATAATTAGACCCCGCGCAGCATGGGCTGTCAACCACAAAGTTGACCTTGACTACCGGAAGATTATCATGATACGTTTTAAGACTATTTTATGTAAATTTTCTTCCAGTGAACGGCAACCCATGAATAAATTCCTTCTCGACAGAGTGCCTGAAAAAATCCGGAAAATCATCGGAAAAGAAGAACTTCCGTGCCTTCTCAGCGGCAAGGACGTTTTTTCGGCGCTGAAAGACGAAAAGCTTATTATCATGGGCTGCAACCCGCGGATAAAACACGTCATTCCGGGCATCATGAGGGCCGCCGAGGAGCTTGACGCCGTAATCGCCTTCGAACTGACGAGGACCGAGGGCGGGCTGGACGGAGGCTACACCGGCCAGACGCCGGAAATCTTCTGCAACACGATTTTCGAATATGCCCTGAAATACGGCTTCTCGAAGCCCTTTATTATCCATGGCGATCATATCACCATTCAGGATACGGGTAAGAAAGAATTTTCAGCGGCTGCCGAACTGGTACGGGCGCAGATCGAGGCTGGTTATACTTCGTTCGCCTTCGACGCTTCGTTCAATCCGGTTTCGAAAAATATTGAAATCGTGGCCGGGCTCGCGGAGCAGTTAGTCGGCCTTGACTACGGCCTCGAAGTGGAGCTGGGCGAGGCCCGGCGGGCCGGGGAAACGCCGCCTCTTACCACTGTAGGCGAAACCGAAAAATTCCTTTCCGGCCTGCGTGACAAGGGAGTCAAACCTCAACTTCTGGCCATCAACAACGGCTCCAAACGCGGAAACTACCTGGAAGACGAAGTCGTGAAAATAGATCTCACCAGGACGCTGCAGATTTACAGGACCTCAGTTTCATACGGTTTGTGCGGGCTCGTGCAGCACGGAATAACGGGAACTCCCCTGCATCTGGTCGGAAGGCTGGTTGATTACGGGATACGCAAGGGCAATATCGGCACCCTGTGGCAAAACGTCGCCCACGCCGGACTGCCCCTCGAACTGATGGATGCGATGAGGCTCTGGGCAAGGGAAAACCGGATAGACATAAAATATGCGACGCGGGTTTTCAAATCCGAAATCGACGCCATTCCTGAACAGAGCACAAGGCAAATTCACGACATGGCGTACCGCGAGGCGCGGGAATTCCTGAATGCCTTCCATGCGAAAGGCAGCGCTACAAAACTGGCCCGCGTCATGCGGGAGAACCGTTGAGAATCATTGCCGGCTCGGCAAAGGGCCGCAGGCTGTTATCACCGGGGGGAACCAGGATCAGGCCCACATCCGACAGGGTAAAGGAAGCCCTTTTCAGTATTCTATCCGGCCTGCTGGATTCATTTGCCGACTGTTCGGTCCTGGACATCTTCGCCGGAACAGGCAATCTCGGGATCGAAGCCCTCAGCCGCGGAGCTTCCCGGGCCATTTTCGTCGACAATCACCGCGATTCTGCTGCCTTGGTAAAGAAAAACCTCGAACTGACCGGTTTCTCTGACAGAAGCAGGGTCATTTGCAGGGAGGCACTGGCGGCACTGAAAGCACTGGAAGAGTCGGGAGAGTTATTCCGGCTCGTTTTTATCGATCCTCCGTACCACGGAGGCTTGCCGGCGAAAGTGCTGAAATTCCTCTCCGCTTCAAGACTGCTCGAAGACGGGGCGATTGTGGTCGTCGAACATTCGGCATCGGAAACCGTCGGGGAAGAATTCGGGCCGCTTCGCGAATTTGACGGGAGGACCTACGGCGATACCGCCCTGACATTCTATATCATGCAACGGGAAGGCAATCCATGAAGAAAAAGATAGCCGTTTATCCGGGGTCGTTCGATCCCATCACTTTCGGCCACCTGGATATCATCAACCGCGCCCTCAAGATATTCGACGAAGTGGTGATAGCCGTCGCCCGCAATGAGAAAAAGAACCCCCTTTTTTCTGTGGAAGAGCGGATCGAGCTGATCGGTAAGGTAATGGACGGGAGTGATCGTGCAAGAGTTGACACTTTTGACGGTCTTCTGATAGACTACGTTCGCGCGAGCGGCGCGCAGGCAATAGTTCGCGGCCTGAGGGCCATTTCCGATTTCGAGTACGAACTGCAGATGGCGCAGATAAACCGGAGCATTTCGAAGGATGTCGAAACCGTTTTCCTCATGACTTCAGTTTTCTACAGTTTTCTCTCTTCTTCAGTGGTAAAAGAGGTGAGTTCTCTTAACGGCCCCGTTGACGGTATGGTTCCGCCGGTGGTCAAAAAGGCCCTGGACGCGAAATTCGGAAGATGAAGATTCACGTTTGATTTACCATGATTAACAATTCCCAGGACTTGCAAGGAGATAATAATGAAACTGGCAGATCGCGTTAACAAGATCCAGCCTTCCCCGACCCTGGCAATAGACGCCAAGGCCAAGGCCCTCAAGGCCCAGGGCATCGACATTGTCGGTTTCGGCGCGGGCGAGCCCGATTTTGACACGCCGGACAATATAAAAGAAGCGGCAAAAAAAGCCATAGACGCGGGATTCACCCGTTACACGCCGGTCGGCGGCATCGATGAGCTTAAGGATGCCATAATCGCCAAGCTGAAGAAGGACAACGGGCTTGAGTACACGAGAACCGAGATTTCCGTCGCCTGCGGTGCCAAGCATTCCCTGTACAACATTTCCCAGGCGCTCATCCAGCAGGGCGATGAGGTTGTCATCCCGGCGCCGTACTGGGTATCCTATCCCGACCAGGTCCTGCTGGCGGGCGGGAACCCCGTTTTTATCGACACCGACGAGTCGACCTCTTTCAAGATCACGCCGGAAAAGCTTGAGCGGGCAATTACAAAAAACACAAAAGCGCTGATACTCAATTCGCCTTGCAACCCCACCGGCGCGACCTACACCGAAGCCGAGCTGCAGGCAATCGGCGAGGTCTGCCTGAAGCACGATTTTACAATCATATCCGACGATATTTACGAAAGGCTTCTTTACGACAACCTTTCCTTCAGCAATATCGCCACTGCGACACCGGCCCTGAAAGACCGGGTGATAGTCGTGAACGGTGTTTCCAAGACATACGCCATGACGGGTTGGCGCATCGGATACGCCGCGGGTCCGGCGGAAATAATTGCCGCCATGACCAAGATGCAGTCCCAGTCCACTTCCAATCCTGCCTCAATCGCCCAGAAAGCGGCGGTTGAAGCCCTGACAGGCTCCCAGGAAGCCGTAGCGAAGATGGTCGTTGAATTCGAAAAGCGCCGCACGTATATCGTCGAACGGCTCAACACAATACCGGGGATATCCTGCTTCAGGTCCTGCGGCGCTTTTTATGCGTTTCCCAATGTTTCAGGGGTTTACGGCAAGAGTTTTGAAGGGTCGGCAATCAGCAATTCCACCGAGTTCGCCGCCTACCTCCTCGACCGCGCCAAAGTGGCACTGGTGCCCGGAATCGCATTCGGCGCCGATAATTATGTAAGGCTTTCCTACGCAACCGGCATGGATAACATCAAGGAAGGACTCGACCGGATCGAGGCCGCCGTCCTCAAACTGACCTGATTTTTCCAGCGGCTTTCTCAAATTGACAGGAGAAATTTCCATGATAACAAAAGAAATGACCATCGGAGAAATTGTCCGCCTCTATCCGCAGACCCTGCAGGTATTCGACCGGTTCGGACTGGACTGTTTCGAATGCCAGATGGCCGAGCTTGAAAAGCTGGAGCATGGCGCGGGGGTACACAAGGTGGACGTGGATTTGCTTATAGAAGAGTTGAACCGGGCCATAAGCCAGTAAAATAAAAGTCTTCGGATTTTTCCCTTCCCCGGCGGTCAACTCCGCATGAACCGGACACAAGTTCGGGGCGGCGTCAAAAAACCGCCCCTTCTTTTTCAGCAAATACTTCCCTGCCCGTACGCAGGCCCCCCACAGCCGCCTTATTTGTGACCCGCCGCCTTTCCCGACCCCATCACCCCGGAAAATGCACGTAATAACATGCCCACGCGGCATCCAGATTCACTTTTGTCATTTCCGGCTTCCGGTGATTATACCTGGCCCTCACTACAATTTGATCGACGAGGTCGCGGGGATGACAGGCATTGAAATGCACCCCCAGTTTTCGGTAGTAATTGCTTACCAGATAGTCGAAACACTCATCGCTGAAGACAATCCCGTTCGATTCGCACACCTTTTTGAATATGGCCCGGTAATCCTCTTCCGTCGGGTGATCGATATTGATCTTGTATTGAATCCGTCTCAAAAAAGCCTCGTCGACCAGCTTTTCCGGCGCCATGTTCGTCGAGAAGATGATTACCATGTCAAAGGGGATGGAAAATTTCATGCCGGTGTGCAGTGACATGAAATCCACGCCCCTGTCCAGTGGAACTATCCAGCGGTTCAGCAACTGCTGCGGCTCAATCTGCTGTCTGCCGAAGTCGTCAACTATAAACAGGCCGTTATTGGCCTTCATCTGCAGTGGAGCTTCATAGTGCTTTGAAATGGAATTGAATTCCAGGTCGAGCATCCTGAGCACGAGCTCTCCGCCTGTCATTACCACGGGCCTCTTTATCAGAAGCCAGCGCTGGTCGGGCGTCTCCGCGTCGGAGCCTTGCGCCGGGACGTGGCTTACGGGATCGTAGACGGTGATGATCTGTCCGCCGACGGTCAAGGCAAACGGAATATAAATGGTCGCGGGAAGTATTTTGCCTACCGTCTCGGCAATGGCGGTTTTACCGTTGCCAGGAGGGCCGTAAATGAAAATCGCCCTCCCCGAGCTGACGGCCGGACCGATCATTTCCAGAATATTCGGCCTGACGATCAGGTGCGAAAACCCTTTTTTCACATCTTCTTCCGGAATAAGGATGCTCTTGACCGTCTGTCGACCGACCATTTCCCTGTAATCATCCAGCGTAACCGGGGCCGGCCCGACGTAACGGCACAGCTCCATCAGTTCCGTCCCGTGATTTTTCCCAGTTTCACTGATTTTGAAGGTATAAGACGACGGCATGTAACCGGTCCCGCCCTTGACCTCCACAAACTTGTCCCGTCTGAGCAGTTCAAGGGCCTGCTCGACTATGGAAACGGGAAGTTTGATCTGTTCTGAAAGGTCGGACATCCTGAATTCGCCCATGAACAGGATATGTTTGAGCGCAAGTTCGGCAATGAAAGAAATGTCCAGCCCCGTCTCCTCGACGGTTTGCGGTGGCGGCGGTTGCGCCTGGAAGGCGGATTTTATATCCTCCTCAGTTATAAAGCCAAGCGCGATGAGGTTTTCCCCCAACCGCCCTCCGTGCTGTTGTTGTCTCTGGAGGGCAAGTTCAACCTGCCTTTCATTGATTATGCCGTCCTTTATTAGCCTGAGGCCTAGCTGTTCCAATTTCCGCTCCCCAAAATACCCGTTTATTGTACTCTGCCGACTGCAGAATCCCGTTGGATCAATTCTAACCTATATTTTTATTCAATCAACGTCACAGCCGCAGGCTTTTTCCATAAAAGGGAGACAAACGCGGGGAATTTAACAAGGCGGGTTTCCTTTGACGATAGCAAATCACGCGCTTCGACCGAGGGGATATATCACCAGATGCCTCGACGGCTCTCTTCCCACACTTGAAGCGACAAGACCGCTGCCGGCGATCATGCGGTGCTGCACCTTGCGCAGCGCCGGCTTGCGCGGCTGGAGCGCGACTTCGACACCGTCCTCGATAACTTTCCGGATCGCGGTTTCCGTCTCCTGAACGGCATCGAGCACTTCGTCGTCCTCATACCCCTGGACAACGTTGAATACCTTCTGCATCAGCCGCCTGATCTCGGCGGAAGTATTTCTTTTGATCATGTGCAGCGGCGCTTCCGTGAGCCTGGCGATCCTTTTCAGGCCGAGGTCCTCGGCGCGGGAACGCAGCGCAATGATCATGTCGGCCTGCTCCACCTTGGATGCGATCCGCGCATCGAGCCCGAATTCCCGTATGGAGCGTTCGAGCAGTTCCCTGCTCACTCCATGGGCATATATGCGGACCGGGCCGGAATATACGGGAAACTGGGCGGAAACCCGTGCAACCTCCTCCTCGTGATCCGGCTCCGGCACAGTCTCCTGGACTTCGACACGGCCTTCCGAAGAGAGCCTTCTTTTCTCGCAACGGGGCTGAAAACCGCGCAGTATCGAATCGACTGCCTTGGAGGTGTCTTTGTGTATGCTCACTTCGTTGCGGTTCGCCATCTCGACCAGTATATCGAAGGTGGGAGGTGCCTTGCGCTCGTTTACGGTCTTTGTGGTGCCGCGCCGGCGGGCCTCGTCGTCGCCGAGGGTGACAGTCTGCACGCCGCCGACAAGGTCGGAAAGAGTAGGGTTCATTATCAGGTTTTCCAGCGTGTTGCCGTGGGCGGTGCCGATGAGTTGCACACCCCGCTCAGCTATGGTGCGGGCCGCCGCGGCCTCGGCCTCGGTCCCTATTTCATCAACGATAATAACCTCCGGCATGTGGTTTTCGACCGCTTCGATCATCACGGCATGCTGGCGGTCGGGCCTCGGCACCTGCATCCGGCGGGCGCTGCCTATTCCCGGGTGGGGAATGTCGCCGTCGCCGGCGATCTCGTTTGACGTATCGATTACTATCACCCGCTTTTTCAGATCATCCGCCAGCACTCTCGCCATTTCCCGCAGCTTGGTGGTTTTGCCCACGCCCGGACGTCCGAGTATAAGCAGGTTTTTTCCGGTTTCGATCAGATCCCGCAAAATTTCGATTGTGCCGAAAACCGCTCTTCCCACCCGCAGCGTAAGCCCGATGATCTGCCCCTTGCGGTTGCGAATGCCCGATATCCGATGCAGGGTGCGCTCGATCCCGGCGCGGTTGTCATCTGTAAACTCCCCCACCATTGCCAGCACATGGGACAGGTCTTCGTGACTTACCGGTTTTTCACCCAGCCGGGCGACCTTGTCGGGAAACCGTGCTTCAGGAGTTCGACCCAGGTCCATGACCACTTCTATCAGCTGGTCAAGCGGCATTTTATACAGGGTTGTCTGGAGAAATGCCGGCAGGGTCGCGACAAGGAGGTTGATATCTTCCGCTGCGGACGGGGCTTTTTTGCGGCTGTTCTTCATAAATATCCCTTTCACGGGCGGGATTTTGTGAAATCGTTGAATAGCCTGTCATTTACAGGGTATTCACTCGCTAGTAAATTATAACCTCAAAAATTTCACTATTTCAAGAATTCCCGCTTTTCAAGGGCTTGGAGACAAAATCGCATGTCCGCTTTTCCCCCTGTTGTCGGCTCCCGTCACATTTCAAGCTGGACCGTCGCGATGAATTGCTGATCGCCCCTGTTGAAAGGAACGGCAATCGAACCTTGTCCCGACAGGACTTCAATAACATATTCCTTACCGCTGATTATGGTCGGCGTTGATAGACTTATATCCACTCCGCCGCGGGATAATATCAATTTTATTTCGCCGGCAAGCATGTTTGCTATCTCGCCCACTGCATCATAAACGTCACAATCAAAATCAACTTCATCTATGCCCATCCCAAGCATTGCGGCGGTTGCCTCCCTGGCAAAATCGTCCGGAATGTGAACGCCTACCATACCGGGGCATGTCCCTCCAAGGCCGACCATTCCGGAAATGCTGCAGTTGAACCTCGTCCATTGTCCCTTCGCGTCTCCGTCCTCTTTGATATCATCCATGGAAATCATGGTCGAGAAGATATTTTTTACCGAAGAAATCGTATACTCCGCTATTTCTTCTCTGCTGATCCCCGCTGGAAGCGGATTGACCGATGTCATTTGTTTCCTCCCTTCGAACAAAACAATCGTTTTTTGTGCACACAATAATGATTTATCGGCCGGAAATTAGCAAACTGAAGGATTTTTTAAAAAATGAAAAGTAATTTGTAATTTTTCTGAGGATTTATGATCCCGCTTTGACGGAAAAACTGAAAAAACTATTTGGGGAACCGATGCTTGATTACTTTTTCAATCTTGATAATATTATTAATAAATATCGAATGCGTATAAACATTGTTCATAGCAGAGCACGGTCAAAGAGGATAACGGCATATGGGAACAGTTACGCCATTATTCAATACAAGAAAACCGCCGGTGTCGCGATTGGACGATGTGAGAAACAACCTCCTGCTGGGCTTGTCGGCTATAATGCTCTTCAGTATTGAAGGCACGCCTCCCATGCTGGAAAATTCTTCCTGCTGCTTCGGCCGCAATACCCTGTGCTTTGACCAGGTCGCCGCTTTTCTCCGGAAGCCTAAAGACAAAAAACTTGCCCTGGACGAATTTATTAAAATGCTGTATCGCTCGTTTGTCCATGAAGCGCTTTTTGCCGTCGAAGAATACTGCGAAAAAACCGGTCAGAGCGGACAATTGCGACAGCAGTCGTGGTATCCGTTCGCCAGGGAGATTAATTTCTGCCTGGAAAACGGCCTGAAGTTCTGCATCGACAGCGCCGCAAACGACCAGTTGCCAATCAGGTGGCGCGACAAGCTCATCACAGAAGACATGCGCGGCCAGTCGCTCCAGTCGGGGTTCTTCGATTTCGACGATGCCTGGGACCTTGTCGAGGAAATGAGAATCTTTGCCGATTCGCTCGACTGACGGGTTTCGCGCCGCCTCAATCGTCATCCGGTCGTTGTTGCGGGTCCCTGCAACAGCCACTACCATATTTCCGGGGCCAATTTCGACATCCCCACTATAACGGATTGCGCGCGCTTGCGCATGGAGTCCCAAACGGCGCACTCTTCTCCGGACGCATTGTCGGACATAGTGTAAATTTGCTGATACACGTAAGTGGCGAATGCTTCCAACATCGCAAGGGCTTTTTCGTCGCGCGTCTCGACCGCGGCCTCTATTGCCGCCAAATATTTTTCCATTTTATTCATAACAGCGCTCCTTTCTCCGCCTCCAGCAAGCAGGCGCCTGCATCCGGTTTTCCGGCAATTCATTAAGAACTGGAATTATTATAACAAATTGCCACGGGAAAAACCCTCTAAACATCGTTCAGAAGGTAATAATAAGGGCTCTCGGGCGGAAGATTAATATTAGGCGGACATTTTTATTTGAAAAAACAACCGCATACGATATAATCACCGGTGTTCCTTGAGTATTACGATTTTCATATATGTGATATTTATTTCCGGCTCCGAATTATTACCTTGCGCTGCACTTGTATAGCACTCAGGAGATTTACGAACACCAAGCGGGCAACTACATGATTAAAAACGGAAGCGCTTTTTTCGACTTTAATTACCTTGACATCCTCGCCCGCGGCGACACTATTATTCATCGGGTGGACCCGCGGGCCAAGGTCCTGACGACGGTCCTGTTCATCATTGCGGTAATATCCGTCGGAAAATATGAAATCTCCGCACTGCTTCCTTTTTTCCTTTTTCCGGCGCTGAACATTTCCCTCGGAGGACTTCCCCTGAGTTACATATCGAGGAAGATCCTTCTTCTCTCCCCCTTCATCCTGTTCGTGGGAATCTTCAACCCTTTTTTCGATACGGAGCCGATAATACGCTTCGGCGCCTTCGGCATCTCGGGAGGATGGCTGTCATTCGTTTCAATCCTCATCCGTTTTGCCCTCACAGTTGGTGCAGCATTCATTCTCATAGCCACCACCGGTTTCAACGAAATTTGCACCGCCTGTGAAAAAATGGGGCTGCCGAAGGCATTCGCGGTCCAGCTTCTTTTTCTTTATCGTTATATTTTCGTGCTTGGAGACGAAGTTATCCGGGTATCGAGGGCCAGGGAACTGCGCTCCTTCGGCAAGCGGGGAAAGGGACTGAAAGTTTTTGGCTCGATTGTCGGAAACCTTCTTCTTCGCACATGGGACAGGGCACAGCGCATCCACACGGCCATGCTTTGCAGAGGTTTCCGTGGCGAGTTTCACTTCAGGCGTCCACCAGGCTTCGGCAGCGCGGAAGCCGTTTATACCGTTGCCTGGACTGCGTATTTCCTTCTCTGCCGCATGGTTGATATTCCCGGGTCGGTCGGAGATATTTTTTCCAGGGTCCTTCGATGAGTCATCACATAGTTGAGTTAAACGACGTCAGGCACACTTATCCCGACGGCACCCAGGCTTTAAGGGGAATTTCCTTCAGGATCACCCATGGGGAATCTGTTGCCATCGTAGGCGCCAACGGCGCGGGCAAATCCACGCTTCTCCTGCATCTGAACGGTTATCTTGCGCCTTCCGGCGGGACCGTGCGCATCGGCGACATGCCCCTCACCAGACAGACGCTGCCGGAGGTCCGGAAGACGGTCGGAATGGTATTCCAGGACCCGGACGACCAGTTGTTCATGCCCACGGTTTATGAGGATGTGGCATTCGGGCCTTTCAATCTCGGACTGCCCCGTGAGGAAGTAGATGTCCGCGTAATGCAGTCGCTCCGCACGGTCGGAGTTGACCATCTGAAAAACAAACCTCCGTTCCGTTTGTCTGGCGGGGAAAAAAGGCGCGTTGCCATTGCTTCTGTCCTCTCCATGTCGCCGGACATTCTCGTCATGGACGAACCCACCACCGGTCTCGACCCTTTCGCCCGCCGTCAGCTCATCGGGCTGATGAAGGAATTCCGTCACACCAAGATAATAACCAGCCACGACCTGGACATGGTCCTGGACATTTGCGAAAGGACCATTGTCCTCCACGAAGGCACGGTCCGTGCCGACGGGCCGACTCTCGCAATTTTCAGCAACAATGCACTTCTGAAGGAATGCCGCCTGGAAAAACCGCTGTCGATGCAAGGCTGCCCGCGATGCGGGCGTCCTGAAGGAGGTATTTGATCGTAAATGGCGGTACCCATGCATTACGGCGCAATTGTCGGCGACAGGAGAGATGCCGAAGAATTTGACGAAAATCTCAAAGGGAACATTGAAGTCGTTATTCCGAAACAGGAATGAACAAGCCACTCAAACTAAATAGCAGAAAACGATGACCATACCCGAGATCAGGTATTATTTCGATGAAATCGGCAATTATTGGCAATCCATCGTCATGAGGGCCGACACGGATTCCAGTGTTTCTGCCGGATTAGATTCTTCTGGTAAAATGGCACGCTATCTGCTAGACTCCACGCCAAGATCAGTATTAATGAATTTGTGTGATATACGATAATACTAAACCGCCCGTGAGGGCGGGGCGGAAAGCCTACAGGGTCTTCCTGAGACAGCCGGGTTGCCGAAATATCCGAACGATATTCAGCTCCCGGATTTTTTTTGCCTGATCCGGCGGCTGGATACAACAGAAAGGAGAAATTGAATGAAAAAAGTATTATTCAGCCTGGCATTTGCTTCCGTTCTTGGTTGTCCGCTTGTTTATGCGTCCAATGTTGATTTCCACGTTGGGGTAAACATCGGAACACCGGGAGTAGCTGTACCGGTGCCGGTTCCGGTGGCCCCTGCTCCCCAGCCCGTTTATGTCCAGCCACCGGTTGCGATCGAAGAACCGCCCGAGTTCATAGCTCCGCCCGAACTTGGGTTCTACGTAGCAGTTGGAGTCCCCTACGATCTCTTCTTCGCCGGCGGCCGCTACTACCTGTGCAGGGGCAATGCCTGGTATGCATCACCAAACTATAACGGACCATGGGTATCGGCCAGGTACAAAACCCTGCCGTGGGGTCTAAGGAAATACCCCTACGAAAGAATTCGCTATTTCCGGGACACGGGATACAGGCATTGGCGTGAAGGCGGCAACCCATACTGGGAAAAACACCATTTTCACCCGGAAAAGAGATGGGGTGGTGAACGAAGAGCCGACAGGCGTGACTGGAACAATGGTCGGGACCATCGTGATGGAGGGGATTTCCGTGACCAGGGCGGGCACCGCGGACATCATGACCGCTGACATTTTTCCCTGATACACGGCAAGGCCGCTTTCCCAATGGAAATGCGGCCTTTTTTCGTGTAACCGTAAAGTCCCGGCCGAAAATCAAATAAATATATTTGAAATCATATATTGAAAATGTAAAATAGCTTTCGAAAAATTAAAATTTGTGATAATCAAAGGTTCTTTAACAGTCATTGTTACTATTCCATTTCAGATAATCAAACTCAAAACATGATGCAGCGACTTACCGTACGAAAACTTCTGCAAATCCTTTTCATATTCGCGTCCATGCAATATTGCGATCTGGCGGTTGCCTTTGACCGTCACGACATGGATCACCCGCCGTTAAGTCCCTGCCCCGTTTGCGCCGCCTCCCACGTATTGTCATTTGCCGACAATTCGTCTCCGATATCGTTCATCAACCCTTGTTTGTGCTTACTTTATTTGCATCAGCCTTTTGAACGGTATTGTTACCAACTCCCCGCATTATTGTCTCATCTCAACTACCGGGCACCCCCGAAAACGTAAATAAATATTCTCTCTGGCCCGATTCATTTAAATCGGAATGCGCAAACGGCAAAACCGTATTTGCAGGAATTAATCGGAGGGGCATTTCGGTAAAGTACTTATAATCTTTGTTCATCATTGATACAAAGTGCAAGTTCACTGTATTTAAGGATTTCAGCAGGGCCAAATATTCATGCAGGATCTTTTAGTAACCTTTCTCCTGTGGCTTGTTGTAAATGTGATTATATCTAAAAACTTGAAGTTTTTATTCAGAACCATTTGCTTAAATTAAAACTCAGGCATCATTTAAAAATCAAAAACTTAATAATTGAAAGGTACCAAAAATGAAAATTCTTGTTATTGAAGATGAAAAAAAGGTAGCGAATTTTATCAAGCGGGGGCTTGAAGAGGAAAAATTTGAAATAGACACTGCATACGATGGTGAAACCGGGACTCAAAAGGCTCTCGATGGATCATATGATCTCATTATTCTTGACGTAATGCTTCCCAAAAAAGACGGCATCGGCGTGGTAAAGGAATTGCGGGCAAGGAAAAACATGGTTCCAGTTCTGATTCTCTCCGCTAAAGACTCGCTTGAAGATATCGTAGCGGGCCTCAATATCGGTTCCGATGATTATCTGGTCAAACCATTTGCTTTTGCCGAACTCGCGGCGAGGGTAAAGGCAATTTTACGCAGGTCCGGTCTGGAAAGGGGCGCGGAAATCCGCTACGCGGACCTTCGTCTTGACCCGGTTGCCCACAAGGTATGGAGAAAGGACAAGGAAATTGAACTTACCGCCAAGGAATACGCGCTGCTTGAATTTTTCGTTCGCAATCCCAATCAGGTCATCACAAGAGCAACCATAGCCGAACATGTATGGGCGGATACCGTCTTTGATACCTTTACCAATATTATTGACGTGTATATTAATTATCTGCGCAAAAAAATTGATCGAGACACCGATACCCAACTGATACATACGGTCAGAGGCCTTGGCTACATTTTTAAAAAAGAAGATTAATCTGATTGATTTTTGCCGCATTAACGGGTCATAGCTTCCCTTGGTAAAATTCGGCGGGCGCGATTCCCGGTTTTTCGACAATTTCCCGTGACTTTGGAGTGTATGAATAAGCAACCGGCCAAAATCGCCTTCAGGATTTCAAGTACAGACAGATATAAGAAAAGCATATGCATACGGGGGTGGCCAAATCGGCTTCCCCCACTTTTTTTCTTGAATTACTTTCAAAATTTTAATTCAGATTTTATCTTCAAAAACACTATTTTGACGGCCTGCCCACTTTATCCCGCTTCCCAGCACATATTAACCGTAATAGATAAAATTGTATCAATTCATTCTTGACGTCTTTCCGGTATTATGTTACTATGATAAAAAATTATCGATATAAATATATCGATATATTTTAATAACATATCCCCGGAAAATCATGAACGGTAAAAAAACAAAAGTCGACAAGCAGCCGACAATCAGAAGGTTGCCCATGTATCTGCGCATTTTGCGTGGTCTTGCGGACAAGGGAAACGAATTTGTATCATCGAGCCAACTTGCGGATGTAATGAACATAGAGCCAATTCTGGTAAGAAAAGACCTTGTACTGACGGGAATCGTTGGGACTCCCCGTATCGGTTACCACATATCTGACCTGATCAGGTCCATCGAGGATTTTCTCGGATGGCGCGAGCCGCTGGCAACGTTTCTGGTAGGTGCCGGGCACCTTGGTACAGCCATACTCGGTTATAGGGACATCAAGAATTTCGGTCACAAAATAGTCGCCGCTTTTGACAAGGACCCCGCCAAGATCGGCACGTCGATCCACGGCATTCAGGTGTTCGATATAAAAACGATACCCGACCTGCTGAAAAAATTTGGCGTGCGTCTGGCTATTCTGGCCGTGCCTCCCGAGGAGGCTCAGGAGGTTGCGGATTTTATTGTGGAATCCGGGATTCAGGGAATATGGAACTTTTCATCAGTCAGCCTCGTTGTGCCAAAAGGCGTTGCTACACATAAAGAAGATCTGATAGCCGGCTTGGCAGTACTTTCAGTGAAAATGGCCCGTCGGATATGACGGGATTTCCGGCTCTTAAAGAAGAATTTGTACCGCGTTACCCGTCAGATTCCAGAATGCTTAATCGTCCCGCAAGTCGATGTTGAACCAACCTTATTGCAAGGAGGAAACGGTTATGAACTCATTGGAGCGGAACCAGAACTGGAAGGAGCTTCCCGAACCCGAGGTAGGTGACATTGTGCAGCTCAAACTTGTTGATGTATTCGATTATCTCGTCGATGCGTCGGTGGACTCTGTAAAAGACAATAAAGTCGTGGCACGGATAAAAACGCTTTTTGATTACAAAACCCATCTGACGTTGACTGGCGGCAAAAAATTGAGACTCATCGGCAAGGAAATCTCCCTCAAAAAGGAATTCATTCAGAATATTAAAAAACCGTTGAGCGTTCATTAATCAGGAAACGGCAAATCGCCGTTGCCGGCGAACCTTGTCCGGCTAATGCATTCTGCACATTCTGCAATTTGTCAACTGGAGCCTGATTTTCGGTCCGCATTCAAAACAAAAGGGGTCCGCCTTTCTTGGCTGACCCCTCATCCTGGCCTTATCTTTGACAACTACCGCATTTGGTATCGCGGGTACCCCATTTAAGACACGTTTCCCCATTTGACCGTTGACACCCGCCGTAATTTTTACCTAAAGTATATTTGCTTTTTTGAATAATGAAGGGGGAATTTTAACCAATCCCTTAGTCGGGGAGTGATAACCGCTCACTTCATTCATACCGGACAAAATAATCAAACATTTCGATAAGTTAGACTAACATTTATCTTGCAATAAATAACCCTTTGTTTTAAACTAAAACAAAATTCAAAAATTGCGAGGGGCATAGGCTCTCACCAGCCGTATGCCCCTCATTTGCCCTAGTAACTTGCCCTCCTTTGTTACTAGGGTGTTTTTTATGCAAAATACACTCCGTTTCTTATTTTACATTACCCCTTAACGTAAACAATTTCACTCCGACTCGACTCCAATATCTCAAATAACCCTGCAGACCTTTATTTTCATGGATAAACCAACATAAATTTTTTCCCTTTATTCTTTGTCGTCCAGACAGCCGGCAGGATTAAAAACGAAATAATGTTCCGCCCGCCCCCTTGACATCAGTAATTACCGAAATTATTTTTCAGGCAGAGGCACTAACTTGGAAAGGAGGCAAGCAACATGGCAAACTGGGACGTTTTCAGAGAACTTGACAATCTTAGAAGGGAGATCGATGAGGCTTTTCGGGGGGCCGGCCTCAGTCGTCCGTACTTAACCTCGTTTCTTTCGCCGGTAACGACGCGTCGCTTTCCGCCGCTCAACTTGAGTGAAGACGATGGGCATGTTTATGTAGACGCCCTTTTGCCGGGCGTAGAACCCAGGGATACCGATCTCACGGTGTTGAGAAATACCATCACCATCAGCGGAGAACGTAAACCGTTCAACATGCAGAAAGGACAAATCGCTCACCGGAGCGAACTCGGTTCCGGCAAATTTTCGCGGACCATGGAATTGCCGGTTGATATTGATCTCGATAAGGTTAATGCCGAATACAGGGACGGCATCTTGCGCATTACACTTGCAAAGGCAGGACATGCCCTGCCGAAAAAGATCGAAATCAGTCTTTCAAATTGATTGGTCCACTGACCGCAAGAAACAATTCAAATTGAAAGGAGATCGATATTATGGCGGTAAACAGCTTGACTGAAAGAAGCGACGAAAAAAACATCCGGCCTCGCGAGGAGACAAGGTCAACTGACAAGTTTCTCAAACCGGCTGTAAATATCATTGAGACAGAAGATGGATTGACGCTTACGGCTGACATTCCGGGCGCATCCAGGGACACGCTTGAAGTGAATGTTGAAAAGGGCATCCTGACCATCAGCGCACCGGCATCCGGACAAATGCCGGGCAAGCCGATCTACACTGAATTCGAACTTGCTCCCTACTATCGGCAGTTCTCCATACCCGAAACGCTTGCACACGAAAATGCAAAAGCGGAATTGGCCAACGGAATCCTTACACTGCGGATTCCCAAAGCCGAAGCTGCCAAGCCGCGCAAGATCGAGATCAAGGTCTCATAAAAACATTAAACCGTGTCTGGGGGAGCGATCGAAATATCCGAGAGGGCCGCATTTAGCGGCCCTCTCGTCTTTGGCTATCTGAAAGAGTAGCAAACGGCTGAGGGCAAGGACTTTTCGGAAAAAACCGTCTTTTGTCCGACAACCTTCCTGTTCACGAAGTCCCCTAAATTCACCCCCATTGCTTTACCCCACAACTGAGATCTCATCATGCCTATCATATTTGTTGTGGTCACCCTTTGAGTTTGCGAGCCTGTTCGCCATTTCGGTTGAAGCAATATGGAATCTGCTTTGCTGTCTTCAGTTCCTGCAAGGATCAGAAACGCGTAGGCCGCAACCTGGAAGGCAGGCACTGCTGCTACAGCCTCTTTGGAGCGCATCTGAGCTTCACCAACCCCCAACACCGTCTTCTCGTCCCTGGAATTCAGTTCAATTTCCCACCTCCATAGATAGGACTGCAACAACCGGTCAAGTGGCAACTGTGGATCTGTGCATAACAGATAGACAGGGTCCCGATAAAGAAGCCGGGAACCTTTGTTGGGACGGTATGCCAGAGGTCGAACCACGATCAGCCGAACATCCTGTTGTCCAGTGCCAAGCCAGCGGAGAGGTGCGAGTGTTTTGATTTCGAATGAATGGGTCATGCCGGCGGCAAACGCTTTGACGGTAATCCATGGCACTGTTTCGTCCCGGCGTATTTGCTCAGGGGTTGGCAGTTGGGTTCCATACCAGCGTCGCCTTCCACGACGAGGAGGTGCAGCCTCTTCACTCGGCGGCAAAAACTGAGAAGGAATGGGAAAGGTATTACAAGCTAATGGAATCATCTCACCTGCTCCAAAAACACCACTGCTATCCCGACGCCATTAACCTCCTTTGACGTTGTAACCACGTTGTTATGGCTATGGTCCCACGTTTTAGATATAATATAATTTCCCTTTTAAAAACCCGATCTGAAGCCGGCTATTTTGATCCCCTTTTTAAACAAATTACGATTCAAGAAGGTCACAAATGAAAAGTTACACAATTTCTGAACTCGTCGACTTGTCGACAATACAGCAGCTTGCCGAGGGACATTATCAGACTACCGGTATGCCGATTGGCATCATTAACGCCAGTGACAGATCAGTCCTTGTTGCCACCGGCTGGCAAGATATCTGTACCCTGTTTCACCGTGCACATCCATCTTCATTGAGGTACTGTCTGGAAAGCGACAATTACATCAAGGACCATTTGATCGATGGTGAAGCGTGTCATTATCGCTGCAAAAACGGGCTCTGGGACATTGGCGTCCCGATCATGGTGGCGAAACAGCATATGGCAACAATTTTTCTTGGACAGTTTTTCTATGAAGGAGAATCCCTTGACCGGGATTACTTCATCCGGCAGGCGCAACAATATGGCTATAATCTTTCGGAATATCTGGCTGCGCTAGATCGAGTGCCTGTTTTTACCAAAGAGAAAGTTGACAGCATCGTTGCCTTCAACAAATCTTTTTCACGTTTTATGTCGGATCTCGCCGAGAGGTCACTCTCTAATTTTGAAGCGGAACAAGCTTTAAGGGATAGCGAACATAAGTTTCGCGCACTGACGGAGACCTCTCCCGCGGCAATTTTTCTGTACCAGAATGGAAAAATCATCTATGCCAATCCTTCGACTGCAAGAATGCTGGGTTTTGCGGAAAAAGGATTGCCAGAGATGAACCTCTGGGATTGGTTGCCTTCTAACCTCAAGGATTTAACGCAAAATCTAGGGCTGGCTAAGCAGTTGGATGAATCGGTGCCTTTACCATTTGAGCGCAAATTCACTACAAAGAGTGGAGAGGAGAGATGGGGCTACATCTCGACCGGACGAATGGAATACTGTGGAAGCCCTGCCGTGATAGTGATAATTCACGATATCACAAAACAAAAGGAGGTGGAGGAGGGACTCTACAAAAGCGAAGAACGGTTTCGGCTGGCAATGGACGCAACAAGCGATGGCCTGTGGGATTGGGATGTTATGACTGACCAAGGCTATTTCAGCCCCGCCTACTACCGAATGCTCGATTATGAGCCCTATGATTTCCCAATGACACCTCAAGCATGGCTTGATCTCATGCATCCTGATGACCGTGAACTCGCTTTTAAAGTAAATAGCGACTGTATCGAGAACAAGGTACATAGTTTTGAAAGCGAATTTCGTCTGAAGACAAAGACAGGCAGTTGGAAATGGATTCTCGGCAGAGGCAAGGCAGTGCACAGAGATTCCAACGGAAAAGCCCTGCGTCTGATTGGGACATATGTGGATATAACAGAGCGAAAACTTGCGGAGGATGAGCTGCGCAAGAGTAACCAGCGGCTCGATTTACTGGCTCACACGGCCAATCAGCTCCTCAAAAGCGATTCACCGCAAAAGGTTGTAGATTCCTTGTGCAGAAAGATCCTGGGTTTCCTCGGCTGTGATGTGTTCTTCAATTACCTTGTTAATGACGAAAATACGCGTCTGCATTTGAATGCCTGCGGTGGTATCCCCGAAGAGGACGTGCAGAAAATGGAGTGGCTTGACTACGGTGTGGGTCTGTGTGGCTGTTCTGCCCGCGATGGTTGCCGGCTTGTGGTTGAAGATTTGCAGGGGAAAGAGGAGGATCAGTATACCTCGCTTGTCAGGCCATTCGGTATCGCTGCGTATGCCTGTCATCCACTAATTTCCCGTGGAGAAGTCCTGGGAACCCTTTCCTTCTGTACGCGCTCCAGGACAAAATTTACTGATGACGAACTGTCCCTTATGAAAGCGGTTGCCGATCAGGTTGCAATCGCAGTAGATCGCAAAAAGACCGAAGAGGAACTGCGGCTTGCGCATGACGAGTTGGAAAAGCGGGTTGTCGAGCGGACTGAGCAACTGGAAAAAACCGCGGAAGAGTTGCGCACAAGCGAGGAAAGATACGCTCTGGCCGTTCAGGGGACAAATGACGGTATATGGGACTTGAATTTAGAAACCGGCGAGGCTTACCACTCGCCGCGCTGGAAGAGTATCCTCGGGTATGAAGGCGATGAAATCTCCGGTAATTTCAAGGAATGGGAGAGCAGGGTCCATCCGGATGACTTGCAAAGGGTGAATGAAATTTGTAAAGCCAACGAGGATGGCCGCATACCCGAATTCGAAGTCGAATACCGGCTTCGTCACAAAGACGGTGGCTATCGATGGGTCTTGGGCCGTGGGGCCTGCCTGCGCGACTCGCACGGAAAGCCTTACAGGATGGCTGGATCGATTAGCGACATAACAGAACGGAAAAAACTTGAGAAGCAGCTCTTGCAGGCGCAGAAGATGGAATCCGTCGGTATTCTTGCCGGGGGTGTGGCCCATGATTTTAACAACCTGCTCACTGCGATTTCCGGTTATGGTCAGATACTCTTGGAGACAATCCCCGAAGACGACAAGTTGTCGCAGGAAAGTATCACGAACGTATTGAAAGCAGCTGAGCGCGCTTCGGAGTTGACCAGGGGTCTCCTTGCCTTCAGCAGGAAACAGGTAATCAGCCCGAAACCCTTGCACATTGACACCCTCATCAGTAACGCCAGCAGACTCATTCAAAGGATCATCGGGAAAGACATCGTGTTCGTTACTAATTCCGCCGTAAAAAACCTGCTGGTTAAAGCTGACCCCGGACAGATCGAACAGGTGTTGATGAATTTGGCAACTAATGCCCGCGATGCCATGCCACACGGAGGCCGTCTTTCTATCACCACAAGCCAGGCGGTTGTGGAGGAAGGGTCGGAAATGCATTATGACTTGTCGGCACCCGGCAAATACGCCCTGATATCAGTGGCAGATACCGGCACGGGGATGGACAAAAAGACGCTGGGAAGCATCTTTGAGCCATTTTTCACCACCAAGGAGGTTGGCGAGGGAACCGGCCTTGGATTGTCCATAGTCCACGGCATCATCAAACAGCACAATGGTTCGGTCTTGGCAAGCAGCGAACCCGGTAAAGGGACGATAATTGATATATACCTCCCGTTGGCTAAGGGGGCTGCCGTCAAGGAAGAGGTAAAAATCACCACACCGTCAGTCGGTGGCATGGAAACCCTACTGGTCGCCGAGGATGATGAGACCGTAAGAATGTTTATGAAGAAAATCCTGGAAAGAGGCGGGTACAAGGTAATCATTGCTGATGACGGTGAAGACGCAGTGGCGCGGTTCAGGCAGCACGATGATATTTCCCTCGTCCTGTCCGATGTGGTGATGCCCAGGAAAAACGGCAGGGAATTGCTAAATGAAATTAGAAGAATAAAACCTGGCATCAAAGCAATATTCATCAGCGGTTACGCGGCAGAAGTCATGCAGAAAAAAGGCATTGAAGAAGGCACGGAATTCATCAGGAAACCCTTCAAGAAGGAAGATTTGTTGCGAAGGGTACGGCAAGTTCTGGACAAGACGCGGTAAAACATGGTGATCACAAAATCAAGTCAGTTCCGACTTCGGCAAAACTTGACATCCTCCCCGCCCTGAAGAGACGGGGAGGATGTCAATGAGAATACATAGCAAATATATATGAAACTGTGCTTAGACAACCCTCCAAACGTCAAGAAAGTGTCACCTTTTTGTAACTAGCTTAAAAAGTGGATAATTTTTTCAGGTACTTACATGAATACGCTTCACACAAGCACCTACTTCAACATTTTTTGTGGATATGTCTGTTCATAACATTAAACATACAAAGGAAACACACGCGAGAAAAAAGATTTTCTAGCTTTTTGCACAAATTTTGATCATATTCCAAGGGTCCTTGAATTCACTGAAAATTCCCCTTTGCACTCACACCAGATTGCATAATCACAAAAGCAAAACGCCTTGACATCGAACGTTCGTTCTATTAAACTTCAGTATATGAAAACCGAATACAGGGAATCGATCATGGCTTTCTTCAAGGAACATAACCGCATGCCGAGTTATGCGGAAATCGCCCAAATAACCGGACTCCGTTCAAAAAGCTCCGCTTTTCACGTTGCCAGCCAGCTTGTCCAGGAAGGATGGCTTGTAAAGGATTCCATGGGGAAACTCGTGCCAGGGCGAAAGACACACGGTGTCAAGCTTCTGGGATCGATAGCCGCCGGTTTCCCATCTCCGGCCGAGGAAGAATTGTCCGACGTCATTACCCTTGATGAGCTCCTCATAAAAAACCGCGAAGCGACCTTTCTGCTGAAGGTCACGGGTGATTCGATGCGTGACGCAGGAATTCACCATGGCGACCTTGTCCTTGTGGAACGAACAACCGATATAAAGTCGGGAGACATTGTCGTTGCCAACGTTGACGGCGAATGGACCATCAAATTTTTCCGCAGGAGAGGAAAGCAGGTGTACCTGGAACCTGCCAACAGAAATTTCAAGACCATAGTTCCCCGGGAAGAATTAAAGATTGACCTCGTTGTGCGGGCAGTGATCCGCCAGTACCGCTAGCCGTGGAATCCCCTTTTACACTCCGCTCATTCCCCCGCGCTATCCTGCACATCGACGGTGATGCGTTTTTCGCTTCCTGCGAGGTGGCGAAGGACCCGAAATTGAAGAGGAAGCCTGTGGTCACGGGTCTTGAGCGCGGCATCGCATCGGCAATGACCTACGAAGCGAAGGCCCGCGGTGTCACGAGAGGCATGCGTGTTTCCGAAATCAGGAAGGTCTGCCCTGACGTTGTGCTCCTGCCATCCGACTACGAATCCTATAGTCTCTTTTCCAAAAGGATGTTCGCCATCGTAAGGCGTTATACGCCCATGGTGGAGGAATACAGCATCGACGAATGTTTTGCGGAACTCACCGGTCTGAGAAGACCGCACCGGATGTCCTACGCGGAGATGGCGAGGGCGATCAAGGGTGAACTGGATACGGAGCTGGGTTTCACTTTTTCCATTGGACTTGCCCCGACGAAAGTGCTTGCGAAGCTCGCCTCGAAGTGGAAAAAACCTAACGGACTCACAATCATCCCGGGCTGCCAGGCACATCTCTTCCTGAAGAAACTTCCCGTCGGAAAAGTCTGGAACATCGGACCCCAGACTGAGGCCCATCTCAAAACCCTCGGCGTCCGCACAGCCCTTGAATTTGCCTGCAAGGAAGAAGCCTGGGTGAAAAGGCACTTCACGAAACCTCATCAGGAGATCTGGCGGGAGCTGAGGGGAGACCTCGTATATGAGCTTGAACTGGAAGAGAAGCACGACTACGCGTCCATCAGCAAGACAAAAACTTTCACCCCAGCGTCCAGAGACAAGACCTTCGTCTTTGCACAGCTTTCGAAAAACATAGAGAATGCCTGCATCAAGGCTCGAAGGCACGGCCTGGCAGCGAAATGCGCCATCATTTTCCTGAAAAGGCAGGATTTCAGCAGCGACGGGCTGGAATGCCTGCTTTCCCACCCCTCAGCGATTCCGACCGATATCATCAAAACGATAACCCCGGTCTTTGACAAGATTTTCAGGGAAGGAACCGAGTATCGCTCGACAGGGGTGATCCTGACCAAGCTTGGGGAAGATATTGTCAGGCAGCCGGATCTCTTCGGCGAAAGCCTGAGACTTGAGAAAATGAGCCTGCTGTATGAGCAGATAGACGCGATCGACAAGAAATACGGGAAGCATTCCGTTTTCCTGGGGTCGACACTTCCCACCCTCATCCGCCCGCAACATGATGGTCAGCGCGGTACTCCCGTCAACGAGAAAAGACCCCAACTCGCTGGAGAGACGAAACGCAAGCACCTGGCAATACCTTTTCTGGGAGAGGCAACCTGACCTGCCCGCGGATAATGTCTGAAAGAGGTTCTCCTTCCGGCAAGATGACCTGAGATGGCCTGCTCTCCAGATACATTGGAATCCTGTATTTTGTGCCCAATTTGTGAAGAGGGAAAAAAGATGAAAAAGGAAAATGACCTCAAAAAAAGAGGCCACGCAAGAGGCCACGCGCAAACAAAAAGGGGTTAGCCTTGATTAGCTAACCCCTTGAATTTACTGGAGGCGGCGAGCGGATTTGAACCGCTGAATAAAGGTTTTGCAGACCCTTACCAGTGCTTTTTTCAGAATTTCACCCCATTCAGCACTGCACGCTCAACATACTGTTTTTTATTGCTTTTTTGCCACTTTTGCGCTATTTTTGTTTCAGTTTGTCTCGCTGATTTTACCCCCTTGCCAGACCATCGGAGGTTCCACGGAGGTTCCAAAAGGTTCCATGAAATTCACCGATCGATATGTCCAGTCACTCAAATCCCGCGAGAAAGAGTACTGTGTTCGCGAAGGTCATGGCTTCACCATCCGGGTTCTGCCGTCCGGGTCAAAAACATTCCAGTTCATTTACTCGCTTTCGGGGAAAAGGAGAAGACTTAAGCTCGGCAAATATCCCTCAACAACGCTGGCAGATGCACGCGAGAAATATCTTGCAGCGGCAGGACTTGTCGCCAAGGGTATTGATCCACTGTCACCACCGCAGCCTCCCCCACCCTACCCTCCAGAACCTGAAATATTGACTGTCGCAGGTTTGAAATCCAAGTACGTCGAGCACATCAAGACGCATCTTGTTGCACTGTCGGCTAAACACCAGGATGAACGGTTGGAAAAACACCTGATACCGACTTGGGGCAGCCGCCCCATTACTGGAATCCGGCGCCGAGATGCAATAGAACTGATTGAGTCAATTGCCTCCAAAAAGAGAGGGGCAGCAAGAAATATCTTGCTGGCAGCACGCGCGATGTTCACATTCGCAGTTCACCGGGAGATGGTCGAGTACAACCCGTTTTCAGGCGTTGGAGTTGCCGTTCCCCAGTCGTCACCCAATTCCAGGGAGCGGGTACTCTCAGACAACGAACTGAAAAAAACGGTACTGCCGTACCTTGCGGCCAGCGGCGGCAACCTGATCATCAAGAATTCCCTGCTTCTTATACTCCTTACAGCCCAGCGCCCGGGCGAGGTTGCAGGAATGCATGCAAATGAAATAGCCGAGAACTGGTGGACCATTCCCTGGCAACGAATCAAGACCGAGAGCATAAACCACATGACCAGAGCGCCCCAGGACCACCGGGTTTACCTTACCCCTTTTGCAAGGTCTCTTGTTCTTCCCTCTGAAAACTATATTTTTCCAAAAAGCAGAAAGGGCGTAGGCACAATCTCAACTAACTCGCTATCTCACCATATCACTTATTTTGAACCACCATTCCTGGGACTTGCACGCTGGACCCCCCATGACCTGCGCAGGACCGCGGCAACCAAGATGTCGGAACTTGGCGCAAGCGACGAGATCATCGATGCAATTTTGAATCACAAGAAAAAGGGAGTCATCGGCACCTACAATCGCAACAGGTATGACAAGGAAAAGCAGAAATGGCTGAACAAATGGTCTGATCGCCTGGAGAAGATGATCTACAAAGGGTAGAAACGATTGCATGAACCCAAGTGCGAAACTTTTATCTCATTTCGAGTCCAGCATGGGGAGCCATAC
>DASRZQ010000004.1:0-14900 GCA_035686205.1 Geobacteraceae bacterium
ATGTTAAAGCAGGAACCGGCTGCCGTGGCCGTCCGGGTCCGGAGCCCACTGGGAAGGCCTTATATCGCCGCCGCGGAAGCAATGCCACCCCGCCCTCCCCGCCACGAACCTCCGCCCGGCTTCCCCTTTTCCCGCGATTTCTGGTTCCGCTTCTGCATTTCATTCGTCACCGGCGGGCTGGTCTGTTACGGCCTCGCCTGGCATCTTACCTCTCCCATCCGCAGGCTTCGGGCCGCCGCCCAGAGTCTGGCAACCGGAGATCTGACCGCACGGGTAACGATCAGCGGAAAGGGTTCGGGCAACGAAGTCACCGATCTGGGAAGAGATTTCAACCGTATGGCCGAACGAATCGAAAAACTGGTAACGGCACAGAGACAACTGACGCGCGACGTATCCCACGAACTCCGCTCGCCCCTTGCCAGGCTGGGCGTGGCACTGGGCCTGGCCCGCAGGGTTTCACCCCCGGCCGCCACGGCGGCGCTGGATCGGATCGAACTGGAGTCGGAACGGCTCAACGAAATGATCGGGGAGTTGTTGACCCTGAGCCAGCTTGACAGCAGTGGCAACCGGTTTGAAATGACTGACTTCGATATCGTCGAACTGGTCGACAAAGTGGTCCGGGATGCGGATTTCGAAGCAGCGGCCGGCGAGCGGAATGTAATGTTCACTTCTTGTCCGTCGCTGATCCTGTCGGGAAACCGCGAGATGCTGCGAAGGGCCCTGGAGAATGTGGTGCGGAACGCCGTGCGCTACACTGGACAGGGAACGGCCGTCGAGATAAGCCTTGAACAGGATGCTCCCGATTACGCTGTAATCCGCGTCCGCGACCATGGTCCCGGTGTCCCGGACCATGCGCTGGAAGATATATTCCGCCCGTTTTACCGGGTGGCCGAGTCCCGGGACCGGCAAAGCGGCAGCACCGGCATCGGTCTCGCCATTACTGAGAGGACCGTCAGGCTGCACGGCGGTTCGGTCAAGGCGCAAAATGTCTCCGGCGGCGGGCTGGAAGTGGAGATCAGGCTGCCGTGCGGCGATCCGTCCAATGCAAAAGAATCATCCTGAATCCGTGACGTCTTCACGACTTCGTCTGCGCGGAACGCCTCGGTTTCTTGCATTCCCGCGGGATGAAACCGTCCGGCGAAGTTCACCCGAAGTAACGGGCGCGAAACGGCGTCAGCGGCGTTTAACCCCCGACATTCCGCTCGCCTTGGCGTTCAGGCATCACGGATTCAGGATAATTTTACTCTCGATAAAAATTTCTTGACTTTACTAGTCGACCGGTCTATTTTCCTCCCATGGCCGCAAAAGACAAAAAAACCGATATAATCAAGGCCGGCATGGGCATTATGGCCCGCCAGGGCTTCAATTCCACCGGCATCGAAGCCATTCTCAAACAGGCGGGGGTACCCAAGGGTTCCTTCTACCATTATTTTTCCAGCAAGCAGGAATTCGGGCTTTCGGTTCTCGATCATTTCGCTTTCGGCATCGACAGGATTTTTTCGTCCTTCCTTGAGGATGAATCGGTCCCTCCCCTGGCCCGTCTGAAAAACTGCCTGGAAAGCCTCGTAGCCCGGTTCGAGCGCAACAACTGCAGCATAGGCTGCCTGGCAGCCAACATCGGCCAGGAGATGGCCGACCAGAGCGAGGAATTCAGGAACAAGCTGGTTGAAATTTTTCGTTCATGGATGGCGTATTTCGAAAAATGCCTGAGGGAGGCGCGGGAAGCCGGCGAAATAACGGGCGACATCCCGCCCGAAGGGCTGGCCGAATTTTTCCTCTCCGGATTCGAGGGGGCGCTCCTCATGTCGAAGGTGATGAAATCGCCGCTTCCGCTGAGGAACTTTATTGATGTCTTTTTTGGCAGGGTGCTGAGATAACTAAGTATATGTTTTCATAAATTTGATGTCATCTCGACCAAAGGGAGAGATCTTAAAGCATGCGGCAAAACCTGCAAGATTTCTCTCTGTGTTCGAAATGACAACATTTATGCCAATGTATTGATACGTCATCGAATTTATGAACGGATGTACTAAGGGAGATAATCACATGAAAACCGAAGAAAAACCTGATCTGAAGGATTTAAAGATGGCCGACGATTCCGACAGCTTCGGCATGAAAGCGGCTGAAGAGATCGTACCGCGCCTTTGCCCCCTCCTGCAGAGGGGCTGTCACGTCAGGGTCCGGACCGGCTGCACCCTGCGGGAATTGCTTTGCGACGACTTCAGGATCACTCCCGACTATATCAAAAATGACATAAAAGTCATTTTCATCGATTACAGCCCTGTTGACGACCTCGACACCGCCATCATCAAGGACGGGACGATCCTCGCCCTCTCGGCTGCCATGCCCGGCCTGGTCGGCGCCGCCATGCGCAGGGACGGGCTTTCATGGATGCGCACCGGGATAACCTATCATGAGGACGGCAGTGTTCACGAGCAGCACGAGGGGGTTATTCAGGTGAAGCTGTTCAACCAGGTCATGGCCGACCTGGGAGAGTCCTTCCTGCGGCGGGGCATCTACGTCAAATCCTCTTCCCTTGCCTATTTCCTGGGGAAATTCACGGAAGATTTCTGGCTTAAATGCGGCGAAATCACCAGGAACGGCGCGATCATAACCGGAAACGGCCTGCTCGACGGCCTGAGTGCCAGCGACAGGTGGATCCGGTACGGGATTCGGTAACGAGTTCAGCAGCCAGTTGCCGGAAAGCGGAAGGCGCTATTGCTCTTATTCTGGAAACGAATTCCGAAGACATGGTTTCCGAGCCGTCATTGGGGAATTACTTCCACCACATTTCCGTCAGGATCCAGACATCTGAAGAACAGTTTCCCCGACTCGCCCCATTGAGCCAGCTTCGACACGATCCGAATATTGTGTTTTATCGCTCTGGAAAAACGCCCTTCAATATCAGATGTCTCGATGTAAACCAATGACCTGAGTTTCAGGTCCTTAGGCAGGCAAGCTCTATAATGGGCGTTTACAAGAACTAAACCATGTTCGAAAACCACCAGATCCTGCGATTGCTTCTTGACGCCGAGACCCAGGAAATCCCTGTAAAAGTTCATTGATTTTTTTAATGAGGAGACTGGTATTTTAACTCCGCAAAAGCCCCCATTTTCCTTTAGCTCCGCGGTGTCCTTAAAAATCCAGCCGGACCCTTCTTCCCTCTGCAAAACGGCCTCTATTGCCGATTCGGTAGCAAGCTTGAAGATAACCGGCTTATGGAGGAGAAATTCCAGTTCATCAAGCTTGAGAATGTCTGTCGGATCATCGACGGCCACAATCAGGCAATCCCCACAGGATTCCAGGGGAACAAAATGGAATCGATAAATAGTATCCTTCGGCAAAACATGCGGGAAAATCTCAAGGATGGCTTCGTCCATTTTAAAACCTTTGAGGTCGACGTATTCCATCCCGAACTGCTCCGCCAATGCTCTGGCCAGGGCCTCTTCAGAAACGAGGGCATTAACAAGGCAGACCTTTCCGAAACGTTCGCCAGTCGATTTGATTAACGCAAGAACAAATGAAAGGTCAGAAGTGTTCAGCTCTCCCCTGTCAACGAGTATTTCGCCGATTTTCCTTCTTTTGAACGTATTCAACTTGTATTGTCCTGGGTATGATCTTAAAGAACCCTTGTAAATAAATTGTTAAACAATTATACCAATAACGTTACCCAGTTCAATCATGTCCAAACAATTCCGCGATATTCTCTTAACCAACCCGGTGTTGCCCGTCTTTTTGGTACCGGTCGAGGATAAGCATATCGCCAGACTTCACGCCCAGCAGCCTGGCGGCTTTCTCCCCCGGTTTAAGGTGGGCGTGTGATTTCAAATCCTTCAGCATGGATTTTACCTGTCAGCAAA
Organism: Geobacteraceae bacterium; assembly: GCA_035686205.1. Classification (GTDB taxonomy): domain Bacteria; phylum Desulfobacterota; class Desulfuromonadia; order Geobacterales; family Geobacteraceae; genus CAIWTU01. The sequence continues at coordinate 3,861 of DASRZQ010000004.1, forward strand.
ACAAAAAGACCGCATTATCAGCTCAAACTGATCGATGCGGCCCTTTTCATCACTCATTATTCCCGTGGTAAGGCACTCCCCGTCCTCCGGACGGGTATTGTAAACTTTTGCAATTAGTTCGATTTCTTTGCTCTTTGCCCGCGCCTATTATCAACAAAAACGATAAACCTTGTTTCCGGGGACAAAATGTCGATTATTTAAAGAAACCGACTTATCATTCGTATTAATGTCCCCGGAATTCCCTAAGACGAGAACACGTCATCAAGAATCTCGATGCAGGCTTCTATTTCCTCCTTGCTTACATTCAAGGCAGGCATGAACCGTAAAGTGTCAGGGCGTGCGGCATTTATGATTAGTCCCTTTTCTCTCGCCCTTTCGACAATTCCGTCACCGTTGGAATCCGGCAACACCAGCGCCAGCAGCAGCCCTTTGCTTCGTATTTCCCCGAGCCCGTGTTTTTTTGACAGCCTCTCCAAACCCTGCCTGAAAAATTCCCCCGTTTCCCGGACATGATCCAAAAAGCCGGGTCTGAGTATTTCCTCGATTACGGCTATTCCGGCCGCTGCCATTAGCGGGTTCCCGTTGTAAGTTCCGCCCTGGTCTCCCTGTTCGAAACAGCAGACCTCCTCTTTTGCCAGCAGAGCGGCCAACGGGACGCCCCCGCCGATCCCTTTGCCGATACTCATGATGTCCGGTTCTATTCCCGTCTGCTGGTAGGCGAACAAAGTCCCCGTCCGTCCCATGCCGGTCTGGACTTCATCGAAGATAAGCAGCAGCCCTTTCTCACTGGCTAGCAGCCTGAGTCCGCGAAGGAAATCTGCCGGTGCCGGCACCACTCCCGCTTCACCCTGGACAGGCTCGAGCATCACCGCCACGGTCTTTTCTCCGACGGCCCTTGAAACCGCTTCAATATCTCCAAGCGGCACTTTAATAAATCCCGGAACCTTGGGTTCAAACAACTCCTGCCACTGAGGTTTGCCCGAGGCGGACATCGTCGCCAGGGTTCGCCCGTGAAACCCGTTTATCATCGTAATGATTTCAAATGCGCCATGTCGATGCAAGCTCCCCCACTTGCGGGCGAGCTTGATTGCCCCCTCGTTGGCTTCGGCGCCGCAATTCGTAAAAAAGACCCGCTGGAAGCAGGTGTTCGCGACCAGGAGGTCGGCCAGCCTGATTGCCTGATCGTTATAAAAAGCGGGACTGGAGCTGATCAGGCGCTGCGCCTGCCGTGCTATCGCGTCCGCTACCACCCTGGGCGAATGCCCGAGGCAGTTGACCGCCCATCCCTGCATGAAATCAAGGTAGCGCTTGCCATCCCGGTCAGTTATCCAGGACCCGCTGCCTTCAACCATGATGACGGGTGGACGCTTTGTGATGAACATGAGTGATGCGAAGACTGAGTTTTCCAATGTCGTAAATCCTCCAGAAATTAATTTGGAGCCTGGCCGAAAGTTGCCATTCCGTTCTCTAATCCCGTCTTCCGTCTGCCAAAATTGAATGAAAACTTGTCAACCACCGATAAACATAGATGAAACCGCATATCACCGAGGCTTCTCAAGAGCCCGTTTGTGAATGTCCGCCGGGCTCTACCGTTCCATTACGAACGCAATTGCAAACGCTTCGGCCATGGCGATTATTGCCCAGAAGCAAAGTTCCAGGGCTACAAGGGGCAGCGGCTCTCCGAATTGGTTGAACGGCGTGAAAAACTCCCAAAACAGGAACGTCATGAAGAACAGCAAGCCCGCAAGCCTCAATGCCCGAGGGACAATCCCCCGAGGCCACGCGACCGCAAGCCACCTGTAAACAAAGGCATGGCCGACGCCGAAAAGCAGCAACCCGATAACAATCGGCGCCGGATTGGCTACAACAAGGGGAAGGGGCTTCAGACTGGTCCAAACTGCTACAAGCTTGCGGCTTTGCATGGGGGATGTAATCAGAATACCGCCGCCGTTCCAGCCGAAACCGACTGCCCGGAATGTCAATAGCATCGCCAGGTTCATCGCCGTTCCGCCCGCCAGTCCTGCGATAAACGTTCTTATCAGCGGTCTTTTTTCCCCGCCGGGTTCATTCGTCAGATTCATGTCATATCCTTGATTTTTTGGTTCTCTTCGGAAAGCCTCGCCAATAACGCATCGCAAATCTCTGATGAGTTTGTATCGATCTGTGTCCCGAGGCCAAAGGTGGCCCAGTCTCGGACTTCCTCGTCTTTGTCGTTCGAGAGAACTATGAGTCCTTCAATAGCTCGTGAATCCTCATGGCAACTGAGACCCGTCGTGACACCGAATCTTACCCGATCATCAGGGTGGTGGATCAGCTTTATCAATTCGGAGATTGCTGCAGGGTCGTTCCTGTGCCCCAACGAGAAAGCTGCGGAAGCAATCACGTCATTCTCTGGGTCGGCGAGAAGCTTGATCAAAATTTCAACTGATTCGGTTTAAAATGTCCGTTCTGACCAACCTAGCTGGCCAAGAATATCTGCACCGATTTCTCTCCTGACAGCATCACCACTCTCGGTTAGTTCCTTTGCGGCTGTAAATTCGCAAATTGTTCCACGTTGGTGAAGAGTTGCAATGTGCCTCCAGTATTCCTCTTCATCTTGATTAGCATAAGCCAGTTCGATAATTTCAACGGTCGACAGATCTTCAAGCTTCATATCATTCATCATAATTTCCTAAACACAACTCGTTATTCACCGGTTAGGTGTAGGCATCTAATAATAGATGCAAGTCTATAATATTATATGCTTGCATATATCTTTATATACCAATGAAGCATCTAATATTACATGCTTTTTACCGTTTTTTCAGTTATCCGGTTTATCTTGTTGACATCTATTACTATATGCTTTTCGAGTAATATGCCCTTAATCTTACCGAAGTAAAAACTTCTGGATATTACTCTTCAAGCAAAAAAGGCCGCACCGTCAGCTGAAAGCTGAACGATACGGCCCTTTATCATCTCCCATTATTTCCGTGACAAGGCATTCCCTGTCCCCCGGACAGTTATTTAAATTTATGCAATTAGCTCTGTTTTATTTACTCCTCGCGTGGGCGTCCCGTCAACAAAAATCACGCATTATCATTAAAAAGACTTGTGATTGCCGCTAATACATCTTCATCCTGTACCCGACGCCAAGTTCCGTAAGGATATACTTCGGCCGGGAGGCGTCCTCCTCTATCTTGCGGCGCAGGTTGCTCATGGTGACCCGCAGAATGTTCGGCTGCTCAAGGTGCGCGGAACCCCATATCTTCTGCAGGATCTGCCTGTGGGTCATGACCTTGCCCTCCTGTACGATCAGAAGGCGGAGCAGCTCGTATTCGGTGGGCGTCAGCTGGATTTCCCTGTCCCGTACGGTCACCCGCCTCCGGGCCAGGTCCACGACCAGCTCGTCGATCCTGTAAACCGGTTCCGGCGCCGCGTGCCGGGAGCGCCGCATGGACGCGCGGATCCGCGCCAGCAGCTCCCCGGTGCCGAACGGCTTGGTCAGGTAATCGTCCGCCCCGGCGTCCAGCGCCTTGATCTTGTCGTCTTCCCTGTCCCGCACCGAAAGGATAATGACCGGCACTTCCGACCACTCGCGCAAGCGCCGCAGCACCTCCACCCCGTCCAGGTCCGGAAGCCCCAGGTCGAGGATGACCAGGTCCGGCCTCACCGAAACCGCCGTCGCAAGGGCGGTATGGCCGTCTTCGGCCTCGTGGATATCGAATTCTTCGGAATTGAGGGCAATGCGCAGATAACGCCTGATTGCCGCTTCGTCATCGACAACGAGAATCCGGCGCTTCTGCCCCGTGTCGCTATTCATCAGTCAGTCCCCCCGGTATTTATTCCTGTAAGCGGCAAGGTAACGGTAATGGTCAATCCGCCGCCGATACGGTTTTTTGCATGAATTTCCCCGTGGTGCGCATCCACCAGTCCCTTGCAGATGGAAAGCCCCAACCCGGTGCCGCCGGCCCCTTCCGGGACCGGGATCTGATAAAATTTCTCGAAAATCCTGTCCAGATCGGCCTCCGGAATGCCCGGCCCCCTGTCGGACACTTCGATCGTCAGACGCGACTCGTCGGTGAAAGCGGAAATCTCCACTTCCCTGTCGGCCGGTGAATACTTCAGCGCATTGTCCAGCAGGTTGACCAGCACCTGTGTCATAAGCGTCATGTCCATGGGCACCATGGGCAGTTCGGGCGCCAGGCGCACCTCCACCTCTCTGCCACCGATGCGGTGCTCAAGTGCGGCAAGCGCGCAGCCGGCAAGTTCATGCACATCGTTCAGCTCTTCCTTGATTTTCAAGGCCCCCGATTCCAGCCGGGTCATGTCGAGCAGGTTGCCGACAAACCGGTTCAGCCTGCCCGATTCTTCCCACGCCGCGTCGAGAAGCTCCTTACGCGACATTTCGTCGAGCCGGCTCCCCTGTTCCCTGATGGCGCTAAGCGCCCCGGTTATCGACACGAGGGGGGTCCGCATGTCGTGGGAAATGGAATTGAGCAGGGCTCGCTCCAGGTTGTCCCTCGCCTGCAGTATCTTGGCCTGCTCCGCCTGGTGGGCGAACCGGACCCGCTCGATGGCCACCGCCGCCTGGCCGGCCAAGGCTTCCAGGAGCTTGCGGGTCTGCGGCGATTTGTATTCGGAATTGTCCTCGAACCGGACCCCCAGCACGCCGAGCATGTTTGTCGATGTCTGCATCGGGATGTTCAGCATATCGACGGAAGAAAGGGTTTCAGTGCCGCGCCCGGCCTGCTGGCGGTTATGAAATACCCAGTCGGCCACGGCAATCTCGTTGGAGGAAATATGCAGGTTTCTGCTTGCCTCCCTGATTTCAAGCCGTCCCTCTTCGTGGAGAAAAACCACTGCCTTGGCATTCAGCGTCCCCTCTATGTTCCGGCATATCTTGTCGAGGATCGAAGCCATGTCGGCGGAGGCGGCCAGGTCGCGGCTCAGGTAATAAAGGCTGGCGGTCTGGGCTTCGCGCTCGCGCAGCGCCTCGGCGCGTTCGCGGGCCTTGGACACGAGCGTGCTTATCACGACTCCGACGGTGAACAGGCCGATAAAGGTCAGCACATATTCGGTATCCGCCACGGCAAAGGTAAGGCGCGGCGGCACGAAAAAGAAATCGTATGCCAGCACGCCCAGGAAAGCGGTGAGGATCGCCGGTTTGAGGCCCAGTTTCACTGATGCCAGGACAACGGCCAGCAGGTACACCATGACCAGGTTCGCCGGGCTGAGAAAAGGGGCCACCAGTCCGCAGAATGCCGTCGCGGCTGCTACCAGCGCCAGGCTTGCCCAGTACCCGGACAGGGACTGGAACGGCTTCAGCCCGCCCTTTGCCGCACGCTGCTTCGCGGGTGCGGGCGCGACGCTGACGACGAACACGTCGACGGCCCCGCTTCCCCGCACGATCAGGTCGACGGTCGGAGGGACGAGAATCTCACGCCAGCGGGGCTTTAAAGGCTTGCCGACCACGATTTTGGTAATATTGTGCCTGACGGCGTAATCGTTTACCGCAACGGCCACCGAATCGGACGAAATCGAAGCAACCTGGGAGCCGAGGCTTTCCGCCAGCCGCAGGTTGCCCCAGACCCTCTGGCGGTTTTCCCGGATATGCCTGGAGGTGCCCGGCGTTTCTATGTAGACCGTAAACCAGGGGGCCTTCAATTCATCGGCCAGCCTCCTGGTGGCACGGATCAGTTTCTCGCTGTACGGGCTGCCGCTGACGCACACCAGCAGCCGTTCCTGCGCCGGCCACGGACCTGGTATGGAGAATTTCTCCATGTAGTCCCGCATCTGGTCGTCTATGCGGGCGGCCGCCCTGCGCATGGAAATCTCGCGCAGCGCAATGAGGTTTCCGAGTCTGAAGAACTTCTTCATCGCCTGGGCGGCCTGATCGGGGATATAGACTTTCCCCTCGCGCAGCCGCTGCAGGAGCTCTTCGGGGGGGATATCCACCAGCTTGATCTCGGACGCCTCGTCCAGCAACCGGTCCGGCACGGTCTCCTGGACGACGACCTCGGTTATCTGCGCCACGTTATCCCTGAGGCTGTCGAAATGCTGGACGTTTACGGTGGTGTAGACATCGATGCCCGCCGCCAGGAGCTCCTCCACATCCTGCCATCGCTTCTCGTGGCGGGAACCGGGCACGTTGGTGTGCGCCAGCTCGTCCACAAGGGCGATCCGCGGCCTTCTGGCCAGCACCGCGTCGATGTCCATCTCAGGAAGAAGGACACCGTGATATTCCAGGTGGGCCTTGGGGATGACTTCCAGGCCTTCCATCAGCGCATCCGTTTCCTTCCGCCCGTGGGATTCCACATAGGCTGCAACCACGTCGGCACCTTCCTGCCTCCGCTGCCGGGCCGCCTCCAGCATGGCGTAGGTTTTGCCTACTCCGGCGGCATAGCCGAGGAAAATCTTCAGTCGGCCGGTAATGTTCTCCTCCTCGGCCTTGGCCAGCTTCAGCATCGCCTCCGGAGAGGGGCGTTTTACTTCGGTGTCGTCAGTCATGATGGGTAGTCCTCGAAATCAAAATTATGCCTTCGCGCCTTTTCTCCTCCCCTTAGTTTAAGGGGAGGCCGGGAGGGGTTATTCCTGCCGCATCATAACTCCCCCGCCCCCTCTTATCTTAAGAGGGGGAGCCTGGGCGCAACATTACCCGGCGATGAATCACCGGGCTACCTTCCTTCGGTCCCATGGGACGAAAAAAAATCATAATGCAAAGTTAATTATATGCCAAAAACTTTACTGCCGTATAAAACCATCTTCTTTGCCCCATTTCTCCGGAGCCCTCATGAACGCCGGAAGCGTGACCAGTGTAAACAGCGTAATCGCGGCTATGCCGAAGTTCGTGGCCCAGCCGATGGAGGCGAGCGCCCCGTAATCGGTGAAGACTAGCGAGCCGAAGCCAACGATGTTCGTCAAACAGGAAAGCAGGACCGCCCTTCCGGCCTGAGTGAAGCGCTCCCGGTATTCGTCCCGCCCGCAGTTCCTTACCCGGTGGGCGATATGGAGGCCGTAATCGCTTCCCATACCGATAATGGTTACCAGCACCGTCACATTCATGAAATTCAGGGGCATGCCGAACAGCGCCATCAGCCCCAGCATGGAGATGATCCCGGCATATAACGGGAACAGGGTGTAAAAAATGCCCTCCCTGGTGCTGAAGTGGGACACGAGAAGAAACAGGACTATGGCTCCTCCCGCGATCAATCCCCAGATGAAGCTTTTCCTGACAGAGTCGGAGAGCTGGCCGCTCACGAGGTCGACGCTCGTTGCCCGCGCCGTCGGGTCGATATCCCGCAGCCCCTTGAGGAAATCGGCCTGATGGAACTCCGGACCACGATAGTTCAGGTACGTGAGGAGATGGTATTCTCCGCCGTTACGGACCAGGTGCCTTTCGACGATGCCGCGGAAGGGTGAGTTGGAAAGGCGGTCGAGAGCTTCGCCGATGTGAAGGACCCGTGCATGGCCCAAACCGGCAAGATTCCGGATATAATCCCGGAAAGGTTCCACGGCGAAACCTTGCCGCGCCATGGAATTCTTCAGGTCGGCTTCGGTATCGCCTCCGTCCGTACGCATCAGCCCGTTTATGACCTCCCGCTGGGCGGCCGCGTCATTTATCACCTGCCCCAAAGATGAAAAAGATACTATCTCGCCTTGCTGCCGGTAACGGCCGGCCAGGGCGTCGACCCGGTCTCCCCGCGACAGGACGTTGCCGAGGTCTTTCCCCTCCACGGCGACTATCAGCTGCCTGGGGCTTATGCTCAGGTGCCGCTCCATATTCTCCTGGGTGATGAAGGCCTCGGAAGAACGGGGCTGCAGGTTCTTCAGCTCCGACTCGAAGGAAATGTTCGTTGCCGCCAGGAGCAGGCAGAGTATCGCAAGGATGGAAAAAACCGCCGTTTTCCGCCGGTGCCGCTGTCCAGATTTCCAGACTGCGCCGAGGGAGAAGCCGGGAAGAGGCCGGTACTCCCTGAGGGGAAACCGCTTGTCCATGAAGATCAGCAGAGGCGGCAGGAAAACTAGGGTGGCATAGAGCGTGAAAACGCCGCCGAGCCCCACCAGCAGCCCCAGTTCGGAGAGCGCCCGCACGTCCGACAGGACAAGGCAGAGGAAGGGGAATGCTGTCGTCGTGGCGGAGGTAAACAGGGCGTGGCCGGTATCCACCGTTGCGAGCCTGAGCGCCTCCTCCGTCGACCTGCCCCGGCTCCGCTCGAAGTGGAACCGGTCGTAGAGATGGATCGGGTAGTCGGTGCCGAGGCCGATGATCAGCGAGGTAAAGGCAAGGGAGATGACGCTGAGCGTCGGATGAAGCAGACCGGCGACGCCGATTGCCGGCACAATGCCGAAGACCAGGATCAGCGGGATCAGCAGAGTCGGCAGGAAACGCCGGTAGGCGGCGAAGAATATGGCCAGCACCACGACCAGCGATGTGAGGACGGCGACCAGGACATTTTCCTTGAAGACCGATTCGTCCGCCACGGCTGCCAGGTGGGCGCCGGTGCATGATATTCTGACGGCGGACCCTTTGCGCGCCTCGTTGATTGCCGCCACCAGCTTACGGGCAAAGGCTATGTCGGTTACCGGCCGCGCCGGCTCCGCGATGATGATCAGGACCCTGCCGTCGCGCGAGAGGAAATAGGGCGAGGAGGGGTCCAGGTCGAGCATCTGGGAGGCTGCCTTGAATCGCGGCATGATCACGTCGCGCAGGTAGAGCGGATCCGCGGCGATAATGTCGGTGACGCTTCCCGGCGTCGCCAGCTCGGTCCGTGCCCTTCGCAGCGACGCGTCGGCAGCCGCCGGGGAGAGAAGCTGCCGGTAACGGGGGGCATCCCCGGGGTTAACGAAAAACTGAGGCCGGGTTACCGCGTAACCAAGGAAATCGGCAAAAGACTTCGCCTCGCCGGGATCGACGACACGGTATTTGATGCCGGTGAACGCAGGTTTGCCGTCGACGGCAAGGTTTCGCAGCTTTTCGGCAAATGCGTCGGCTTCCCCGACCAGCGTTTCCCTGTCCCCTTCCAGGAGAAAGTAGGCGTTGCCCGCGCTTCCGGTCCATTTCATCGTGTCCGTAAACAGGGCCAGCGGACCCTTTTGCGGGAACAGCCTGAATATGTCCGCCTCGAAGCTGATCCTGGAAATCGACAGGCAGGATAGAAGGAAGACGAGGCAGCAGGCAGCGAAAACCATCAGCGGCTTTGTCGTCGTAGCGACGAAGATCCACTGCAGGTGCCTCAGTATCAGGGACCTGGCGGCGGATGCCAGTTTATTCGCAAGCCTCACGGGAGCTTTTATCATTTCAGCCATGGTGGTCATTACTTCTCATTCAGAAGTCCGAGCTTTCCCGCCATCCATCGTGCGGTAGTCGCCTGGATCATAATAGTCAGGAGGATTGTCAGGAAAGTGACCGAAGCGATAACTTCCGCCCCCGGCGCCCTCATGCCCACAAGGATGCCGGCCAGCGCCCCCGGAATCACCCCGGTTTCCCTGGTCCAGCAGATGAACAGGAGCTCCCGCAGGCTCCACTTGGCCTTCCGGTCGGGCAGGGCACAGGCGAACACGGTCACCGGCCTGGCGACGAACATGAATACGAGCACCAGGAGAAGGCCGCCGACCAAGTGCTCGCCGATGAGAGAGAAGTTGACCTGGCTCCCAAGCAGGATGAAAATGAACATCCGCATGATCAGGGTGGTGGTTCCGATGAAATCCGCCAGCCGCTCCCGTTCGCCGCGTTCCTGGCGGAAGCCGAACATTTCCTTGTTTCCGAGCATGACGCCGAAGACGAAGACGGCCATAAAACCGCTTGCGTTGAGCGTTTCGGCGCTCAGGAAAGCTCCGACCACCGCCATCAGGGTTACGAGCGGAGCATATTTGATAAGGAAGCCGAATCTCTCGTGGGCAATAAGGAATGCCGCGGCATAGCCGAGGGCGGCGCCGGCCGCTATCCCGATCAGGGCATTGGCGGCGAGTTCGAGGGCCATCGCGCCGGGCGAAAGCTTTCCTCCCGTTCCCAGGGCGACCCCCAGAAGGGCGAATGTGACAATTGCGCTTACGGCATCGTTGAATGCCGATTCGCCCACGACGGTCTGCGCCACCCGCTCCCTGATCCGCACCTGGTTGAAGACCGGGATCAGGGTCGCCGGGTCCGTCGAGGCCAGTGAAGCGCCCAGCAGCAGCGCCGTTATCAGGGGTACGCCAAGAATGCCGATTGCCGCCAGGCCGGTAATGGAAGCGGTGATAAGGACTCCCAGCGTCGATATCACCACGAGGGTGAGCCAGACCTCCTTCAGCACGCTCAGTTTCAGCGTGGCGCCCCCGTCGAACAGGATGTAGCAGGAGCCGAAAATCAGGATGAGCTGGTTGAAGGTGGATTCCGGCCGGACATTGAGAATGCCGGTCATTTCGGGACCGAGCACGATCCCGGCCAGCAGGAAGAACACCAGGTCCGGGGCTCTGAATTTCCTGGCGACTATGCCGCTCAACGTACCGGCGGCCAGGATGATCCCGACTTCTAACAGGATGTGATTGGCTACATGATTCGATATCACGAGAATTCCGTTTTTCGCGGTATTTTCCCGTTAATATACCCCACTTTGAAGCCGGGCTCAATTCATTACTGCACGGATGGAGACATTTTAGCCGCCGGCGTCCGGCTTTAAGGGCGGGTTTGAAACCCGCCCCTACCATGCGATTCCATGGCAACGCCCCCTCATCCACTAGCTGCCAGCCGCTTACTGCCAGCTGCCGTCCACCGGCCGCCTACGGCAACCGCCCATCCAGCGCAAGGTTCAGCTCAAGCACGTTCACCCGCGGATCTCCCATAAAGCCGAGTTGACGGCCTTCAGTATGAGTGGCCACCAGCTTCCGAACTTCATCTTCGCTCATGCCGCGCGCTTTGGCAACCCTTGGGATTTGGACACTGGCGGACTCCACGGAAATATTAGGATCCAGCCCGCTCGCCGAAGCCTGGACCAGGTCGGCCGGGACGCCGCCTTTGACACCCGTGTCCCTGAGTGCCTTGACCCTGTCAGCCACCGTTTTGAGGTAATCGGGATTGGT
>DASRZQ010000005.1:0-3240 GCA_035686205.1 Geobacteraceae bacterium
TGAACTGGCCGAAACCGTGCGTGCGCTCCGATTCACGCAGTTCGCCATTGACCGGGCGGCGGACCAGGCCTTCTGGATAACGGGGGACGGCCGTTTTTTCTATGTAAATGACGCCGCATGCCGTGCCCTGGGGTATACGCGGGAAGAGCTTTTGGGGATGTCTGTTCCCGACATAAGTCCGACATGTTCCCCCGAAGAATTCCCCATGTATTGGAACGAGTCGCGGGAGAAAGGGTCGACCACCTTCGAGACCTTTCATCGCACCAAAGATGGCCGTGTGTACCCGGTGGAAATACGCACCAACCACGTGATCTTTGAAGGCGAGGAGTACAATTGCGCCTTCGCGACGGACATCACCGAGCGAAAACTGGCGGAGGAAGCTCTCAGGGCTTCCGAAGCGGAGAAGTCCCTTATCCTGAACAGCACGATGGATTACGTGATGTATCACGATCCGGACATGAAGATAGTATGGGGCAACTGGAAAGTTGCCGATTTGGCAAATCTGCCTGTGGAGGAGATTGTCGGGCGGCATTGCTGGGAGGTGATTCACGGGCGCAAGGAGCCATGTGAAGGCTGTCCCGTGGTCCTGGCCAGGGATACGGGCGAACCGCAGAAGATAAAGAAGCGGCACATTAACGGTCTGGTATTGGTCATGCGCGCTTATCCGATCAAGGACAACCGGGGCAGGCTGTTGGGGATCGCCGAATTCGCAAGTGACATTACCGAGCGTACCCGGGCCGAGGAAGAGCTGCGGAAAGCCCATGACGAACTGGAATGCCGGGTCAGGGAGAGGACCAGGCAGCTCACTTCGCTGGCGGCCGAACTGTCGCTGGTGGAAGAGAGAGAGCGGCGCCGCATCGCGACGGAACTCCACGACCAGGTGGGACAGCCCCTGATCATGGGCAAAATCGGCCTCGATTCGCTGTCGACTGATCTTCCGGCCGAAAAGTTCGAGGCCGTGGTCAGTGAAATAAAGGATCAGATCAGCCGCTCCATAGAGGAAATCAGGTCGTTGACTTTTCAGCTCAGCCCGCCGCTGCTTTACGAGGTGGGATTCGAAGCCGCGGTCGAATGGCTCGCGGAGGAGTTCGAGGAACGTCACGGTTTACGGGTGGAATTTCAGGACGACGGGAAGCCGAAGCCGCTGGGTCAGGAAACGGGTGTCGCCCTTTACCAGATGGTGCGGGAACTTCTCGTTAATGTCGTTAAGCATGCAAAGGCAACAAAAGTAACAGTTTCCATCGAAAAGGTCCGTGGTAAAATAATGGTCGAAGTGACGGACGACGGGACCGGATTCGACGCGTCCGATAGTCTTTGGCGCTGCAATGGAAAACGCGGGTTCGGCCTTTTCAATATCAGGCAGAGGTTGGAACACATGGGAGGGAAGCTCGACATCGAATCGAAGGCCGGCCGCGGGACCCGTGTCAGGCTGATGCTTCCAGCCGGAAAAGCTAAACGTCGGAAGCGTGGGGAAATGTCATGACTATAAGGATCCTGCTGGCGGATGACCACAAAATCGTAAGGGAGGGGTTGAATTCCCTGCTGGGAAGGGAACCCGACATGGAAGTGGTTGCCATGGCCGACAACGGCAGAACGGCGGTCCAGCTCGCGGGTCAGCTCATGCCTGATATCGCCGTCATCGACATAGCGATGCCCGACATGAACGGCATCGAGGCGACGCGGAGGATTTCCGCCGAAAATCGAGAAGTCAAGGTCCTGTCCCTCTCCATGCATTCCGCCCGGAGATTCGTGGTGGAGGCGCTTTCCGCCGGAGCGAAGGGGTACCTGCTGAAAGACTGCGCCTTCGATGACCTGGTGCGGGCCATCCGCACCGTCGCCGGGAATGAAACCTATCTCAGCCCGAAAGTGGCCGGCCTCATCGTCAAGGATTACCTGAAGCGATCGCCCGAATCGGCTCCCCCCGCCGTTTCGCTGCTTTCTTCCCGCGAAAGGGAAGTCCTGCAGCTTATCGCCGAAGGTGAGAGCACCAAGGAGATAGCCTACACCCTTGGAGTCAGCATTAAAACCGCGGAAACCCACCGCCAGCAGATCATGAAAAAGCTCAACCTGCACAGCGTGGCGGAACTGACCAGGTATGCCATCCGCGAAGGTATCACCCCCCTCGATTGAAGGCCGTCCATGCTTATTTCGCCATTCAGGGATTTGGCGGCACATTCTAGGGGAATCCCCGATTGAAAATATTTTACTTGAGTTAGACATTAATGGGTAATTACATGCAAAGCATCATGAGGAGTCAATATGAGAAATTCGTATGCAGATTCACCTGAAAACGACAGGGAATGATTAGCGAATTTTTCCCCGGTTTCGAGGAGCCTTGATGGATTTGAAAGAAGTGAGCGGAGAATTCGGGTCTAAAGCCGTTCTATTCAGCGCAGTGCTGATGGGACGGCTTTTTTTGTGTGTGAAATTCGTGTCGGCCTTATGAGGCGCAACGTGATCCGTTTTGTATTGTTTGTCGGCATCATCCTGGCGTTGCTGCTTCCTTCGGTGAGCGGGGCGGCTCCCGTAACGGCAAGGCCGAAGATTATCGTGGGCGGCGACCATGACTGTCCGCCCTACGAATATCTTGAGAACGGCATTCCGACGGGGTTCGATGTCGAGTTGATGCGGGCGGTGGCCGATGCCATGGGTTTCGACGTGGAATTCAGGCTGGGTCCGTGGAATAAGGTCAGGCAAGACCTGGAGCTGGGCAGGATCGACGCGCTTGCCGGGATGTATTATTCCATTGAACGGAGCAGGCTCGTTGATTTTTCCGTTCCCCACACCATGGTCACTTCCGGGATATTCGTGCGCAAGGATTCTACAATCCGCTCCTTTGCGGATATTCAGGGCAAGGAGATTATCGTCCAGGAAGGGGACATCATCCACGATTCACTGAAACGGAACGACCTTGCCTCGCGCATCGTGGCGGTGACGGATGCCCCACAGGTTCTCAGGCTTCTGGCTTCGGGAAAACACGACTGTGCCGTCATGCCTTCCAGGCTTCAGGGAGAGCATTATGTCAAGACTTTAAGGCTCGCCAATATCAGAATTATCAACACCGAACTGCCTCAACTGCGGTACTGCTTCGCGGTGCGCAAGGGCAACCAGGAACTTCTTTCCAGGCTCGACGAAGGGCTGAAAATCCTGAAAGAGAACGGGGAATACCGGGAGATTTACGAAAGATGGTTCGGTGTATATGAAAAGCAGGACGTGTGGAATGCCGTCAAATACTATGTC
>DASRZQ010000006.1:0-6837 GCA_035686205.1 Geobacteraceae bacterium
CAAGGTGCCGAAACTTCCCAAAGAGGTAACCCATGTGGGGCTTGAGCACAGGGTCATGGCGCTCTGGCCCAAGTTCCTCATCTATGTGCTGAGTTTTGTCATTATAGCCGTCTTCTGGGTCAGTCACAGCATACAGTTCCAATACATAAAAAGTGCCGACCGCACTCTATTTTGGATCAATATCATGTTTTTGATGTTCGTAGCCTTTGTTCCATTTTCCACGCACTTACTCAGCGAACACATAGATCAGCAATTTGCGGTCATATTTTATGGCAGCCACCTGTTTATCATTTCGATGTGCCAGTATCTGCAATGGCTATTCGCAACTAGTCGGCACCGGCTTGTTGCCGACGAAATTGATCCGCATGCGGTGAGGGCCATGGGGAGAAGAATTCTCATAGCGCCAGTTACCTATCTGTTTGCCATCGGGGTTTCGTATTTAAGCACGTGGTTAAGCCTGGCCATGTACGGGTTGATTATTATCCTGTACATTATTCCGGGGCGCATCGACAGGTTAAGGGATTCAAGAAGATTAGGTCTGAAGGACCATCATCGAACGGTAAGAGTTGAACCAGGCTTGGCTGAAGAGGCGCAGATTCGCGGCGGAAATCTAAAGCCGGACGATTTCTCATTTCCCAAATGACAAATAATTTTCAAAAAAAGGGAAGTTTGCACGCGGCAAAGAAGATAAGGAATGGATCATATCAGGGAATTACGCGAACTGATCATACAGGACGGTCCGAAAGAAGAAAGGATTGATGCATAACTAGTCGTAATAACGGATTATTGGGGTAAGGTCGCGTGGGAACGGTTCCCGTGGCTAGCGAAAGTTGTGTGGTTGAGTCTAGTAACTAGTTGTAATTAAAAGGAAAAATGGCGGAAGCGCATGGGAATCGAAACCGTGAACCATGAAAATGGTGCAGAAGCCAAGCAAGGAAAATGTTGTTAAATAACAGATAGTTATCCTTAATTTCCGTTTGGTCTCAGTCCGCACGCTGTCAAAAAAATGGGTATTTAAACGGATATTGCAGCGAAAGTTTGGCGAAAGTCGGAATGGAAAAATTTGTTAGAAGGTGAATAAGCTTTACTCCATATCTCTCAAACAATGAATTTATCAATACAGGTTCCCACGTTTTTCGATGTTCGAATAAACTTGCCGTTTTTTTCCTGTCTTCCAAGAAAATTCCTGTGATAGAGGAAAAATTCTTGTTCCACAGTAAATATTGCTCTCGGTAATATCCTCGGAGTACCCTTTCAATACCAAAAACCATCATCGTTCCTGGATATTAAGAGTGAAGACCGTTTTGGTACAACCCATGCTTTACTCTGGTTACGCAGAGAAGGAACTTAGATGCTTGGAGAGGTCGTGTAAAAAGAAAGAGGAGGAATACTTACAATGGAAATCGTCCCATGGAAACCGTTTAGAGAACTGGAAGCCATACGCAGAGATATGGAGCGAATCTGGAATCGGTTCGCCATCGAAACCCCAATCCCCAAATTTCTTGATGGTGGATGGCTGCCCCCGCTGTCCATATCGGAAGACAAAGATCACATAATTGTCAAGGCCGAACTGCCCGGTATGGAAATAAAGGATATAGATATAAGCATTTCCGGTAATTTCCTGACCATCAAGGGCGAAAAGAAAGAAGAAAAGAAAAAAGAAGGGGAACGTTACCATTATTCTGAAACCTACTACGGCTCGTTCCAACGTTCCTTTCAATTGCCGGTAAGGGTCCAGGGTGAAAAAGCCGAGGCAACCTTCGACAAAGGTGTCTTGAAGATAACATTACCGAAAACGGAAGAGGCCAAGACCAAAGAGATAAAGGTTACCGTCCATTAACCATACAATAAAAAACGCAGACACGACCTCCCCAAGGCACTAAAACAAAATGAAGGGGTGACAGGTTCAAAGTTACAGTGGACGATGGCTGGGTCACCTTGGACGGTGAGGTGGAATGGATGTACCAGAAGGTAATTCCTGAGAATGACGTCAGACACCTTAAAGGTGTAAGAGGGATTACCAACAATATATCCATCAAACCAAAAGCGGAGCCTAAGTCTATAAGAGTCGAGATTCAGAAAGCTTTTGAACGAAATGCGAGAATTGATGCGGAGAAAATATCGGTAGAAGCTCAAGGTGGCAAAGTGATTCTGCGCGGCACCGTGCGCTCCTGGGCCGAGCGGGAAGAAGCTGAAGATATTGCTTGGGGTGCGGCTGGCGTGTCTACCGTAAAAAATGAAATCACCGTTTCGCCGTTGCTCGCAACGAAGAGGCTCCAGTCATATCAATGAAGACATCATCCGGATGTTTTGTCCCAGTCCGAATGTGTTTCACAACCATCGTCCACTGTGTAAACGTGGCTGAAGAAGCTATTCCGGAAATCCTTCGAAGCTCGCATGTCTTGTGCTTGTTTGAAAGTGGAGACAGGGCCTCTTGCCAGTGATCACACAGGGAGGTTGTATGTCAATGATAAAAGTTATCTATATGGATAAAAATACTGGAATAGTCGATGAACAACATTTGCAGCGACTTCTTGCAACAGGCAAAATCGCTGCATATTGCCGTTCAGAAGACTGGATTATCGTCAAAGGTAATATAATGAAATAAGCGGAAAAACTGATAAATGGGCAAAAAAGAAATTAACCCGGTTCTTCCGGATTCCTGATCTGCGGCGGTATTCATAGTTGCCGACCTCAAATTGCCCCATGTCCAGGCTGATTAGCATTCAAGAAGTGTGTCGTGGAAGAAAAAAACCCTTTCTCCTCAAAACCAGATACCGGAAAAGAAAGAACATCTGGAACAAATCGGTACACTCAGAAGAGCTTTTAGGTGCTAAATTTTGAAAATCACCTGTTTTTTTGGCTATAATAAATTTTTTGCGCAGTTGGTCTTTAAGATCGTAAGTGATGGAAAAATTAACTTCAGCTCTATATAGAGGATGCGATGAAGCCCCTGAACTTTGCTCAACTGGTTGACATCGAGCAGATACAACGTTTGCTGGACGCACATTACAAGGTCACCGGCGCAATTTCGGCCATTCTGGATACAAACGAGAATGTACTGGCGGCTACGGGCTGGCATGACATATGTGTCCGTTTCCATAGAGCTCATCCCGTTACATGCGCGCGTTGCAGGGAAAGTGATGCCTTCATAAAAGCCAGTTTGCCCGGCTTTACCGGAGAATACCTGGAGTACAAGTGCAAGAACGGCTTGCAGGACGTTTCGGTGCCGATCATTATCAATGGGGAACACCTGGCCACATTCTTCACGGGACAGTTTTTCTATGAGGACGATAAACCTGATTTGGAATATTTCCGAGCACAGGCACGGGAATTCGGATTTGACGAGGAGAGCTATCTGGAAGCGTTAGTCCGGGTTCCAGTTTTCAACAGGGAACAGATTCGCAACATTATGGTTTACAACCGGAACCTGGTGCAGATCATAGGTGAGATGGGCCTCAAAAACCTGGAGCTGTCGCAGGAGGCAAAGGAGCGAAAAAAAGCCGAAGCAGCGCAGAGCATGATCAATCGTGCCCTGAAGACGCTCAGCAGTTGTACGCAGGTGCTGGTCCACGCGAAAAGCGAAATTGAACTCATGGAAAGCATATGCAGGGCTATTGTGGAAGCGGGGAAATACCGTTTCGCCTGGGTCGGTTTTGCGGAGAATGACCCTGATAAAACCGTAAGCTTCATGACGCAATGGGGTTACGAGGGGGGCTTCCAGGTGTATCAGCACCTGTCATGGGCCGACAACGAGCGTGGTCAGGGTCCCACCGGCACAGCCATACGCACGGGAACCACCAACGTGGTGCGGCATATTGCGACAAACCCTGCCTATAAGCTGTGGCGGGATGAAGCGTTGAAGCGTGGCTACGCCTCATGTATTTCTTTGCCCCTGCTCAATGACGTCCGGCCGTTCGGCGCTCTTTCCATATACGCGGAGGAACCTGACGCTTTTGATGCCGAAGAGATCGCGTTGTTGAAGCAATTGGCGGACGATCTGGCATATGGGATAGTTGCAATCAGGGCGCAGAGTGAAAACAGGGAATTGGAAAGACGCCTCAGGCATTCGCAGAAAATGGAAACCATCGGGACAATGGCCAGGGGAATAGCCCACGATTTCAACAATATCATGGGAGCAATCATAAATAGTGTGGAAATGGCTTTAGAGGATGCGCAAAGGGGAAGCGAACTCCGGGAGTTGCTGGAGATAGTTCAGAAAGCGGGATACCGGGGACGGGAAATAGTCAGACAGATCAGCGAATTCAGCCGCCAGAAGGAACTTGCTCGTCAGCCGGTCAATGTTGAGATAATAATCAAGGAATGTCTGAAACTTTTGCAGGCTGCTATTCTTCCGAGCATCGAAATCCGACAGCATATCCCGGCGGGTTTGGGTATGATCGAGGCCGATTCGACGCAAATCCATCAGGTCATTGTCAATCTCTGCACAAATGCCGCCCAGGCAATGCGAGAAAAAGGAGGTGTACTGGATATAAGCCTGGAAGAGGCGGAGGTGGATGACCGGTCTCCATCTCTTAATCCGGGCTTCTTTGCAGGTCACTATCTGGTGCTTACAGTAAAAGATTCAGGACATGGGATGGATCGCAATGTCATGGACAGGATTTTTGATCCGTTTTTCACCACAAAGAAAAATGGTGAGGGAAGCGGTCTTGGATTGTCGGTAGTTTACGGCATAGTCGAGAGCCACGGTGGGGCCATAACCGTAGAAAGTGAACCGGGAAAGGGATCAACTTTCAAGGTATATTTTCCCCTGAAAGAAAATGTCGCCGCGAGTTGCGAAACCGAAAAGCCGATGGTGGTTCCTGAAGGAAATGAACGCATCCTTCTGGTAGACGATGAGGAAGACCTGGTTCATGTGCAGCAAAAAATGCTGGAGCGTCTCGGCTATGATGTCATAGCCCGGAAAAGCGCCGCCGAGGCCCTGGAAATGTTCAACTCCCAACCTGAAAGGTTCGATCTCGTCGTTACCGATCTGGCAATGCCTGGAATGTCGGGATTAGATCTGGCACGTGAAATCCTCCGCATCCGACCCGATATTTCTGTTATACTTTGTACCGCATATCTGAATCCCTCCGATGGAGGGATTACCTCCGAGGAGGCAAGAAGCGCCGGTATCCGGGAATTGTTAAAGAAACCAACCAGCAGATCTGAAATGGCCAGGGCAATCCGGCGAGTGCTGGACGAAAGAAAATTAAAGTGAAAGAAGTTTATGGCAAACATTCTGATCATCGATGATGACGAAAACATGCGCTCTTCGTTGATGCTCATGGTGAAGCGCCTGGGACATGACGCCTCATGCGCATCAACCCTTCGGGAGGGAATGGAAAAGGCTTTCGCACAGGCTTTCGATCTTATCCTTCTCGACGTCCGGATGCCTGACGGTAGCGGACTTGATATTTTACCTGACATCCAGCATTCGCCTTCAGCACCCGAAGTCATAATAGTCACAGGGTTCGGCGATCCGGATGCCGCTGAATTGGCGATAAAGAGCGGCGCCTGGGACTATATCGAAAAGGGAGCTTCGCTGCAGCAAATGACCCTTCCTCTCGTTCGTGCGCTCCAGTACCGAGAGGGAAAGAATGCGATAAACAAGAAAAGCATAACAGCCCTGAAACGGGAGGGTATCGTCGGGAGCAGTCAGAAAATCAGCAACTGCCTGGATTTTGTAGCCCAGGCCGCCTCGACTGATACAACCGTCCTTATTACGGGTGAAACGGGAACGGGCAAGGAATTGTTCGCGCGGGCCATCCACAGCAACAGCCGGCGAGCCGGCGGCAATTTCGTGGTCGTCGATTGCGCCGCGCTTCCGGAAACGCTGGTGGAAAGTCTTCTCTTCGGCCATGAAAGGGGTACTTTCACGGGGGCGGAAAAGGCCCGCGAGGGATTGATTCTTCAGGCAAACGGGGGGACACTCTTTCTTGATGAAGTGGGCGAACTCCCGCTTGCCGTGCAGAAATCCTTTCTGAGAGTCCTCCAGGAACACCGGTTTCGCCCTATTGGCGGAAGTCGCGAAATAGAAAGTGATTTCAGGCTGATTTCCGCGACAAACCGGGACCTAGGTTCCATGGTGCAAACCAATCGGTTCCGTGATGACCTCCTGTTCCGGCTTCGTTCATTCGTCATCGAACTGCCTCCGCTCAGGGAGCGCACCGATGACATAAAAGAGCTGTTGCGTTATCACCTGGACAGACTCTGCGAACGGTATGGCCTTTCCCCAAAAGGATTTTCTCCCGAGTTTCTGCAAACCCTCCTGGAGTACCCATGGCCGGGAAACGTTCGAGAACTTGTCAATACACTGGAGAGGGTTCTGGCATCCGCACGCTTTGAATCGACCCTTTTTCCAAAGCACTTGCCAACTGACATCCGTGTTCAGGTGACGCGGGCTTCTCTCGGCCACGCCCCGACTTTCGGGGAAGACGCAAAACATGTCCGGGAATTGCCTCCAATCCACGATTTCCGGGAAGAAGTATACAGCCATGCGGAAAGGGAGTATCTCCGTGATCTGATGTCCCTTTCTGAAGGGAACATCAAGGAAGCCTGCCGGATCTCCGGTATTTCCCAGTCCCGCCTTTACGCACTGCTGAAAAAGCACAACTCCCCTTCCGTATAAAACATCCCCTGAATCCTTGAGCATGAAAGCCGAAATGAATGCCGGGGTCTATCGCCGCCTGCGTGGTTTTATGCCCGCTTCTTCGCATGAACTTCGCCACGATTATGATACGGCAGACGAAGCAGAGATAGAGGCATTCCAAACGAGTGAAGGCCTGAATGCTCACGGAATCAGGACACCCTGTTTCCTGCCCAATGGGAAAAATT
>DASRZQ010000007.1:0-9884 GCA_035686205.1 Geobacteraceae bacterium
TGATGTTTACGTTGTTTCCTGCGACGGCACTGGGACCGGTTGTAGCCTTTCCGTTCGAATCTATTGTGACAATGGTATTGTTAGATGAGCTCCATGTTACCGGTGATGCCGTCAAATCCTGTAGTGTTCCGTCCGACGTGAATTTGCCATAGGCTTTGAACTGCAGGGTCATGCCCAGGGAAATTGTTGAAGGATCGCCGGGCACAAGCTGAATGACTGAAAAAGAATCCCCCGTGACGGTCAGGTTAGCGGCACCGGCCATGCCGCCATATGTTGCGTAAACAAATATTGTGCCGGTGCTGATCGTCGTTGTGGCCCTTCCCGGACTGGAATTGAACGCGGCGACGGATGTGTCGGATGAATGCCAGGTAACTGATGATGTCAGATCCTGTGTACTTCCGTCCGAGTAATTGCCGGTAGCCGTAAACTGCTCGTACGTACCTTGGGCTACCTTGGGATTTGGATGGCTGATTGTTATTGAAACAAGTGTTGAGCCTTGCGCCCCGGGCACCGTTAAAGTAGTCGAGCCCGACGTGCTCCCCATGGCGGCCCTGATCGTCGTCGAACCGCCGGCGACGGCGGTGGCCATGCCGGCGGAAGCGATGGTGGCGACCGACGTCGCGGATGAACTCCATGTCACAGACGATGTCAGATCTTGCGTGCTCCCGTCGGAGTAAGTCCCGGTTGCCGTGAACTGCTGGGTTTTCCCGACGGCCAGCCTGTTGTTCGCGGGCGTTACGGCAATTGATGAAAGCGACTTGCCGCCGCCTCCACCTCCGCCGCCTCCACCACAACTTGCCAGCAAAATAACGGTCGCTAACAGCATTGCATAAATTTTTTTCATATTACCCTCCTTTTTGCGCAACTAGTTGTGATGATTGATGTCATTTGCACTAAAGTTTCGACCTAAAAAATTATGATAGTGCCATTATGGTGTTAGCCTAAAAGTATCCTATGTTAAATCTTAACAATACTTGAGTACTTGTCAAATTGGTAAAACCTAAAGATATTCTTTCTTCAGACACAATTGCTTGACAATACAATGTAATTAAGACATTCGGATGGAGGGTTTCAGTGAAAGGGTGGAAACAGAGTCTGAAGAATATTTTGTCAGTAGTGTCCCAACGTTGAGTAGTAAATAGACCGAATACTCAACGAGGTCTCAACCCTGTACAAATGTCAAAATAAAGCATGCTTTTGAGCCTCACTCTGTATTTCTTTCAGGTGAGACTCCACGGTTGCCGACGTAAGAGGGTATCACTCCTGCAGCACCATACCGTAACGCTCCCAGAGCAACGCCCGGATCCGCGCCATGAAAGCCGGCCCGGGGTCTATCTTGTCGGTCGGCCGGTAAGTGGGGTCTTTTTCCTTGAAGAGCCGGAAGTGGGGGAGGGCGGCGTCTCGATACTGGTAGTGGCCGATGAGATAGGCAATGGAAGGGTGTCGCCTGACCAGTCGACTGATGAGGTCCGCGGTACTCGAAGCCTGCGCTTCGGTCAGGTCCGCTTCGCTGCGCCCCACGTTCTCGATGCCGATGGCAGTGTAGTTGAAACCGATGGTGTGCCGGCAGACCACGTTGTCCGCCGCCAGTTGCAGGATTGTGCCGTCCTTGTCAATGAGATAGTGGGGCGACACGTTCACCTGCCCGCCGCCGCTTATGTCCCGGCGGAAGACCTGGTCAAGCATGGTCGGAGCGAAAAACCGGTATGACTCCTCAAGCGTCGGAAAGGCGGTGTAGTGGACCACTATCATCTCCGGGTCGGTCAACCGGTAGCTGTCCGTGCCGTAGTGGATGCGACAGTATTCGGCTGTCAGCCGAAGCCGTTCGTCATTGAAGATGCCGCGGGCTGTTGCCCGGGGATCGGTGACGGCTGCAGTATTCAGACACCCTGCAAGAAGGACTGAAGCCAGCAGCATCACCACAACGGACGGTTTGAAGTTGCAGGCAAGGTTGGTTAATCGGCATGTTTCGTTTGTCATTATGAAAGTCCCGCCGCGGGAATGTTTCGCTGTCAGCATAATATTCGCAGCCTGACGTTTCCCGTCAAGGACAGCACAATTTCATGGGCGTACCGCCTGGGTCCCCTATTGAACGGCTTCATCGGGAGTGACGTTTAAATCCAGCAGCTCCTGTCCGCGTATGATGACGATGGCAAGCGAATTTCCCTCCGGCCATTCGGCAAGGATGCGATGGATGTCATCGACGCTTTCCGTTTTCTGCCCGTTTGCAGTGACAATCAGGTCTCCTTCCCTGATGCCTGCTTTCCCGGCGGGTCCGTTCGGTTCGCTCCTGACTACCTCGACGCCGTAATTGTTCTGCAACTGGTGAAACCTGACCAGCCTCCGGTTCAGAGGCCTCTTCTGGGCGGAGATGCCAAGGAAGGCGCGGCGCACATGGCCATGTGCCAGCAGCTGGGATACGACCCACCTGGCAGTGTCGGCCGGAATGGAGAAGCCGATCCCCTGAGCCATGGCGATGATGGCCGTATTGATGCCGACGACCCTTCCCTGTGAATTGACCAGCGGACCACCGGAGTTTCCCGGATTGAGCGGCGCGGTATGCTGGATGATGTTCTCGATGAGCCGGCCGTCCCTGCTCCGGAGTGCGCGGCCGAGGGCGCTTACCACGCCGGTCGAGACGGTGGAGCTGAACCCCAGGGGGTTGCCGATGGCGATCACCAGTTGCCCGGCCTTCAGCCTGCCCGAATCGCCCAAAGTCGCATAGGGAAGCCCTGAACCGTTGGCGCGGATTACCGCCAGGTCGGTGGCCGGGTCGGTCCCGACCGGCGCCGCGTCGAGGTTCGTCCCGTCATGAAGGGTCACCGAAAGTGACGCCGCCCCCTGAACCACGTGCTCGTTGGTGAGGATATAGCCATCGGGCGCGATGATGACGCCCGAACCCGCTCCTTCCACTTCGGGCAAGTTGCCTTCGGCCGGCTTTTTCGACGCGACCCTCACCACCGCCGGTCCTACGGCGTCGACTACCGCTATAACCGCGCGGGAATAAGCGTCAAGGAGTTCCACCTCCGCGGCGTCTTCATCCTTGATCCGGCAGCTTCCGTTCACGGAAGTCCCGTTATCGTTTCCAGATAAGTACTGTAAAGCCTTTCGGCATTTTTCATCCATGAGAAGTCCCGCTTTCATTTGAAATACACCCCAATTTAAAAATAATATCTGCATGCGGGTATTTCAATGGAAAATCGGGTCTGACCGAGGTTGCCGCGATGCCTGATGATTCCGCCCGGAATCTCTCGTTGGCTTGCCCTTGAGGGCAGAGTAGAGGAACGGGTTCTTTCAAATTGCCGCTCGAATCCGGGCCAATCGGGTTTGTCGAAGATCATTTGTCAGACAATGTCTTCACTCCCGAAACGCCGGAAAAGCAATATGCCCAGAATAAGGCAGTAAAGAAGGACATTGATGAGTGGATAGAGAGGAGCGAAACCATGGAGAGGCTCGCCCCCGATCAGCGAAGATGCCGACTGCTGAACCCCCAGGAGCTTTGGCCACAAATAATAAACAACTTTCCACCATGTCAGCTCTGACAGTGGATGGGCGTCTTGCTGCCGCATCATCGCCTGTACCATCTGGCTGTGACTGGCGGCGGCAATGCCGTCGGCGACAAACCCTACGATACCGACGCCCAGGACGCAAAGAAACGCTACGATATCGGGCATCAGGAGCGACAAAAGAAGCGCGGCAATGACCACAAAGAGCAGGTTGATGGAGCAAAGCAGAGAGGCGGCGAGATATTCAGGTATGAAAACCTTCAAGTTGAAGGAAGTTATCAGGAACACGATGCCGTGCAGGATGAACATGAACAGAACCGATAGACCCCATAATCCGACGGTCTTTCCCGCGACATACTGCCACCGGGCTATCGGTTTGGACATAACGCACGATTGCATTCCTTCGTTCCGGTCGCGCCGGAATATTCTCATCGAAAGCAAGGCCGCTATGACCATCACGCCCGCGGCGATGATGTGAAAGGTCACTTTCGACAAAGCCATTGCCACGGTTCCGGCATCGAGATAATGTCCATTTACCATGTAATTGCCCTGATAACAGCCGCGAACAAGAAATACACAGATGGCGCAGATGCCGAACATGATGAGGAAACTTTTATGCCGGAGTTCATCGGCAACCGTATATTTGGCAATTCTCTTGATGGAGGGAAGCGCTTTCGTCGTTTTCATGTCAACCTTTCACCAGTCTGACAAACACATCTTCCAAGGTATCGCCGTCCCTGACGATGGCGGATATCGAGTCTTTTACCAGAAGCCTGCCGCGGTTTATTATCGCTACGGAATCGCATATTTTTTCAACTTCGGACAGCAGATGTGAATTCAGAAAGACGGTCATGCCTTTGGTTTTAAGTGACTCGAGAAGCAGGCGCGTTTCCCTGATGCCGATGGGGTCCAGACCGGCGGTGGGCTCGTCGAGAATTAGAAGTTTCGGGTCACCCAAAAGAGCGGCCCCCAATCCGAAGCGTTGAATCATGCCCTTGGAATATGTGCCCGACTTCGCGTGTTCCCTTCCCTGCATTCCGATCTGCTCTACGATGCGCCTGCATTGATCACCGACATCGAACCGGCTTGTTTCCAGCAATTCGGCACAACGCAGCAGGTATTGCCATCCGGAAAGGTGTGGTGGAATATGGTGGTTTTCGGCCAGGTAACCGATTGCTGTTCGACATTCCGGCCGCGAACATGGAATGCCACCGACGGACAAGCTCCCCGATGTCGGTCGCGTAAAGTCGAGCAGCATCTTGACTATTGTCGTCTTCCCGGCGCCATTGGGGCCGAGCAGCGCGAAATATTCTCCATTCATGACGGAGAAGGAGACATTGTCCACAGCAGTAAGGGAATCGTATCGTTTGGAAACTGTTTTCAATTCAATCATTTAATGAACTCATGTCAAATCCCGAAAGTCCTTTCCAGCAGCAGGCATGTCCGGAATATTAATCGGCATATGCTGTGGATTGCAAGATAATATTGAGAAGTGACCGGTATTTTTAGGTCAAGAGGGCGAGAAATTTTTGGGGAACGTAGTTAATATGTCGATTAAGCGCTAAGTTAGTTGATAAATCAACTACGTTATCGGGTTCGTCCCCTATCGGGTTATGTCACAAAAAATGGAAAATGGATAATTGATCCTTATTACTTCCCCTTTATATAACTATCATCATTGTTTCCGACCTATGAAAACTGAAATAGGCACCGTGTACATTACCTTGTCTACTTCTCTCCGGGCATTTATTCCCAGGTTGTCTACGCCAATGTCATTGATGATCATTTCTCGCAATTCCGGTTCGTCACCAGTATTCGGGAATGATGCCCGCAGTTGAGTTTCCAGCTCAATATCGACGCCATAAGCGCTCTGCCGGCATGCGCATAGCCCGGAGCGCAGAAACAGGGCAGCAAACTCATCCTGCGTGAGTGCATGGGTGTGGGATGGGTCTCTCATTACTTCGAGCCGGTCGTAAGCTTCCGACTTCGAGGTCGGCACGGCAACATCGGCCACCATAACCCGGCCACCGGGTCTGCATACCCTTATCATTTCACGCAAAGCCTTTTCCGGGGCAAGTAAGTGATGAAAACTGTATCGGGTGATAACGAGGGAAAATGAATTGTCATCGCAGGGAAGCGGAACGGCCTCGCCGACTGACCAGTCAAGGTTTTGCAGTTTCAGGTCTCTTTGTCTCTTTTCAGCCTGCTCAATCATTGCCGGGGTGATGTCTATTCCCGTTACCCGACCGGCACGTCTGGCAAATTCGCAGGCAACTATTCCAGGGCCGCATGCGACATCGAGCACCGTATCATCCCGACAGACCTCGGAAAGTTCGATGAGAATCTGCATGGCATCATAGTGCCCCGGAACCTGGGCAAACGGAATTGCCTGACGGGAAAATTGCTCGACAATGATTGCCTGGTGTTTTCGCTCTTCCTGCGTGTGCATCTGATTTCTCCTCTCTTCGGGGGTGATGAAGGAGATTGTACTTGTAAGCATTATGACTGTCTTGCTATGATTTGACAATGAATGTCGATAAACTGCCAAAAATGCCGCCAGTCGAAATCGGTTATTACGTTGACCCGCTATTGCCGGTCATACCGCTGGCAATGCAGGTCGAACGGGCGGGTTGCGCTGCGCCCCATGCCCACCCTCGCGGACAACTTATCTTTGCCAGTAGCGGGATTATGAAAATCGTGTGCCGAGGTGTGTGGGTTGTGCCTCCATCACAGGCCGTATGGGTTCCTCCGGAGATCGAGCATGAAGTATATTTTCCCGGACAGGTTTCCTTGCGCAATCTCTTCATTGATCCGTCTGTTTGCACAGGGTTGCCGGAAGCCTGCGTGGTTATCAAGATGTCTCCATTATTGCGCGAGCTGATATTGAAAGCCGTGCTGATCGGCAGTGACTACTCGCCGGGGAGTCCCGGTTTTCGGCTTATGAATGTAATTCTCGACGAATTGAGCCAGGCAGAACCGACAGGACTACAACTCCCTATGGGGCATGACCAGCGGTTGCTGAGAGCCATGGAAACTTTGCTGAAGCATCCCGGTGACAAACGTGATTTGGATGAGCTGGCTGTCATCGCCGGGGCCAGTTCTCGCACGCTGGCCCGCCTGTTTGTCCGGGAGACTGGACTTACGTTCGGTGTATGGCGTAAGCGGCTTCTGCTGCACGAGGCTATTGACCGTTTGGGGAAGGGCCAAAACATTACACAAGTAGCCTTCGATCTGGGGTACCAAAGCCTGAGCGCCTTCATAGCCATGTTTCGGAATTCACTCGGCATCTCCCCCGGTCAGTATTTGCGGTTTAATGTAAAGTAGTTGCAGTTTATGGAATCATTCAGCATTCCCAACGCCAGCATAAATTGTTTTCTAGCCATACGGGGTCAAGTCATGAAAAGTTAGTTTTTTGTTGCAAAAGCAGCTTAAAAAAGATTTTTCAAGACTTGACCCCATGCCTCTTTTCCTTTTTGCATTTTTCCAGGCATGACCCCATAGCCTTCCCCATAGCCTTCACAAAAAATATTTTATTAATGCTGTCTGTTGACAGCTTTCAAGTATTTCGATAAGGTTGTCATGTGATAACCTTGTCGGTTTGAAACAAACCAGGAAGTCGAACTATTTGAATTGTCTGCGATGCAGCGCTCAATGAGAGAATATTGTCTTGACAAAACATGAGGTTATCCGTTAAAAGCCAACGAAAGGACCACCCCATGCCTACCATCACCCTCGACGACAAAAACCGCCTGACTATTCCCGCCGAAATCCTAGACAGGCTCGGCCTGAAGCCCGGAGACAGGCTGGACATCGCCCTGGAAGAGGGCGGCCGGCTCGTGCTTGCCGCGAACCGCGATCAGGCGCGGCCGGACGGGATTTCCCCGCAGAATGCAGCGGGCCGGAAGAACCTGGAAACGCCGATCCGGTTCATCAGGGGCGTGGGACCGAAGCTCTCCGAGATGCTGGCGAAAAAGGGTATTGCAACAGTCGAGGATGCGCTCTACCTGTTGCCGATTCGTTACGAGGACCGGCGCGAGCTGCGCAAGATATCGGGACTCCGCGCCGGCCACACCGAAGTTTTCTACGCGGAGGTCGTGAGCGCCGCGCCGGTGATGACCAAGGGGGGTCGCAGGTTCTACGAGGCCATCCTGTCCGACGGCACCGGCAGCATTTCCGCGAAATGGTTCAATTTCAATCCTCGCTACATGAAAGACATCTGGAAGCACGGCCGGAAAGGGATTTTCACCGGAGAAGTGGCCCAGTACGGCTACCAGCGCGAGGTGCATCATCCCGATGCGGAATGGATCGCGGACGGCAGGGACCTTGAAGCCGTAATGGCCGCCGATCCCGTCAGTTTCGGCCGGACAGTTCCCGTTTACCCGCTGACCGAGGGCCTGCACCAGAAGACCATGCGCAAAGTTTTCAAGGAAGTTGTGGACGGTTTCGCCGATTGCATCGAAACGTTTCTTTCCGGCGACATCATTGGACGCCACGGGCTGCTCCCACTGGACAAGGCGGTCCGGGAAGTGCATTTTCCGGGCAATGAGGCGGACCCGCGGGCTTTGAACAACTGGTCGACCCCGGCCCACAGGACCCTGTCCTTCGACGAGTTCTTCTTCCTGGAATTGGGCCTGGCGCTGAGAAAACGCGGTACGACGCTGGAGGAAGGGATTCCCTTCCAGGTTACGCACAAGTATACGAAGCCCCTGATGAAAGCTCTTCCGTACTCGCTCACCAACGCCCAGAGAAGGGTCCTGACCGAGATAAAGAACGATATGGCGGCGCCCCATCCGATGCACCGGCTGGTGCAGGGCGACGTGGGCAGCGGAAAGACGATAGTAGCGCTGATGGCGGCGCTGCTGGCCGTGGAGAATGAATACCAGGTCGCCATCATGGCGCCCACCGAAATCCTGGCGGAACAGCACTATCTGAATATCCACCGCCATTGCGAGGAACTGGGAATAAGGGTCTGCCTGCTGACGTCCGGCATGAAGGGCAAGGCGAAAAAGGAGGTCATGGAAGATATCGCCGCCGGCAAATACGGCATCGTTATCGGGACTCACGCGGTAATCCAGGACAAGGTGGAGTTTTTCCGCCTCGGGCTGGGCATAATCGACGAGCAGCACCGTTTCGGGGTGCTCCAGAGGGGAACGCTGAAGAAGAAAGGGCAGAACCCGGACATCCTGGTAATGACCGCCACGCCGATCCCGCGCACCCTCGCCATGACCGTGTTCGGCGACCTTTCCCTTTCGGTAATCGACGAGCTGCCCCCGGGCAGGACGCCGGTAATGACGAAGATCTGCAATGAATCGCAGCGCCGGCAGGTTTACCGGATCATTGGGGACGAGATTGGCAAGGGAAGGCAGGCCTACATTATCTATCCCCTGGTGGAGGAAAGCGAAAAGTCGGAACTCAGGGCCGCCACGCAGATGGCGGAACATCTCGCCGGCGAAATCTTCCCGGACCTGCGCGTGGGCCTGCTGCACGGGCGCATGAAGCCGGAGGAAAAGGAAGCGGTCATGGCCTCCTTCAAGGCAAGGGAGACGGATATCCTGGTGGCGACAACCGTTATCGAGGTTGGGATAGACGTGCCCAACGCCACGGTGATGGTGATCGAGCACGCGGAACGCTTCGGCCTTTCCCAACTGCACCAGCTGCGCGGCAGGGTCGGCCGGGGGAGCGACCGGTCCAGGTGCATCCTGCTGACGGGCGGAAAGACCACGGGAGACGGCGAAAAGAGATTGCGGGTCATGGAAGAAACGACCGACGGCTTCAGGATCGCGGAGGCGGACCTTGAAATCCGTGGCCCCGGCGATTTTCTCGGCACGCGGCAGGCCGGGCTGCCCGAATTCCGGGTGGCGAGCATCCTGCGCGACGGCAGGATACTGGAGGATGCGAGACGCGAGGCTTTTGCTGTGATTGAAAAAGACCCGGACCTTACCCGTCCGGAAAACGCCCCGTTGCGCCAGGAACTGGCGCGGCGCTGGGGCGGCAGGCTGGAGTTGGCCGGAATTGCCTGACGGCCGCTGAACCGGGCAACCGGATTCAGAATTGTTAAATACTTTGAAAGGAGACGGCATGAGGAAAATTTTATTGTTTGCGGTATTGACAGGTATGTTGGCAACGGGAGGAACGGCGCTTGCCCGGGTGGATGTGGGTGTAGGCATAAACGTTGGCGTGCCTGCGCCGCCAGTGCCGGTGGCGGTAGTTCCGGCAGCGCCGGCACCTGTCGTAGTGGTCCCCGCGGCGCCACCGGCGCCTGTTGTAGTGGTTCCAAGAGGCGATCGTGGAAGGCATCTGGGGCATTACAGGCACAGGGGCTGGCACCACAGGCATCATCATTGAACCCGGTGCCGTAAATATCGCCCTGGTGTTTTA
>DASRZQ010000008.1:0-36648 GCA_035686205.1 Geobacteraceae bacterium
GGTGTCCGCCTGGCTTGCCTATACCTGCCTCGCTCTCCGCTCACTTCATCGGGAATCCAAACTGGTTGCGGACAGGCTGGCAGCCGCGGACCTGGAAGGGGCCCGCCGCTATTTATCCAGGATCGTGGGCCGTGATACGGAACACCTGGATGAGCCGGAAATCTGGCGGGCGTTGGTGGAAACGGTCGCGGAAAATTCCTCGGACGGGGTGATCGCTCCCCTCTTCTACCTGATGCTCGGCGGGCCGGCGCTTGGCCTCGCCTACAAGGCGGTGAACACTCTGGATTCGATGGTGGGCTACAAAAACGAGAGATACCTTCACTTGGGCTGGGCCTCGGCCCGTTTCGACGATCTCGCCAACTGGCTGCCGGCAAGGATAACAGGTATTCTGATGGTCGTAGCCGCACCTTTGGCAGGCCTGTCCGGAAGAAACGCCCTGCGCATCGTGTTTCGCGACGGGGGCAAACATTCCTCCCCCAACAGCGGCATTCCGGAAGCGGCCGCCGCCGGGGCGCTCGGCGTAAGATTGGGTGGAGCAAACCGCTATTTCGGAGTAATTGTCGAGAAGCCGACCATCGGCGACATGATAAATGAGCTTTCGATAGAGTCCTATCGTGGCACTGTCCGGCTGATGTATGTATCCACGTCGCTGATGCTGATTTTGTGGGGCGTGGTCATTTGGTTGCTATAAACGGGTAGGGCTCAATCGGTGCCTTCAGTCTTATCCTTCAGTCTTCAGCCCTCAGCCTTTAGCATTATTTCAGATCAATCCCGTTGCACCAGGCGATATTATGAGAAAAGAATCCATTTCGACAACTTATACCCGCTACGCCCTAGTTCTCCTCCTGTCCGTCAACCTTCTGAACTACATCGACAGGCAGGTCCTTTACGCCGTTTTCCCCCTGATCAAAACGGATTTTCACCTGTCAGACACCGCCCTCGGCTTTCTCGGCAGCGCCTTCATGCTCTGCTACATGTGCTCAGCACCACTGCTGGGGTGGCTGGGAGACCGCGGCAGCCGCATAAGGCTGGCCTCATGGGGAGTCGCCGTCTGGAGTGTCGCGACGGCCATGTCGGGAATCGCGCCTGGTTACCGTTCACTGCTGGCGGCACGGACTATAGTGGGCATCGGAGAGGCAAGTTTCGGCACCGTGTCGCCCGGCCTGCTTTCTGACTTTTTTCCGAAGGAAAGGCGCGGACGGATTCTGTCGTATTTCTACCTGGCGATTCCCGTCGGAAGCGCCCTCGGCTACCTGCTGGGTGGGCTGCTCGGCCAGAATTTCGGCTGGCATGTTGCATTCCTCATGGTCGGCGCACCGGGGCTAGTCCTGGCTATCGTATTGGGGTTCCTCAGGGAACCGGCGAGAGAGAGCGACAACGGGACTGGTCGGAGCAAGCGTAAAGCCCTGGACACGGGATATATGTCGTTTTTCAGGAACCGCTCGTTTGTCGTCAACACGCTGGCCATGGCCGCCATGACCTTCGCCATGGGAGGCCTTGCCCAATGGATCCCCACATTCCTGTACCGGGTCTATCACCTGGACGTAGCCAGGGGGAATACGCTGTTCGGGGCGATCACCGTTGCCGCGGGCATCGCCGGAACCCTTGCCGGCGGGAGACTCGGTGATTATTTTCAGAAAAAAAGCGATCGGGGATACCTGCTGGTTTCGGGATGGGGCTTCCTCATCGGCACCCCGATCGCCGTTTATGCCATAACGACTACGTCGCTCCAGGGCTGCCTTACTGCAATGTTTTTCGCTGAATTCTTCCTCTTTTTCAACACCGGCCCCCTCAACACCGTAATCGTCAACGTAAGCCCCCACAGCTGCCGGGCCATGGCCTTCGCCATCAATATCTTCTTCATCCATGCCCTGGGCGATGCCGTCTCACCAACCATCCTCGGCTGGTTTTCCGACATGTGGGGGCTGCGCCGGGCACTGCTGACGACACCCGTCGCAATAGCCCTCGCCGCGGTCTTCTGCATGCTCTGCACCCGCTACATCGGGCAAGACATGGAACGCGCGGAAAAAGCCGATACATTGAATGGAGAGATCTTAAAACGATAATTTTTCACGCAAAGACGCAAAGTCGCGAAGAAAAGCCACAAACTACTGAACCAGGAATTAACAGGTATATTCAGGATATACAGGATTAAAATAAATTTTTTTCAAAAACCGTTTCACGCTGATAAACGCACAGCGTTTATCAGTGACGTGTCACTAAATAACTTCAGATAAAATCTGATAAAAATCGGATTTTCCCCCGGATAGGCCTTGATCCGCTTTTATCAGAATTTATCAGATTTGATCCGCGTGGAATTGGTTTTACTATTTTTTGACTTGATTCCGCCTTGTCCGGATCAGGTTATATCTTGTGTCTTTAATCCTGTTCATCCTGATTATCCCTGTTCATTACCTATTCTTTTTTTTGCGTCTTGGCGGCTTTGCGTGAGACCGCTTTCATGCGGTTTCAGCTTTTCAGAAAATCCGTGTAAAAAAATATTACCGCCGGACATTTGCATGTAACCGGAAATTATGGTAGAGATTTATCCTTATTAAAAAATCCGGAGGAGACATGAAGAAAGATATACTGGAAAAGGGCGCCATCCTGCAGCGGGACAGGGAAACTTACGCCATCGCCCCGCACATCCCCGGCGGCATCACGGATACGGCAACCCTTCGCAAGATCTGCGACGTGGCGGACAAATACAAGGTTCAGGCGGTAAAGCTCACATCGGCGCAGCGTATCGCGCTGGTGGGCATCAGGGAAGAAGACCTGGACAATATCTGGAAGGACCTGGACCAGAAGCCGGGCGCCGCCATCGGCCTGTGCGTGCGGAGCGTAAAAATATGCCCGGGAACGACTTTCTGCAAGCGGGGCGTGCAGGACTCCGTCGGGCTCGGACTCAAGATCGACGCCATCTACCACGCCATGGAGCTGCCCAACAAGATGAAAATGGGTGTGTCGGGCTGCATGCTGTCGTGTTCCGAAGTGTGGGTCAAGGATATCGGTGTGATGGGCACTCCGAAAGGGTGGAAAATCCTGGTGGGCGGCAACTCGGGCACGCGGCCGCGCATCGCCGACGTGCTGGCCGAAGAAATCGCCACCGACGAAGAAGTGCTGGCGATCATCGAGAAGATCATCAACTGGTACAAGGCGGAGCCGAAAAAGGAACAGCGCCTTTGCCGCATCGTCGAGCAGATGGGCATCGACGCCTTCAGGCAGGCGGTTTTGGGGTAGGCAACTTGATGATTATTATCCGATTGGTAGGGGCAAACCTTGTGTTTGCCCAAGATGCGGGCGATCACGAGGATCGCCCCTACCATTTTGCGCGTTGAAATTCTATTCCGGCTCGCTAATCATCTCCCACAACGAGATGTCGAGCGGCTCGGCGCACAGCTCGCCGGCCTTCGCCTTCAGCTCCACCAGGTACGGCATTTCCAGGTGCTCTTCGAGCAGTTTCTTGCTCACCCAGTTTTCATAAAGCATGAATACCCCTTTGTCGTCGGATGACACGTGCAGGTCGTAGTTGATGCACCCTGCCTCGTCGCGGGTAGGCGCCACACATGCCATGATAGCCTGCTTCAATGCCTCCTCTTTTCCCGCCTTCGCCTTGAACCTGGCCAGAACCGTAACTTTCTTGTCCGCCATAATCCCTCCTCATTTTCCCGGGCTCCCGCCCTGTGATTTTGAACCTGCCCCCTGGGGCAGGCACGCTCAGCCATCTGAACTGTACCACAATCAAAAAAATTGTAAAATCTTGCTTAATTCCGGAGTCAGCGGCTTTACAGGGAAAGTCCTTCGTGATTTAATCAGAATGCCGGCAGGATTTTTCGTTATCAGGAGAATCAATGACGAGAGATTGCGAGGTAATCATTAACCGCTTATCGGGATCATATTCCGATGAAAATGCGGACAGGGTCAAATCCTTTCTTGTCTCGCAGGGCTTCGCCCCCTCCCTGAGCCTGATCCGCGACCTTGACGAGGCAACCGTGGTTGCCCGTTGCGTCTGTTCGCAGGGCCGAAATCCCCTGCTGATCGTGGGCGGCGGAGACGGAACCGTCAACGGCGTTCTCAACGGCCTGCACCCCGGCGCCGCCACCATGGCCGTGCTGCCTTTCGGGACAGCCAACGTGCTGGCGACGGAACTGGGCATAAAATCCGTCGACGATGCTCTTCTGAAAATTGTGCGGGGCGAGTCGCGTTCCGCTTCGGTCGGCTTCATTGAAAGGGAAAATCATGGAAGGTATTTCCTGCTTGTGGCCGGGATCGGTTTTGACGGGTCTGTTGTGAAGGATGTCGGGTTCCGGGAGAAACGACTTCTGGGAAAAGGGGCGTATGTTCTTTCGGCCATCCGTCAATTCGCAAAATGGAAAAAGGAACCCATGGAGATTGAGGCAGACGGTGAAAGAATCACCTGCCAAAGCCTGCTGGTCTGCAATTGCTCAAGGTACGCGGGCAGGTTTTCCATTGCCCCCGAAGCCAGCCTGTTCGAGCCGGTGTTCGACGTATTCTGCATTCAGGGCTCGGGACGGGCGAGCCTTCTGAGGGGAGCGGCACGACTGTTGGCGGGAAGGGGCCCGTGCAGTGCCGGCATAAGGGCGCTGAGGCCTCGCCGGCTGGTTGTTTCCGGCAACAGGCCGGTACAGGTCGACGGCGACTATTTTTGCCGGGCGCCAGTCAAAATCAGCGCCGTACCGGATTTCGTCAGGCTGATTGTGTGATTGTTTAATGGGTGCACGATTTTTATTGTGGAAATGAAAAGACAGTGATATAAGTGCCCGGTTTGATTTTCAGGAGGATTGGAATGAGACCACACGCCGGTGAATCTTTCTGGGGCGGCATTGTCAAATCCATGGGACTGGTTTTCGGCGACATAGGCACCAGTCCCATTTATACCCTTACCGTCATCTTCGCACTCACCAAGCCGACCCGCGAAAACGTCTTCGGCATCCTTTCCCTGGTCGTCTGGACCCTTATCATCATCGTCAGCGTACAGTACGCATGGCTTGCCATGAGTCTCGGCCGCAAGGGCGAAGGCGGCACCATCGTGCTCA
Organism: Geobacteraceae bacterium; assembly: GCA_035686205.1. GTDB lineage: Bacteria > Desulfobacterota > Desulfuromonadia > Geobacterales > Geobacteraceae > CAIWTU01. The sequence goes on from DASRZQ010000008.1 coordinate 5,058, forward strand.
AGGAAATCCTGGCCAGGCTGCTGAAAAAAGGGCGCAAGGTGGCCTTTTTCGGCATTCTTTCGTATTTCGGGGTTTCACTCCTGTTGGGAGACGGCGTAATAACCCCCGCCATCAGTATTCTGTCGGCTGTTGAGGGGTTGCTGCTCATCCCCGGCATGGAGACTACGCACAGAAGCACGCTCATCCTGATTGCCGCGACCATCGCGGTAATCCTGTTCATATTTCAGTACAAGGGCACCGACAAGGTGGCCGCGGCGTTCGGTCCTTTGATGGTGCTCTGGTTCGCGGCGCTGGCACTCTCGGGCCTTGTCTCCATTTTTACCATGCCGGATGTCCTCAGGGCAATAAGTCCCCATTACGGGTTTTTCTTTGTCTGGAAAAACGGCATGTCCGGGTTTTTCGTGCTCTCCGAGGTCATCCTCTGCGCAACCGGTGGAGAAGCCCTGTATGCCGACATGGGGCACCTGGGGCGACGGCCCATCATCAGGGCCTGGTATTTCGTCTTCGTGGCCCTCGTCATAAATTACCTGGGGCAGGGCGCATTTGTAATGAGCCATCCAAAGGCGCCCAACGTGCTTTTCGCCATGGCCCAGTGGGAATCGGGGTTTCTGTACACGCCCTTTCTCATACTGACCATACTGGCTACCATTATTGCTTCCCAGGCGCTGATCAGCGGGGTTTTCTCCATCGTCTACCAGGGGATCACCACCCGCGTCATGCCGCTCATGAAAGTCAAATTCACCTCCAGCAAGCTCAAATCCCAGATTTACATAGGCTCCGTAAACTGGTCGTTAATGGTAGCGGTCATCTTCATAATGCTCATATTCAGGGAGTCCAGCAACCTGGCGGCGGCGTACGGACTGGCGGTTACCGGCACGATGCTGATCACGGGGATCATGATGACGGTGATATTCAGCCGGACGCTCCGGAAATGGAAGGTCCCCATCGCTCTTTTCGTAACTCTTGTTGATCTTGCGTTTCTCATCTCCAACCTGAACAAACTGCCCCACGGTGGGTACTGGTCGCTTATCCTGGCTTCAATACCGCTGTGCGCCATTTTTCTCTGGACCAACGGTCAGCGCGCGCTATACCGTTCCCTAAAACCGTTGGACCTGGATACATTCCTCCTCAGCTACGAACAGATATACGCCAAAGGCAGAAACATCCCCGGAACTGCGCTGTTCTTCACCCGGGAGAAAGAAGTGGTTCCGCCCTACGTGGTGCACTGCATCATCCGCAGCAACATCATTTACGAGAAAAATATCTTTATCTCGCTTTTGAGGACTGACGAGCCTTTCGGACTCAGGACCGCGAGGCACGAGCTGGGACCGGGCCTTGAGGCGTTCGAGATAAGGCTCGGATACATGGAAGTGATCGACCTGGAGAAGCTCCTGAAAAAGAACAATATTCATGAAAAAGTGATCTTTTACGGGATAGAGGATATATCCACCGGGAACATAATCTGGAGGCTGTTCTCCGTAGTCAAGAAGCTTGCGCCCAATTTCGTCCAGTTCCACCAGCTCCCCGCCGCCAAGCTCCAGGGTGTCGTGACCAGGGTGGAAATGTAGGATCAATGCGGTAGTACGTGAGACGCGGAAAGACGGACGGAGATGAAACCTATAAATCCGGTAAATCTTTTATATTTTGTCCTGATTCTCAATTCCCGTTTCCAGCCATCCGGGCAAAAGTCTTGCATACAGTTAAAGCAGAAGCCTTCCAATAGCCGATGGTAAAGCTGCCGATAAAAAATCTTTTAGCGGGGACACTCTTATGCCGACACCCAAGATTCTTTTAGTTGACGACACGAGACTTTTCCTGGAGTTGGAAAAGAGTTTTCTCAAACTCTCCCCCGTGCACGTTCTGACCGCGACCAACGGCATCGACGCGCTGGAGATCTGCAGAAACGAGCGGCCCGATCTCATTTACATGGACCTGCACATGCCGCAGATGGACGGCGCCTTGTGCTGCGCCGTCCTGAAAGGCGATCCCGCCCTGCGCTCTATCCCTGTAATAATGGTCACTTCCGCCGGTAAAGACGAAGATGTCAGGCTCTGCAGCGAAGCCGGCTGCGACGATTTCCTCACCAAACCGGTAAACAGGAAGGAATTCCTGGAAAAAGGCAGAAGGTTCCTGAACCGGATCGATCGCAGGGAAATCCGGGTGGAGTGCAGGACACCGGTAAAATTCAAGGCGCACAACGTGCATTTTTCCGGGGTCAGCGCCGACATCAGCTCGGGCGGCATATTTGTGGCAGCGGATATCGACATCGAGCCGAAAACCGCTGTCGAGCTCGCCTTCGAGATTCCGGAAACGGGGTGCCCGCTACAGGGAATCAGGGGAAAGGTTGCCTGGCGGAACTGTGCCAAAAGCCTGTCAAAGCCGGACTTGCCACCGGGTTTCGGAGTTGAATTTATCGAGTTGCCCAAGGAAGCGGCCGAAATCATAAACTCCTTCGTGGAAATCAACAAACAGGAACAAATCTGAAAAGAAAACTGTTGATGCATTCGCGGAAACTTGAATAAAAAGCTTATTCGTCATTCCAGCGTCCGCCCTTTTCCCACAAATACCTGCCGATCAGCGTAATATGAAACCACAGCCACGCGATTACCGCGGCACACGTTTTCAGGCCCGTATTTCGAGCGGCACGGCTAATCCGGCGGTCGAAATAATCCAGGAAAACCGGTTTTCCTTCTCCCGGCGGCAGGCCGCCGCGGAAATTGCGCCTGACATCGAGGGCAAAGGCAATCTGCCAGGCGTTCTCCAGAGCGTAGGAGCCGCAAGAGCCCCAGAACCGCATCCGGTCCCGAAAGGGCAGTTCGCGGATCATCTTCCTGATTACGTGGAAAAAAGGGAAAAGCCTGAGACGCCGGGCCTGGTCCTGTCCCGAATAAATACCGGGCATTTCCCTGAGAATTTCTCCACGCCCCGCGGCGGCAAGGGTCATTATCAGGGCATTGAGTATTTCCCGTTCCACCGGCCCCTCCTTTTCGAACCGGCGGGCCGAAGTAAATATCTCGCACGGGAGAAGAATCCACTGACCCGCCTTCCTAACCCTTTCGGCGAACAGAGTATCCTCCAGCACCGGCATCGATTCGTCGAAAGGCCCCGCTGAATCGAAAAGCAGCCTGCCCAGCAAAACCCCCTGGTCGCCGTGGATGCATTCGCCGCGGTCCAGCCGGGCCTTGCTTTCGTGATAATAGTATAACAGCGACGGCTCTCTGCCCAAGAGCCGGAACCTCAGGGCAAAACGGCCCGCGACCCGTGCGTGGCCGGCAGCCGCCATGGCGGATTCAAGCTCATCAATGGCTTTTTTCAGGGCACTGCGGTCCCGGAAAATCGAGTCCGAGTGCAGAAACAGCAGAAAAGAGCCCCGCGCGGCAGCCGCCCCTTCGTTCATCTGCCGCCCACGACCTCTTTCACACGCGACAATCCTTACCGGAAAAAAACAATCGCAGGCCGCTTCCATCACCTTGTCCGACGTGCCGTCGGTTGATCCGCCGTCACAAATCACTACCTCGAAATCGACATCCCTTTGTTCGGCAAGGTTGCGAATAAGCCCTTGTATGATTCCCGCTTCGTTGAGTACGGGGACTATTATGGAGAGCTCGGGTTTGCCTGAGGTCATATCCATGCCGTGTTTCCGCCGTGTACGAATGAATTCAAGCCGTCTCAGCTTCGTTTATGGTACCAGACCGCGCCTCGTCGCACAACACATCGGTCGCGAGTCCCGGTCGAACAGGCGGGAATTGGGCAGGATTGCTTACCCGGCATTACATGGACGGAATTATGATATTCTTTAAATCAGGCACAAGGAGACGGGTGAACACAAGTCCGGGTTCGGCAATTGAAAACATCTTCCGGTCGCTCCATGTGGCCGGTTTCTTAAACCTGAATCCGTGACGCCTTCGGCCGGCCGCACAACTTCCGGGGAAAGGCAGCGAATGTTGACTCACGATTCCGAACCGACGGTCTACAGGATTCGGGCCGCCGTCCTCCGCGGGAGGGGCGGCCCGTTGGAGATCGAGTCCCTCGAAATGGAAGCTCCGCGGGAAGAAGAGGTCCTGGTGCGTTTGGCCGCTTCGGGCATCTGCAGGACCGACATCGACTTCTGCGACGAATGGTACGAGGGCCCGGACGCGCTGGTTCTGGGGCATGAAGGGGCGGGCCTGGTCGTGCGGGTCGGCAAGAAAGTGAAAAGCGTCCAACCCGGCGACCCCGTTGTCCTGTCCTATCAGTCCTGCGGGCTCTGTTCTCCCTGTCGGCGCGGTCGCCCCACGGACTGCGAGCACTTCTGGGATCTGAACTTCGGCTTTCAGCGGCTGGACGGAAGCAACGCCCTTTCCCGCAGCGGCGTACTCGGCCACTTTTTCGGCCAGTCATCGTTCGCCAGCCACACTCTGGCAACCGAACGCAACCTCGTCAAGGTTCCCACCGACCTCCCACTGGAGCTCCTGGCACCCCTTGGCTGCGGCCTGCAGACCGGCGCCGGAACCGTGATGAACTCGCTGGCGGTCACGAAGGGGGCAAGCATAGCAGTCTTCGGGACCGGCGCTGTCGGCCTGGCGGCGGTCATGGCGGCCCGCATCGTCGGTGCCACCCCGATCATCGGTGTCGATATCGTCCCCGGCCGGCTCGCCCTTGCCCTGGAACTGGGCGCAAGCCACGCAATCGACAACCGCCCGGGAGAAATGGCCGCACGAATTGCCGGGATCACCGGCGGCGTCGATTACGTGGTGGAGACCACGGGTCTCCCGGAGATGCACCGCCTCGCCGTGGAAGTACTGAATCCCCACGGCACGGTGGCGCTGCTGACCGGCGAAAGCGCCGAGGATTTGCCTGAAGGGCGTCGGACCCTCGGCATCAGGGAGGGGGACGCTGTCCCCCAGCTCTTCATCCCCCATCTGATCGGGCTGTACCGGGATGGCAAATTCCCATTTGACCGACTGGTGAAATTTTACGATTTCCGCGAAATCAACCGGGCCATGGACGATGCCAGGCGGGGTGATACCGTCAAACCGGTGCTCCGGATTGGCGGCTTTTAGGCGCCGGCCACGATAGCCGTGCTGCCTCCGGTACGCCCTTTATATGGCCGTGGATTCTCCGTGACCTCTGCAACGGAACAGAGGTTTTTCGGTTTCATGGTTTAAATCCTTGACCTCGATACCCGATATGGGCTAAATACCCGTGAACGCATCAAGGGGGTTTATGTTCCGGAATCGTGCCGGGTTTTCATTCCGGAAAGGAGGGGGAAGGTAAACATGATCAGCGGCAACGGCGGCAACAATCATGGAAAATGGGATGAACGGTTCAGGGGCAAGGAATTCACCCTCGGGACGGCCCCTTCGCCATACCTGGCGGAAAACATCGAATTTGTCAAATCGCTGGTCGCGGGCGGAAAGGCGCTGGACATAGCGTGCGGAGAAGGAAGGAACAGCATATTTCTGGCCAGGGAGGGATTTGACGTGACCGGCCTCGACATTTCGGATGCAGGGCTGGAAAAGGCCTCGAAATGGATGGAGAGGGAAAAGCTGCATATCGATTTCCGCATCCGGAATCTTGAAGGCTATGAATTTACCGAGACGTACGACCTCATCATCAACTTCAATTTCCTGCTCCGGGACCTCATCCCCAAGGAGGTCGCCGCCCTCCGGCCGGGAGGGGTTATCGTCTTTGATTCCATCCTCGACTCCCCTTTCGTTCCGACTACCCACAGAAAGGAGTTCCTTCTTAGACCCGGCGAGCTGTACTCGATCTTCAGCGCCTTCACGGGTGAAATTTTCTTTCCCGAAGAGCGGCTCCACGACCCGCTTCCCACGGCAAAACTGATTTTTCAGAAGTCAGGATGAAGGCTGTGCGACGTGCGACGCCATCAGAAGCTCAGAGAGTGAAATAAAAAGAATCTAAACGGTTTTTCGTCGCACGTTGAAAGTCGCACGGTTTCTACTCCTTCTCAATCTTTATCCGGGGCGCTGCGAGCCTTCTTCCCACTATCACCCGGTACTTCGCCCGGATCGACTCCATGTCTTCCCGGATAAAATCGGGAAGCGCGGCGCCGACCCGGCTCCGCAGCCATTCGTCAACCAGTTCCGCCACGACGGCATCGAACTTTTTGCGGGAACTGCCGTGGGCATGATTTTTTCCCGGAAACCGGCGAATATCCCCGTCGAACATGGGAGATATGTGATAAAGCTCGTGGAATACGGTTATCAGCTTTTCCCGGTGAGAAAGGTTGAGAAACCGCGGAACCAGGAAATAAACCACGTACAGCATCTCCATCCCCCTGTGGGTTATGGTCGGCATCGTGCAGGTAACCCTTTTCGAACCGCGCCGCATTGCGGAGGTCCGTTCTCCTCCGGGGAACCGCAAAGCGTGGATCTTCGCGTACGTTCCGTGAACCCCTCCCCCGCGGGTGGAAGCCACGCAGACAAGGACCCGTGAGGGGTCCACGTGATTAAGCTCCCGCACCTGGCTTGCTATTTCTCCGATCAGTTTTTCCAGTTCCCCTGTGAGATTGAGGACTTTCATCGGCCCTGCCGTTTCATTTTATGGCACAGAAGACAGCGGTTTTTCGGCGGGTGGTTCTTCGGAAAGGGTATAATCGCATCGTTGTGGCACGTTTCGCAGCCTTTCTCGGCTTCGCGTGCGCTGCCGGTCTTTTTCAGCCGGTCGTAAAAGGGCATGTGCGTCGTGTCAAAAGGAACTTTTTTGGTTTTTTCTTCACCCGAAATCAGGATGAATACCAGCAGGACGACTCCCATGAGTCCAAAAAAGAGCCAGTCTTTTCGTGTAATGCGCATTCAATGCTCCGGACATTTCCCCGCGGCGGCGGGCGGCGCGCCCGTGGGAATTTTCCCGTCAATACCCGCCATTCCGAAAAGCATCATTCCGTTTTGATGAAGTTGAAGTACAGGACGACGGCGCCGATCAGGAGCGCACCGAAAACAAACGGCAGCAGGGAAGTCAACGTCATCCCTTCCATATTGGACGGGAAAGTGTACCGGATCAGCACCATCAGGGAAATGCCCGTGAAGAGCGTCAGCAGGACAAATTTCGAGCGTTTGATCACTGCATAGAAAAAAATGATCAAAAACGCCGAAATTATCCATGGATTTTCCATCGCGCTTTTCAGGGTGAGGTTTTTCAGGAAATTTACGATGTGCTCGGTCTGAAAAGGAGACAGTGTTTCCCTGGTTTTGTCCACCAAAGACTGGTTATCCATCGCACCTCCGTATATGACGAATGATGTGCAAAAATAGCAGATTTCCCGGACAAATTAAAGAATTAATAATGTCGTGAGAAAAAGTTTTATATCGGCTTCCCGATAATTGCAAATGCCTTGACAAAATCAGGGGATGTAAAATAGTATGTGATGTTTACAATACTAACCACTGGAAAATTCTGGAGAAAAACATTGCCCTGGAAAGCAATCGGCATATTCGACTCGGGGGTCGGAGGGCTTACCGTGTTGAAGGCGGTCATCAAAGCCCTGCCCCAGGAGGATACGGTATATCTGGGTGATACCGCCCGATTTCCGTATGGAACGAAATCATCCGAGACGGTAACCCGCTACGCCCATGAAATAACGTCTTTCCTGGTGAAAAGGGACATCAAGCTTCTTGTCGCGGCGTGCAATACCGCTTCTTCGGTATCCCTCGATTCGCTGAAGGAGAGATTCAACATGCCGATCGTCGGAGTAATCGAGCCGGGCGCGCGGCGCGCCGCCTGCGTGACCAAAAGCGGAAAAGTCGGCGTCATAGGCACCGAGGGGACCATCCGGAGCAGCGCCTACACCAAGGCGATAAAGAGGATAAACCCCGATATCGAAGTAATTACAAGACCCTGCCCTCTGTTTGTACCGCTGGCCGAGGAAGGGTGGGTGGATAATGAGGTGGCCAGGCTCACGGCTCGCATTTACCTCGAAGGCATGAAAAGCGGCGGCGTGGATACCCTGGTGCTTGGTTGCACGCATTATCCCATCCTCAGGGAAATTATCGGGCAAACAATGGGACCCGAAGTGAGGCTTGTCGACTCCGCCGAGGAGACCGCACAGACCGTAGCCGAAATACTCAGGAACAATAACCTGCTTCGGCCGTCTTCGGAAACCGGCAATCACCACTATTTCGTGACCGACGTGCCGGCAGGCTTCATCCGCATCGGAAGCCGTCTTCTAGGCGACAAAATGGGTGACGTGCATCAGGTGAACCTTGAAGACTGACGGAGTCGTAATAAAATTAATAAAACGGCGACATGGCAGAAAAGCCGGCTTGTCTTTTCACCTTCGGCTGCCTGCTTTCGCCCTTCAAACATAATCCGGAGCTGACCGAGAATGGTTAATGTAAGACGTCGCAAGCTGAAGTGGATTCTTTTTATCGCCTTTCTTATTGCCGCGTCCATACTGGGCGTCCTTATGCTGCAGAAATATAACGGCAGGGTCCACGCGCCGGTGACGCCCGTCCGGCCCGGAGAACCGGGGCTCATGCGCATTTCGCTCTTTTTTGCCTCCCCGGACGGAAGCGGGCTCGTGCGCGAGACGGCCGAAATCGATTCCTGCGGCAGCGATCTTGCGGACTGCATCCAGGACGCCGTCAAGAAACTGGCTGGAGGCCCCCTCGGAGAACTGGCACCGACCCTTCCCTCCACAACGGTTATCAACGACGTGCAGGTCCGGGACGACACCGCTTACCTCGATTTCGGCAACGAACTGGCCGACGGCCTCCCGGGCGGGAGCTCCGCGGAGATGACCGCAGTATATTCCATAGTCGACACCATTTCTTTTAATTTTCCGCAGATCAAAAAGGTCAAGTTTCTGCTGGACGGTCACGAAGTGGAAACTTTGAAAGGGCATATCGACCTGAGATCGCCGATTATCCCGGATTTCAGCCTGGAAAAGGACAAAAACGCGAACACGGCCCAAAAACAGCAGTAATACCGAGGATCATAAAATGAAACCTCCTTTTCTTGAAGCCATACACAGCAGGGTTCTGGTCCTGGACGGCGCCATGGGAACCATGCTCCAGGAACGCGGTCTCCGGGCCGGACAGGCCCCCGAGGAACTGAACCTGACCATGCCGGACGTGGTGGCCGGCGTGCATCGCGAATACCTGGAAGCGGGCGCCGAGATCATCGTCACCAACACCTTCGGCGGCAACAGGGCAAAGCTTTCGCACTACGGTCTGGACAGCAGGCTTGGCGAGATAAATGCCAAGGGGGTGGAAATCGCCCGCCGCGTCGCGGGGCAAGACGCCTACGTGGCGGCATCACTTGGGCCGACCGGCAGGTTTGTGGAGCCCGTTGGCGACATGACCTTCGACGAAACCGCCGACTTCTTCCGGGAACAGGCGGAAGCGCTGATAACGGCGGGCGCCGATCTCATCACCCTGGAAACCTTTCTCGATATCAAGGAGATCAGGGCCGCAATTATTGCCATAAGGGAAATTTCTCCGGACATTCCGGTAATCGCCATGCTGACTTTCGATGACAACGGAAGGAGCGTGCTCGGCACCCCGCCGGAAGCGGCGGCCATAACCCTGGAGGCGGTGGGAGCTGATGTGATCGGCTCCAACTGCGGGCTCGGCGTGGACGGTTTATACGAAGTACTCCACGCCATGCGGAAAGTAACATCACTGCCGCTGATTTCACAGGCCAACGCCGGCCTGCCGCTCCTCGTCGACGGCAAAACGGTATTCCCCGGAACTCCCGAGGAAATGACCGTATACCATGACCGTATGGTGGAACTTGGCGTCCGTATCATCGGCGGCTGCTGCGGGACCACGCCGGGCCATATCAGGGCCATCCGGGAAGCGCTGAACGGCAGGAACCGCCCCTTCCGGACGCCGTGCGCCAATGCATCCGTCACCTACCTGTCCAGCCGCACCGGATATGTCGCCATCGGCGGCGAGCACCCCGCCGCGATCATCGGCGAAAGGATAAACCCGACCGGCAAAAAGACCTTTGCCGAGGAACTGAGGGAAGGGAAAATCTCATATATCAGGCGCGAAGCGCTTGAGCAGGTTGAGGCCGGCGCGACTCTCCTGGACGTGAATGTGGGTCTGCCGGGCATCGACGAACCCGCCGCCATGGAGCAGGCGGTATTTTGCGTTACCGGGGCGGCTCCGGTCCCCATTGTCCTCGATTCGTCAAATCCCGAAGCGCTGGAGCGCGGACTCAAGGCCGCGGACGGTAAGGTCCTCGTCAATTCCGTATCGGGGGAAGACAAAAGCATTACCAGGGTCCTGCCGCTGGTCAGGAAATACGGCGCCGCGGTCCTCGGACTGGCCCTTGACGAGAAGGGAATCCCGGCAACGGCGGAGGGACGAGTCGCCATCGCCGCGAAAATAATCGCCGCGGCGGCGGATGCGGGAATCTCCCGCAACGACGTAATTATCGACTGCCTGACCCTGACCGTCAGCGCCGAACAGAAACAGGCCATGGAGACGCTCAGGGCCGTACGCCTGGTGAAGGAACGGCTGGAGGCCAACACCGTTCTCGGGGTAAGCAATATTTCCTTCGGCCTGCCCCGGCGCCCCGTCATTTCGTCGACATTCTTCGCCATGGCCCTTGCGGCCGGGCTCGACGCGGCCATTATCAACCCCAGGGAACAGGTCATGATGGATGCCTGGAGGTCTGCCATGGTCCTTCTCAACAAGGACGAGCGGGCCGCGCGGTATATCGAGTCCGTCATGAAAGACACATCACCCGCTGCCGGAGAGCAGCAGGCTACACCGCCCGTCCTGGACACAAAAGGGCTTCTTGCCAAAGCGGTCATCGACGGAGACCTGGAAAACATCGTCTCCCTGGTGGAAGCGGCGCTGCGGGAAGGCATGACCCCCCTGGAAATAAGCAACAACGGCCTTCTGCCGGGTCTGGAGGAAGTCGGGAGACGTTTTGAAAAAAACCTGGTTTTTCTTCCCCAGGTCATGCTTTCGGCTGATACCATGCAGACTGCCTTTTCCCGCCTGAAGCGGGATATGAGCGGCGGTCCGCTCGCCTCCAGGGGGAAAATCCTCATGGCCACCGTGGAAGGCGACATCCACGACATCGGCAAGAACATAGTCTGCACGCTCCTGGAAAACCACGGCTACGAAGTAACAGACCTGGGCAAGAACGTTCCGGCCGAGAAAATCGTGCGCGAGGCGCGGGAACGTAACGTTGACGCAGTCGGGCTCTCCGCGCTGATGACAACAACCATGTCCGAGATGGAAAACGTGATCGGCAAGCTGAAGGAAAACGGCATCAAGACATTCACCATGGTTGGCGGGGCCGTCGTGACGCAGCAATACGCCGACTCGATCGGGGCAGACCTGTATGCCCGCGACGCAATGGAGGCCGTCGCCCGGATCAACAGGCTGCTCGGCAAAGGGAATGACTGACATTTTGCCTTTGCCGGGGAAAGCGGAAGGGATTGCCGGAAAACCGGAGACGCAGTACCTGCCGCGTCAGTCGGCGCGCCCGTTTTTTTAAAGCTTGCAAGTAAATGGCGCAAATGCTAATTCTTTCTTACATTGGTGCGAATATTTCATGAACAGGAAAAGGAAATGTTAGTAGGCTTCAATCACAACATTCGATACAAAGACGAAATTTTCCACATACAGACGGAAGACGGCGGGACGAAAAATCCTTACATCACTACGCTTCTGTATCTTGGCGGCACCATAATCGCCTCGAAAAAGACAAGTTACTCCGACATCATCAAAATCGAAATGCTGGATCAGGTGGTAGAGGATCTCATGAAAGAGCAGCACAAGGAAATGCTGCGGAGACTTAAAGCGGGCGAATTCGACGACCGGACCCCCCCGGGGCGGAGTCCCGACGAACGGCAGGCAACTCCCGAACCGGCGCCGTCACCCGCTGATTCCGGAAAAAATCCGGAAACCAAACAAAATCTGGATGATATCATTCTCGATTACCTGATATCCGACATAAGTTAAACAATGCGGATACGCGCGAATTCCGGCGGTCATGCCGATCCCCGGGTTGAGCCCGTCGGACGGAAACCGGCCGCCATGGCCAGCTCGCCGCTCACCCTCCCGGCGGGACAATTCTCCCGGCCGCATGGAAACGCGAATTTGAAGCGGCAGGAAAGGATAAATTTTGTACAGGGATAAGATAGCCAATCTGGAAGAAACGGCCCGGAATCTCCGGGTATCCATCGTCAGGACGCTGCACAAGTCTCAATCGGGTCATACCGGCGGTTCGCTTTCCGCCATTGACATGATTACGGCCCTCTATTTCCACAAAATGCGGCACAATCCGGAGAACCCGCAATGGAAAGAGCGCGACCGGTTCGTTCTCAGCAAGGGACACGCCGCCCCGGCCCAGTATGTCACGCTTGCCGAAGCAGGCTATTTCCCGAAAGAAGACCTGATGATGCTTCGCCGGCTCGGCAGCCATCTGCAGGGACATCCCGACAGCAAGGGCACCCCCGGCGTCGAAGTGTGCACGGGTTCGCTCGGACAGGGGCTGTCCATGGCCAATGGCATGGCACTCGGGCTCAGGCTTGATGGAAGCGGCTCGCGGGTTTACGCCCTGCTCGGCGACGGCGAGCTCCAGGAGGGGCAGGTATGGGAAGCAGCCATGGCGGCAGCCCATTACCGGCTTGATAACCTTTGCGCCCTGATCGACGTAAACGGACTGCAGATAGACGGGGAAGTGGCGAAGGTTATGAATGTGGCACCCGTCGCCGACAAATTCAGGTCCTTCGGCTGGCACGCCATCGAAATAGACGGACATGACATGGCCGCCATACTCTCCGCCCTGGACAAGTCGGAAGATATAAAGGGGAAGCCCGTCGCCATAGTAGCCGCGACGGTCAAGGGCAAGGGCGTCTCGATTTTCGAGCACAAGGCGTCCTACCACGGCGTCGCGCCCAATGACGAGGAACTTAACCTCGCCCTGATTTGCCTGGGCTGCTTCGAGGACTGATTCGTTATCCGTGCCCATGTCCGTGAGCCGTGAACAGAGGAAATGTTTCTTTCCCCCCAACGGACACGGACAACGGACGCGACCTACGTCATTTTTTTACAGGAAAGGATTCACCGATGAGCACTATGATGGCAACCAGGGACGCCTATGGGCAGACCCTGGCGGAGCTGGGAGCCGAGAACGAAAATATCGTCGTACTGGACGCGGACCTTTCCGGCTCGACCAAAACTTCGGTTTTCGCCAAAAAATTCCCTGAACGTTTTTTCAACATGGGCATTGCCGAGGCCAATATGGTCGGTACGGCGGCCGGCCTCGCGGCCGCGGGGAAAATTCCGTTCGTTTCGACATTCGCCATATTCGCGGCCGGCCGGGCATGGGAACAGATCCGCCAGTCGGTCGCCTACCCGAAGGCAAACGTGAAGATAGTCCCGACTCACGGCGGCATTACGGTCGGAGAAGACGGAGGCTCTCACCAGTCCGTCGAAGACATTGCCCTCATGAGAGCGATCCCGAACATGACCGTCATCGTTCCCGCGGATGCCGTTGAAACCAGGAAAGCGATAAGGGCGGTAGCGGAATACCACGGTCCGGTTTACATTCGGCTTGGCCGTAACAAGGTCCCGGCGATTTTTCCCGAAGACTGCTTTTTTGAAATCGGCAAAGGGAGCGAAGTGGCGCCGGGCACCGACATGACATTCGTAACCACTGGCATCATGACGGGCCAGGCCGTCAAGGCCGCCGAACTGCTCGGCAGGGAAGGGATATCGGCGCGGGTCGTCCACATCGCCACCATAAAGCCGCTCGACAAGGAAATAATCCTGAAGGCCGCCGAGGAAACCGGGGCAATCGTCACCGCCGAGGAACATTCCATAATCGGGGGACTGGGCGGAGCCGTCGCGGAATTCCTGGCGGAGAACCGTCCCACGCCGATCAAGCGGGTCGGGGTGCGGGACAGGTTCGGCACCTCCGGCAAGGCGGAGGAGCTCATCAAATATTTCGGTCTCACGCCCGAAGACCTGGCTGAAGCCGCGCGTGAGGTCCTGGCGAGGAAATAGTCTATGCCGGCTAACCCTCTCCGTTCATCCGCGGGATTTACCTACCTGATGGCCCTCATGGTTATCATGATAATGGGAATCATGCTGGCCGCGACCGCGCAAGGCTGGAAGATGATCAGGGACAGGGAAATGGAGGAAGAATTCCTGTTCCGCGGTCAGCAGTACAAGGACGCCATTACCAGGTGGTACAAGCCGCGTCCGGGCCAGCGGCCCGCCCCGCCGCTGAATGACCTCAAGGACCTGCTGAAGGACCCCAATTCCCTTGAGAATATCAGGTACCTGCGCCAGTTGTACCAGGACCCGCTGACCGGCAAGGAGTGGCAGACGATCCGGGGCGGAACCACCGGCGGGATCATCGGCGTTTTCACTTCTTTCAGCTCCGCCACAATCAAACCGATCAAACAGGCCAATTTCCCGACGGGTCTTGAAGACTTCGAAGGGAAAACCAGGTACAGCGAGTGGCAATTCGTCTATCAGCCTCAAACCGCGATAACCCCGCAGGGAACCGTGACAACCCCGCAGGGAACCGTGACGGCCGCGGGAGTCGGAACAACCGGTGCGAATCTCCCGGGGACCGGCGGCCGGATGACCACTACGACGACCGCTCCTGTCCCTTAGAGGTGACAGGCCGCAAGTCAGCATTTTCCATTTTTATCCCCAATGTTCCTTTCCGGAATCAACAGAAACACTGTTTGCCCCTCAATCCACAATCGCTTTGTTCACGCTATTTGAAAAAACCAGTCGGCAACGACATAATTGTTTGACAAATTTAATAATTTTATTATTATGTTAAGGCTGGTTTTTTCCATATAATCGTGGGAGAGTCACACCGGCGTGTATTTGCCAAAGGGAGGGATTATGGCTGGATGCAGGATGTTCGTGCTGGTTTGCTGTCTGTCGTTTTTTGTCCCCCTTGTCTCCATTGCTTCAGATATTGAGGTGGGAACCGTAAAATCCATAAGCGGCACGGCCGTCATACTCAGAAACGGGAACGGCATAACAGCGAAAGCGGGCACAAAGGTCCGGCGAAGTGATTGGCTGGTGACCGGCACAGATGGTTCCATGTCCGTCGTCTTCCTTGATGATACCCTTCTCGCAATAGGTCCCGACAGCCGGTTGTCGGTCATTGAATTCGAATTTTCTCCAAAACAGGGAAAACTGTCTTTTGTCGCCAGGCTCATCAGGGGAACCGCCGCCTGCGAAACAGGAATGATAGGCAAATTGTCCCCCAATTCGTTTCGATTTGAAACACCCGTGGCGAACATCGGCGGACGGGGAACGAAATTCGCGGCAAAAGTTTCAGATAGCGGTAAATGAGCCCCTCAACCCATGCCTTTTCTTCATGTAAAGAGGGACAAGCTCTCAGTTAATAATTATCAAGGCCGGAACGGTTAACCAAAATACATGCCTGTCCGCGACGGGCAGGCCCTGAAAAGGCGGATTGGAGCGATGACTTTAAACCGGATATCATTTATCTGCATAATTTGCATGATTTTTGCTGCATCCTGCGCAAAAAGCAGCGGCGTTTTCGTTTTGCTGCCCGGTCCCGACGGAAAAACGGGAGAACTCCAGGTTAATTCAAAAGGCGGGAGCCAGATTCTGCGGCAGCCATATGAGAGCGTAGCCATGCAATCCGGACAAGCCGCGCCTCCACTCCCGACACCCATGAATAAGGCGGAAATCAAGGATAATTTCGGCCAGGCGCTTTCTGCCCTTCCCTCTCCCCCCCTTCACTTCAGACTTTTCTTCAAGGCTCATTCCGCGGCACTCACCAGCGAATCCCGCAAATCGCTCCGAAAGATCCTGCCCTCCGTAGTTTCCCGCAAATCCAGTGATGTGACCATAGTGGGCCATTCCGACCGGGTTGGAACGCGGCTATACAATTATTCGCTCGGGCTCGAGCGTGCCCGCATGGCAGCGAAACTCCTCATACGCGGAGGCATCGACCCGGCTTCCGTTTCCATATTCTCCCGCGGCAAAGACGAGCCGCTGACCAAAACCGCGAAAAAGACAGCGGATTCGTGGAACAGGCGGGTTGAGATCACCGTACGCTGAAACGGGATCTCGCGAGCGATTCCGGATTCGATGCCGCATCGACCGCCGCGCGGAGTGTTTTGCTGACGGCTTCCGGATGGTTGCCGCGAACCGCCGGGTTTTGATATCGCCCCTTTCCTCCGATAAACAAACCTGAACGGTTCCATCAACCTAGCAAAGTTTTTGTCCGACATTTCCATGGAAACGGAAATCCAGTAATTTATCGCAAGTTCAGACTTGCTGGATACCCGTTTTCGTATATTTGCAGTTTTAATTTTGTGATTTGCTTTGATCTCTCGAATCCCTCGCCTTCGGCTGCGCGAATGCCGTCCAGGAAGAATATTTTGGCAAGCGGATTGCATAAATCTCTCCAAGGTAAACTGTCATGGCCAAGATAATTCAATTCCTTGTCATCATTTCTTTTTTGTCCGGGACCGAGGCTTGCGCCGACATCTACAAATATGTAACTGAAGACGGCGTTGAATGTTTCACGGATTCTCCGACGCATAAAGACGCGGTGCTGGTTTTGAAGGATTATGCTTCTCCCCGGAAACGCCCGTCGAAAACGTCCCCGACTTCCAGACAGCAGGTGCCCGCCTACATGAAAAAAAATGCCGCGGCAGCCGCAAAGGCGGAAGCAGCGCCGGCCGATTTCGCCGGGAACCTCCCAGTTCACGGCAGGATAACCTCCGTAGTCGGCTTGCGCAATGATCCCATTGACGGTATGCTCCGCTTCCACAAAGGAATCGACATATCCGTTCCTGAGGGGACACCCGTGAAACCGGTTGCCGCTGGCACGGTCGTATACAGCGGTTTCCGGTCCGGATACGGAAACACGATAATTGTCGAGCATCCGGACGGAATGACGACAATTTACGCCCATCACAGCGCCAATCTTGCGTCATTCGGCCAACAGGTGGACAGAGACACCGTCATAGCGCTTTCCGGATCAACCGGGCGTTCCACGGGGCCGCACCTGCATTTCGAAGCCTGGAAGGACGGGGAAAATATTACTCCCGAATTTCTGACTGACGCGGGCGGCGGACAGGCCAATTCCGCGTCACGGGAAATATCGAACAGACAGAACCGGGTCCGGACCGCGATCCTTCCCGACGGTTCCATCCTTTTTACCAATTATCCTTTGTCCCACCCCTGATTTCCCGCAACGATACACTTTCGCGTCAGCAGTAAATGGCGGCCGAGATTTTCATCATTCATTTCTCCAGCCGGCTGAGAATCAGTGCTACTCAGAATGAATCATATCGCTCAGTATTTCCAGGACAACCCTGTTCCACCCTTCAGGCCCGATGCCGTCCGCCCTCAGCAGGTTTGCCGTCCGCACCCGCGGGTCGTGCGATCCGTCAGGTCTGCGGACCAGGACCGGAAAATCGACGCATTCGAGCATCGGCGCGTCATTGGGACTGTCGCCCAGACCTACCGTAACTATACTGCCGAATTTCTTCCTGTAAAGTTCGGTAAGTATCGCCACAGCTTTCCCTTTGTCGCAACCGCCAAGAATATGAAAAAAACTCCCCTGGGTAAGAGACAGCCCCTTTTTTCTGATCGCTTCTTCAAGTTCGCCGGCTCTTGTCTCCTGACCGGCAAAAATGAATGGCTCATCGAAATCGCGGTCCTTCGCCATTTCCGCTTCTTCGGGTGGAAGCCCCGTAGCCACGGCCACTTCTTCCACGGCCATATCGCCGAAACCCGTCACGTTGAACCCCTCGTTCCTCAACTCGCCCATGGCTTTACGTAAGAGTTCATACCTTGTGCCCAGGCTTATGACCTCGTATTTCCCTTCTTTTGTCAGAGGCCGGCAGGCATCTTCCGGACCCCGGCTGAAATAGCCGGCCGGCATGAAAATCCCGCCGCCGTTTTCGACAACAAAGGGATGATGGTTATCCAGCAGATTGCGGTAATGTTCTATTTCTTTCCTCGTTTTGCTGGAACAGACCACCAGGGGAATGCCCCTTTCCCTTATGAGCCGCAGGGCCGGTTTCGCGGCTTCGAAGGAATACGATAAAGCATCCAGCAAGGTGCCGTCCAGGTCCGTAAAAACCACCGCCTTTTCCAAAGATACCGCATTCATTTTTCCCCCGAACTCGAATTATTTTTTTCTTATGGTATTATTTTACACTCCAATGTCTTTTTATCTATTTCGGTAAGTCCAGCATATCAATCCAAGTCTGTCAAATTGAACCTGTATGCAGGGCTGCCTGCAGGGGGGACGGAATGTCGGATTTCTACCAGGTGGGAGTTGTCGCCACCTTTCACAAACTTGGGAAATTTAACCTGGACCGGATCGAGGAAGAACTTTCGTGGTATGCCCACGAACGGCCGATTGCTCTCGTACTGCCCTGCCTGTACAGCGAACTTGCCGGGGAAGCGCTCAAAGGAATCATCCGCAACCTGAAGGAAGTTAAATACATAAGGGAAATCGTGGTCAGCCTCGGAATAGCATCCAGGGACGAGTTCCTCCATGCGAAGGAGTATTTTTCAGTCCTTCCGCAAAAAACCTCCATTGTGTGGATCGACGGGCCGGGGATAAGCTCCGTATATAATGCCATAGGAGAGGCTGGGCTTCCAGTCGGGGATCAGGGCAAGGGGAGGGCCGCCTGGATGGCCTACGGGTATATCCTGGCCCAGAGGGAATTTCATGCCATTGCGCTCCATGATTGCGACATACTCACCTACAACAGGGAACTGCTCGCCAGATTGTGCTACCCGGTCATCAATCCGAGCCTGAATTACGATTTCTGCAAGGGCTTTTACAGCAGGGTTACCGACAGGATGCACGGCAGGGTGACTAGACTGCTGGTCGCTCCCCTGATCAGATCCTTGCAGAAAATCATCGGCTATCATCCGCTTCTTGTTTTCTTCGACAGCTTCAGATATCCGCTCGCGGGCGAATTTTCCATGGACGCGAAACTTGCCAGGGTAAACAGGATACCCGGAGACTGGGGGCTCGAAGTGGGCGTCCTGGCGGAAGTCTACAAAAACACCTCGCTGAGACGGGTTTGCCAGGTTGATATCGCGGATAATTACGAACACAAGCACCAGATCCTTTCTCTCGAAGACGCATCAAAAGGACTGCACAAAATGTCGGTGGACATTTGCAAGTCCGTTTTCCGCACCTTGGCATCGGAAGGAATAGTATTTTCCGACGGTTTCTTTAAAACGCTCCTGGCAACCTATGTGAACACGGCTCAGGACCTGCTCAAGAGATATGAAGACGACGCCGCGGTCAACGGTCTTTTTTTCGACAGGCACGAAGAAAGTCTCGCAGTGGAAACATTCACCGACGGAATCAGAAAAGCGTCCCAGACAATTATGGAAGATCCCCTGGGAGTGCCGTTGATTGCCAGCTGGGACAGGGTTACGTCGGCCATTCCGGATATTCTTGAAAGGATAAGCAAGACGGTCAGCGAGGAAAACGAACATTGACAATGATCAGATGTCGGCCGTGAGCGGAAATACACCGGCAGCCGGCTTCGCAAAAACACTTTGCACCTGAAGAAAGAGATTCGATGATTACGGAACAACGGGAAGTCCAGGACTGGATCAGCGAAGTCAAGAGCGCGGACATAGTGGTGGGGATTCCCAGCTACAACAACGCCCGCACCATCGGCCACGTTGTGCGGGCGGTTCAGGCGGGCCTAGCCAAGTATTTCCCCGACAACAAGGCCGTCCTCGTCAACTCCGACGGCGGATCGACCGACGGGACGATGGATATAGTGCGAAGCGAGGTAATAGAGGATTTCAGCTCCATCCTGGTCAGCCATCCGACCGGCGCCTTCTTCAGGCTGGCCACCCCTTACCACGGCCTGCCAGGAAAAGGGAGCGCCTTCAAAACCGTTTTCGAAATTGCCGACAATCTCAACGCCAGGGCTTGCGCCGTTGTCGACTCGGACCTCCGAAGCATCACCCCGGAGTGGATCGAGCTGCTCATAAAGCCGGTCTTGTCGGGAAATTTCGACTATGTTACGCCCCTGTATCACCGGCACAAATTTGACGGGACCATTACCAACAGCATCGTCTATCCGCTGACCCGCGCCCTCTACGGGAAACGGATCAGACAGCCCATAGGCGGGGATTTCGGTTTCTCGGGCGACCTGGCCCGCCTCTACCTGTCAAAAGAAGTCTGGAACAGCGACGTGGCCCGCTACGGAATCGACATCTGGATGACAACCACGGCCATTGCCGCGGGCTACCGTATCTGCCAGGCATTTCTCGGTGCAAAAATCCACGACCCTAAAGACCCCGGAGCGGACCTGAGCGCCATGCTTTTCCAGGTGGTCGGATCCGCTCTCGAATTGATGGAAACCTACCCTGATGTCTGGATGAAGGTCCACGGCTCGGAGCCGGTGCCGGTTTTCGGGTTCCAGTATGCCGTCGGGCTCGAGCCCGTCGTAGTCAATCTGGAGCGCATGCAGGAGAGATTCAGGCTGGGCGTCAGGGAACTAATGGAAATATGGGAGCAATTCCTCCCGCAGGATGTCACGGCGTATCTGAATGAGCTCAGCGAACCGGGCGACTCGCTATATATGCCGGACGAAATATGGGTGAAAATCATTTACAGTTTCGCCATCGCCGTGCACAGGCAGATCATGAGCAAGGAGCATCTTCTCAAGAGTATTACCCCGCTGTACATAGGCAGGACCGCTTCGTTCGTCCAGGAAAACCTTAACAGCGACGCGAGGGAGGTGGAAGAGAAGATAGAAGCACTTTGCGGCACTTTTGAAAGAGAAAAAAGCCTCATCGCCGAGAACTGGAAATGACCGGCGGAGATACCATTTTTACGGAACACTTACAGTCGGAGGTGGTCTGAATGGATAACTATGAAAGATTCTTAAACGAGCCGTTGAAAGGCTTTATTGACAGCATCATGGAATTTCTGCCGAATATCCTTACCGCGGTCCTGATCCTGGTTATAGGCTTTTTTGCCGGATGGCTCACCAAAATCGTTCTCAAGAAGGTGTTCGCCTTTTTCAAACTGGACGAATACGCGGAAAGGACCGGAACGATAAAAATGCTCCAGAAAAGCGGGCTGGGCGATCCTTTTTCCCTGCTCCTGGCCAAGGTCGGGGGCGGATTCATCGTCCTGGCCTTTTTCATCGTGGCGATAAGGACCTTGAAGATAGACGCCATCCAGGGCCTTACCGAAAGGCTCTTCAATTTCCTCCCGAATGTCTTCATTGCCCTGTTGATTATCGTCATAGGTTTCATCCTGGGCAATTTTTTCGGGCGGGCGGCACTGATAGCCTCCGTCAACGCCGGCATTCACCTGGCGGGCGCGGTCGGCAGATCGGTAAAATACCTGATAGTTCTGGTGAGCTTATCCATGGCCCTGGAACTTCTGGGCATAGGCAGAGACACCGTTCTCATCTCCTATTCCATAATTCTGAGCGGTCTTGTCCTGGGGCTTGCCATAGCATTCGGCATCGGGGGGAGTAACGCGGCAAAGGAATTCATCGAGAAGAGATTTAAAAGCGATAAAAACAAGGACGATTTTCAGCACCTTTAGGACATTCGTCATGCCTCGATCAGGATCAGCTGGACATCCATCACGTTGGTGCCGGTCGGGCCGGTAACCAGCAATCCGCCGCTTTCCCTGAAAAAGTCGTAAGAATCGTTGTCCTGCAGGCGCGCTTCCGGATCTATGCCCCTGTTACGCGCCTCGGGTGCCGTTGTTCCTTCCACTATGGCCCCTGACGAATCCGTCGGTCCATCGATGCCGTCGGTGCCTGCCGAGAGCAGGGTTATCCCTGGGACACCCTCGATCTCCAGGGCGAAGGAAAGCGCCAGTTCCATGTTCCTGCCGCCCTTTCCCGCGCCGGTTACAGTTACCGTAGTCTCGCCTCCCGAGATGAGGCAGACGGGAGATCGCGGAGCCGCGGTCCGCTTTACCGCCAGCGCCTTGCGTGCAAGCAGACGACCCGCGTCCCGCGCCTCCCCGGATATTACCGAAGACAGAATCTCGGTCCGCAAGCCGAACGTTTCGGCCTTTTCCCGCGCAGCCTCAAGCGCCAGCCGGTTGCCCCCGATTATCCTGTTTTTCACTTTCGAGAAAACGGGGTTGCCCGGCTTCGGCGTTTCCGGAATCATCCCCATCTGTCCCTTGACAAGCAGTTCCGTGACCGACTCCGGCACCTTCTTCACCAGATCATACCTGGCCAGCACGGCATAGGCGTCGCCGTAGCTCGTAGGGTCCGGCGCCGTGGGACCGGAAGCGATTATGTCGAGCCGGTCGCCGATCACATCGGAAAGGATCAGTGAAACCGTCGTGGCCGGGCAGATGAGCTGGGCAAGCCTTCCCCCCTTGACCCGGGAGAGATGTTTCCGGACGGCGTTGAGCTCGCCGATGTCCGCACCCGCCCTGAGCAGCAGGTCGGTGGTCATCTGTTTCTCGGCAAGGGAAACACCGCCGGCCGGGGAGACGAACAGCGCCGAGCCGCCGCCGGAAATAAGCGTCAGCACCAGCGTTTTTTCGTCCGCTCCGCTCACCATGTCCGTAATCTGTTCCGAGGCAATTCGCCCGTTTTCGTCCGGGATGGGATGCTCCGCGTGAAGGACCCTGATCTTTCCGTGTTTCCGTGAATTACCGTGTCCGTATTTCGTGATGACGATCCCCGAGTCGATCAGATCGCCAAGGGATTCATCCGCGGCCCGCGCCATGGCCGGCGAAGCCTTGCCGAAACCGATCACCAGCAGTCGGGAAAAACCGCCGCCTTCGAACAGGACCCGTATGTCCTCGCAGGCGCGCCTTACTGCCTTGAAGGGGTTCGCCGCATCCACCGCGGAGTGGAATATCTGTTTCAGTATGTCGGCTGAGTTGACCATGGAAGGAATATACCACTGCTTTGCCGGACTGCAAGAAGATAAACATAAAAAATGAAATTTTTCTCAGAATTTACATAAGGTCCCTGATCAACATCTTGCGATGGGAAAGATTTTGCTGCCTGTTCTTATCTATTCGGACCGAAAGTCATTTCCTTGAGATGAGCAAAGTGTTGATATCGGCGTTTCTCGCGAAAAGCACCCTTAATGATCCCCCAGGGTAAAGTAGAATGTCGCCCCCCTGTCGGGTTTACCTTCGGCCCATATCCGGCCTCCGTGGCGCTTGATGATCCTTTCCACCGTGGCCAGGCCGATGCCGAAACCACTGATTTCCTCGACTCCGGGCAGCCGATGGAACGGGATAAACAGCCTCCCGGCGTACAACATGTCGAAACCGGCCCCGTTGTCCCTGACAAAAAAGGCCGGCTCCCCGTCGATTTCCAGAACTCCGAATTCGATAATCCCTTCCTCCCGCATGGCGGTGTATTTCCAGGCATTGCCCAGGAGGTTGTCCATGACCACCCTGAGCAGGCCAGCGTCCCCATTGACGATGACACCTTCGGCAAGCCTGAATATCACCCGGCGCTCCGGATCGGCGAGTTCCAACTCGGCGGCGGACGCCTGCGCAATCTCCGAGAGGTCGACCATTTCCCGGCTCAGCCTTGCGTTTGCCAGGCGGGAGAATTCCAGCAGGGCATCGATGAGCCGGTTCATGCGCCAGGTGCCATCGTAGGCATCACGGAGGTAGCCCGTGCACTCCTCGTCAAGCCTGTCGCCGCACAGCTCCATCAGCGTCTGGCAGCAGCAGTTGACCACGGTCAGGGGTTTCCGCAGGTCGTGGGCAACCGTATAATTGAACGCCTCCAGTTCGGTAGTTCGCGCCGCAAGATCCGCGTTCAGACGTTTGATCTCCGCCTCCGCCAGTTTCCGTTCCGTAATGTCTCTGGCCACGTGCACCACGCCTCTCATTTTCCCTTCCGGAGTTAGAAGCGGTGTAGCGCTCACGTGAAAGACGCCGCCCAGATGGCCCTCCTCCATTTCAGCATCGTGCCCGCGCGCGTCTGCCAGTGTTCTGGAATGCGGGCATGTTTCCGGTGGACTGTCCACATTGTGAATGGCTTTGTAACAGAAAAGCCCTATGCACTCCTTTGGGTGCCGACCCAGACGGGCCGCCATGGCCCGGTTGATGCGGATAATTCGGTACTCGTCATCCATGATGGCTATCAGGTCCGGAACGCTGTCGAAGGTCAGCTCCCATTCTTCCTTCGCCCTGTTCAGGGTTTCTTCCACCCGTCTGCGCTCGGTAATATCCTGACAGACGATAAGGATGTTGATCTCGCCTTTAAGGTCATATACCGCCCGCGCAGTTTCCTCCACCCAAAGCAATTCCCCGTCCTTCCTGATTTTACGAAACTGCCAGCGGTAGACCCGGTCGGGGCTTCGCAGACACTTTCTCAGCTGCTCGTCCACGGCGGGGCGATCATCTTCATGGAACACTTCCAGTCCTGAACGGCCTTCAAGTTCGTCTATGGAGAAACCCAGATGAGCCGCGCAACTGGGGTTGGCCGAAAGTATTGTCCAATTCGAATCCAGGGTGAAGATCATGGTCGGGTTGTCGAGGTACAGTGCCCGATAGCGTTCCTCGCTGAACCGCAGTGCCTCTTCCACCCGCATACGGGGGGTGATGTCCTCCACGAACCCTATGACAAATCGCGGGTTGCCACCTGCATCCGTAACCATCGAAGCAGCGAGATTTACCCATACGACTGAACCGTCCTTTCGAACATAGCGCTTTTCCAGTGAATAATTGCCGATTTCGCCGTTCAACAGGCGCCGGTAATGTTCCATGCTTGATTGCAGGTCGTCGGGATGGGTGACATCCGGAATGGCAAAGGCCTTCATTTCTTCTTCCGTGTAGCCGACGATATCGCAGTATTTCCGGTTGATCCGCAGCCAGCTCCCGTCGGGGGCCAGATGGGCAATACCGACCGCGGCCTGGTTGAAGGTCTCGCGGAACTCCTCCTCGCTTTCCTGAAGTTTCTCCGAGATGCGCTTTCGCTGTACGGCATACCGGATCGAACGCGTCAGCATGCCCCCGTTAATCTCGCCTTTTACCAGAAAGTCCTGGATATTCATCTGCAATGCCTTGAACGCCGCATCCTCATCGTCCTGGGCAGCCAGAATGACTACGGGCATTCGTTCAAATTGATTCCGCACCGCCAGAGCTGTCTCCAGCCCCTGGCTGTCGGGCAGGGTAAGATCGACGAGGGTGCAATCGAAGCTATCTTCGCTGAGAAGTTGGAGACCTTCCGCAAGAGTTCGGACGTGCCGTACCGAGAACTCCTGCTTCCGGTCTTTCGCCAGCATTTCCATAACCAATCCCGCGTCCGCGGGGTCGCCTTCGATAAGGAGGATTTCCATTCGCGTATTTTGCATTTATTTCTCCTGCAAAACATTTACGAAACGAGGTTGTGAATAACCGGCTCATTTAAACGCACAACACCGGCAACCGCGATCGAGCCCGGCAGACGGGAACGATTCTCGAATTCGTTCGCCCGCGGGTGCGAAGGGATTTCTGCTGATAAATACATTATTTATAATTGATTTTACCACCTGAGGCGGGGAGGGCAATTGATGGGGACCGGCAATAAAGAACGGTATTCTATGAAGTAAACGTTATGGAGAACCAATGTTCAGGTGGGCTGGACCGGGGCAACGCGCAGTGACGAGATTACAGCCGAAACAAGGCTTGCGTCTCGGCCGCTTTTTTATTTTGCCTGTGGAGAACCGGCAACGGTTATTTCAAAGGTCTCGCCCGAACGGGAAAAACGGACCTTGTCCTGGAATATGCGAACGATCCTGGCGCCTTCAACCACCGCACCTTCTCCGACCAGCGCGCCATTCACCACCGCCCGCCGCTCGGCCCTGTCGTCCTGCCAGGCGATTCCCGAAACTTTCAGGTCGGTGCCGCCGCCGGCGCTTTGCACCGAATCATCATTTTTATCTCCGAACGGCTTTGATTCATGCGACTGAATGCGGCCAGGCAAAGTTTCCGCGGGCACAGTCCTTGACGGAATCACCGACGGGACCTTTGCCGGTTCCGCGGCCAATTTGGGATTGGCCTGGTTCCCCGGCGCGAGAGAAGGGGGAGCAGGCGTGATATTTTCCGCGCTTGCGGAGGCAGCAGGCGCCGGACGGTTTCCGCGAGGGGCCAGAAGGAATACCACCGCCGTCGTCACCGCTGCCGTCAACGCTATAACTACTATTATCACGACCGGCAGTTTCCAGCCCGCGGGCCAGCGCCGGGTGACCCGCGAACTGATGATTGCCGGCACGATATCTACCGAACTTTTCCTGGAAGCGGCCTTTTCCCGCTCCAGTTTTTTCAGCGCATCAAGTATCAGGCTCATCCCTCTTTCGGGCCTCCTTTGCCGACCAGCTCGGGAGTAAAAAATCCGGCCGCCGAACGGTACAGCAATATCAGGGTTTGCGTGCCGGCCTTGCCGTCAGGTTCCAGCCCGCGGGCCGACTGGAAGTTTTCGACGGCCGCCGTCGTGGCCTGGTCGTAAACGCCTGTCAGCCCGCCTCGATAAACTCCCGCTTCCCTGAGCAGAGCCTGCAGGCGGCTGACAGGCTCTCCCCTGCTGCCGCTTTTGAGACCGGACGGAATGTTCCGGTAATTTTTCCAGAGCAGGCATATCCTGCCGGACCAGATCCTGTCAAGTTCCGCGGCCGTTATATAATTTCTCCCGGAAATCGCTGGGCATATCATCAAACGGTCGGCATCCATGCCGACGAGGGCGAGATATCGCCTGCCGGGAATGCCAGGCAGGGTAAGCTCCAGTATGGCCGGCGAATTTATGCGCTGAAGGGCGCCGATGTTGCCGCTGAATCTGGAAACCTGCAAGGCCCGGCCCGATGCCAGGGATTCAGGATTCAGGTCATTATTCGCGCCGACTGACCCGTCATACGGCGGGGCCTTCCAGCGGCCGGCCAGCGCGTTAAACGCCTGGAGCGCGGACACAGACTCGGTCTGGCCTGCCATGACCTCCCTCACGAGATCGGGGAAATTTTTGCCGGCCGGACCCGTATAGCTTCCTTCAACCTGAAAATTGACCGGGGAAAACGATTGGTTGGGTTTCTTTGCGTGCATGCGGGAAACACCAAAAACGGCGGTGATTAGAATCAAAACGAAAACAATGACGCCCGCCGGGTACAGGCGCAAGGAAAGGTAACATTTCTTTTCGGTTTTCCGGAGGTCCTTTACCGCAACCGCCGCAAGGCGCGAAGTTATCTGCCGCTGTCCCCGAGCGTAGCCCGCAAGAAGCGCGCGATCACAGACGAGATTGATCAGTCTGGGAACTCCTCCCGAGAACCGGAATACCCTCCCGAGGGCCGCCGTCGCGAAGGAAACGCCGTTTCCGCCCCCGGCAACGGAGAGCCGATGATTAACATAATCCACCGTATCCTCGAAATCCATGCCGCTGAGGCGAAAGCGCACCGCTATCCTTTGGTTCAGCTGCCGCAATTCGTGCCTCTCCAGAAGCTGCTCCAGTTCCGGCTGTCCCGCGAGGATAATCTGGATCAGCTTGTCCCTTTCCGTCTCAAGGTTAGATATGAGGCGGATTTGTTCCAACACCTCCTGTTTCAGGTTCTGCGCCTCGTCAATGACCAGCACGACCGTATCTCCGTCCGCATTGCGCTCCAGGAGGAAACGGTTCAGCTCGTCCAGGAGCTCTTCATTGTTGAGGCCCGTGTGCGGGATGCCGAATTCGCGGTTGATGGCCTGCATGAGCCCGGCGGATGAGAGGCTGGGATTGAAAATGAGGGCGGTACGATAATTCTTCCCGTCAAGCTGGCCGAGCAGGGTCCTCAGTACCGTGGTTTTCCCGGTCCCGACTTCCCCTGTAATCGCCATGAATCCCACATGACCGTTGATTCCGTAAAGCAAATGGGCAAAAGCTTCCTGGTGGGTTCTGCTGAAATAGATAAATGCAGGATTGGGGGTTACGTTGAAGGGTTTTTCGCTGAATCCGTAAAATGCGCGGTACATGGTTAAAAATGGCGGGCAAACGCCGACTTGAACACAGAAAACAGGATTGACACTGAGAAAGGCAAGAACAATTCCATCTTTTCTGACTTCACCCTCTGGTTAATTCAAAAAGCTGGACGCCCGGCAATTTATCCGCGCTTCCGGGCATCGGGAAATAGGGAATTGCCGATTTAAATCCAGCAATCTCCGCCTTCGTAATAGAAAGCGTCCTCTTTCGTCTTCGGGGCTACCCTGAACTTTGCCTCGCGGGCGCATGCCCTGAATTTCTGAACGGCGCCTTCGCTTACGTCGCCCAGTTTCTCTCGAACTTCCCTTCCGGCTTTAGGGGTCAAAAGGAGCGTCAGACCGGCGGCCACCACGGCTCCGGCAAGAAACGCCAATAATGCCGTTGATTCGGTTCCTTTGCTTTTCATAATACCGTTACTCCTTGTCTCGGGTTAAACTAAAAAAATGTATAATATACTTAACATAAAAATAGCCATATGAAAACCCATATTGCAATTTTGCCGTATTATGCGCCTCGTTTCAACTCTCACGGACAAAACCCGCGGAACATCCAATAAACGGAGATGCACATTCGCCTGAAACAAGAAGCGAAAAAAGTCCGGCGGGTAACACCTGCCGGACCGGATAGCACGTAGTGAGGAAAAAAGTTACTTCTTCTGTTGCAATTCAAAAGCCTTCTTTGTTTTCTGGGCTGCCTGTTCGCACTTGGCCACGCATTCATCGGCCTTCTTTGCCGCGTCGGCCGCCATTGCCTTGGCATCTGCGGCATCGGCCTTGGCCGCGGCAACGTCACCGGCCATTGCGTCAACCTTGCTGCCGATATCATTCATCTTCGCCTCATCAGCCGCAACCTTTGATTCAAGCTTGCCGATCCGGTCGGCCAGCATGGCATCCTGCTGATCCACATAATCCTTGCTTACGCAGGCACACCCGGATAGAGTCAGCGCTGAAATTACCAATAGCAAACCCTTTGCTTTCGTCATCTTCATGTCTCCTTTCAGCAATGAATTCTTTTTAAATTACGTTTAAAATTCCCTCACAGTGCTTTCACAAACAAAATGATAGCAGTAAATCCCCCGAGCGCAAGCCAGACGCCGCAAAAAAATGTATTTTTACAAATGATAAGAATTTTTTTTAATTATTCCGTTGCCTTTCAGGGGTTTCAGATTTCTCACTCAAGAAGAGAATACGGTGGACCTTTCACCAAAGGCATAAAAAAAGCCCCATTGCCGAAAGGCAACGGGGCTTTCATGATTTCAACCGGACAGGTAGTTTATTTTTTCATGGGTCCGAGAGGCAGGACGGTTTTACCGAACAGCTCGTTCCATACCTGGGCAATACCCGTGTAAATTGCCGACAGTCCGCAGATTATGCCTTCATACCCGGTCAGGATCTTGAAACCCTTGTCACCGGTATAGTCACCGTAAGCCAGCATGAAGAAAAGCACCGTCAGCGAAAGGAACACGAACTGGAGCGCCCTGTTGAGCTTGAGCGTGCCGATAAACAGAAGTCCGGTAAAGATGCCCCACATTACCAGGTAAGCGATCATTCCGGCTTCCCCGGGTTTTTCGCCCCAGCCCAGTTTGGGCATTACCAGCAGTCCGACCAGCGTCAGCCAGAAAAGCCCATAAGAGCTGAACGCCAGCGTTCCGAAAGTGTTCTTTTTCTTCCACTCCATAGCACCGACGATGACCTGGGCGATGCCGCCATAAAAAATGCCCATGGCAAGAATCATTGTATCAAGGGGATAGTAGCCGGCGTTGTGCAGGTTCAGCAGAACCGTCGTCATGCCGAAGGCGAAAAGACCCAGAGGCGCGGGGTTTGAGGTCGTATCACAGATGGCCACCTCCGATTTGCTGACTTCTTTGCCCATTTCCGGAAAGACGGCGTGCTCGCCGTCGAGATCGGAAACCGCACCCGTTCCCGCTTTTGCAAAGCGCTCTCTCGTTTCCGTCAGGAATTCGCCCAAACCCTGTTTTTCTTCATTTGCCATTTTTACTTCCTCCCGTGCAATAGTATAGTACTTCCAAATCCCGGATAATAATCTGAAAAATAATCAGGCACGCCCATAAGTAACTTGATTCATCAAGACAAACAAACCAAAAATAAACGGCGCCCTAGTGGATTAATCAGGAAAATAATTGATTTGCCAAAACAATAACCTGCATTTGACGGATGATACTTTTAATTCGTAGAACGATTTATGTCAACAAAAATTTTGAAAAAATGTTTTGTTTTTGCCTGTCTGGAAAGATAACCTACTGTATTCATTATTATCAGGACCTTTCAGCGACAATTTCTTCCAATATTAGATTGCCACTTCACGGGTTTCCCCAAATCGCCTTTCACATGGCGGAACTGAAGGGAAAAAGACCCTGATCCGTATCCACTCTAAAATCGAACAGGGAAATAAATCATAACCGTGTTTGAAAAAACCTCTTAATTTTGACCCGTCACATCACCCCCCAAAAAATGATTAGTGAGTCCAAGGCCTCATCACGCGCCGCCCGGTTGCAAAATTTCGGATCGAAGCATGCAAATCGCATCTTGGCAAACTCATTATAATATTGTAAATTAAATTTCTTAAATTTATGTCTGGAGGTATCATGCTCGCCAAAATATTGAGCAGCGCTCTTTTGGGAATTGACGCGATTCTTGTGGAAGTCGAAGTCGATATTGCGCAGGGACTCCCCCAGTATGCCACCGTAGGGCTGCCCGACGGGGCCGTCAAGGAAAGCAAGGACCGGGTCAAATCGGCATTGAAAAACGCCGGATACGACTTTCCCGCCCGCCGCATTACGGTCAACCTGGCCCCCGCGGATATAAAGAAAGAAGGAGCCGCCTTCGATCTTCCCATGTCCGTCGGCATCCTGGCGGCTACCGGAGTCGTCCGGCGCGAACGGCTGAAAGACTATCTGCTGCTGGGGGAATTGTCCCTCGACGGCGGCGTCAAACCGGTGAGGGGCTGCCTGTCGGTTGCGGTAGCGGCGAAAAAGGCCGGACTGAAGGGCATAATTGTTCCGCTGGAGAATGTTCGGGAAGGAGCCGTCGTGGAAGGCATCGACGTGATCGGAGTTTCCGAACTCGCCGAAGTGGCGGAATTTCTCAATGGCGAAAGGACAATCGCCCCCCATGTTGTGGACATACATGATCTTTTCCAGCGAAGCTCGGAATACAGCGAAGATTTCTCCGAGGTAAAGGGCCAGGAACATGCCAAACGCGCCCTGGAAGTGGCCGCGGCGGGTGCGCACAATATTCTGATGATCGGGCCCCCGGGCTCGGGCAAAACAATGCTTGCCCGGCGAATACCTTCCATCCTGCCGCAAATGTCGTTCGACGAGGCCATAGAAACGACGAAAATTTACAGCATCATGGGACTGCTCGAAAGGGAAAGCGCGCTCGTGGCCAACCGCCCTTTCCGTTCGCCGCACCACACTATTTCCGACGCCGGACTGATAGGAGGCGGCAACACTCCCCGTCCCGGAGAAGTGTCTCTCTCCCACAACGGCGTCCTTTTCCTGGACGAATTGCCGGAATTCAAGAAACACGTCCTGGAAGTCCTGCGACAGCCGATGGAGGATGGACGGGTAAGCATTTCACGGGCGCTGATGTCCATCACTTATCCGTCGAGGTTCATGCTGGTCGCGGCGCTCAACCCCTGCAAATGCGGCTTCAGCGGAGATCC
>DASRZQ010000009.1:0-4825 GCA_035686205.1 Geobacteraceae bacterium
CGAAGCGAAAATGATATCGCCGAGGAGTACCGCCCTCCGGCCTCCTTCGAGGGTCCAGGCGGCCGCCCTGTTTCTCCTCAACGGATGCTGGTCCACGAAATCGTCGTGGATCAGGGTCGCCGTCTGTATCATTTCCACGGCGACCGCCCTGGGAAGGGCGTCTTCCACGGCGCCGCCGAGGGCCTCGGCAACCAGGCACAGCAGGGAACCCCTGATTTTTTTCCCGCCCCCAAGGAGTTCCCTCTCCCGGACAAATCCGCATGGCACCGGGTTCCCCAGCAGACGGTCCATGTGACTGTTGAAAGCCTTATCAAGCAACGGTTTCAGGTTCTTCGCGTAATCCGGGAAGCTGGCGTACAATTGGTAACCTCCGGTTGATTTAATATCTCGATAACGCGGCTCTCCAGATCAGGAGTCCCGCCCCCATAACGATCACTCCCAGGCTCACACACTTGAGAATGGTTTCGTAGCGCCGCATCAGCGCCAGTTCATCGCCGCTCAGGTCATGGCGCTTTCGTCTGAGTTCCTTGTATGGCCTCGAGGCCTTGATCTCTATGGTGCTGAAAAAACCCATGGAGATGGCGACGAGAATCGACGGGACCGAGATGCCGTTGGTCTGCATCACATACCCCGCCAGGACCGGCAGCGTACCCCAGGAAAAGGCGAACCACCGGTCCGTATGGAATCTGCCGCCGAACCATTCGAGATTGTAGGCGAAGACGAAAAAACCTTCCGGAACGGCGATGAGCAGGAGAAGGGGAACGTGCCTGATCATGTAGTAAACCGCAATGCCGTAGGCGATCAGCAGGGCGGTCAAGGCCATCAGCCATAGATGGGATTCGCTGAACACGGTTCCCCAAGGCTTTGTCCCCCCTCCGCCCAGCGCGTCCAGGGCATGAGCCGCTATGCCGAGGCCGAAGAAATAAATGGCGATGATCGCCAGAATGCGGTCGTAGAATATATGTCCGGCCAGAAGGGAGCCGATCAGGGCAAAGGATAGGACCATGCCAGTGTATGGCAAAAAGAGAAGGCCCAGGAAAATCCTGAATTTCTGGGGCCCGAATTTCGGCACGAACCACTCGTCTCCCCTTGCGGGCGCGGTGTTATCTGGCTGGTTCTCCATCTCCCGTGTTCTCCCCGTCCAGCCGGAATAAATTATCCGGGATGCCGGTCATGATTTGCAGGTCCCGGAATTTCACTTTTCTTTTGAGCTCTCCGTCCGCCGTGAGCTCATCCACCTCCATGGGCAGCCAGTCCTTTTTGTCGATATGAAACCGGTACCGGGTCCGGACGCCCGGCAGGAAATGGTCCGCCGCCAGGACTTCCAGGATGACGCGGTCATTGTGCCCGGAAATCCCGATTTCGCCGAAACGCCGGTCGGTGAGGCTGTGTTCGATGTTCCGTATCAGGAGACCCAGGTCGGTCTGATCGATCCGTTGTCCGGTTCTCCTTGTGAGAAGAGGGTTATCGGGCGCCAGGCGCAGCTTGAAAAAGTGGCCGATTCCTCCGGGCTTTACGGAAACCTTGCCTTCCTCGTCTGGATAGACGAGAACCAGGCCGGGGTGGGGGGACTCCATGTCGATGCGCAAGTGGTCCGGTTTCTTGAAAGTATAAACAAAACGTCTCGTTTCGGAGAGCCGACCCTCCCGATATTCTTCGACTTCCACGTCGGTCCGGTATCCCTCTACCCGGGCATAGGCGGCTTTCATCTTTGATATAATGGCGATGACCTGTTCTTCCTGTGTCGGAGCAGGAACGGCCCGCGGGTTCACGGCACAAATCATGACGAGGACGACGAGACAAGTCCGTGGAAATGTTCTCTCCGTGAATCTTGAAATAAATCGGAAGTATCGCATGTTTCCGCTTCCCGAGCGGATCAGGGACTCATTATTCCATGCCCGTATGCAGGTTCTTTGCTTTTGCGAAACGGAACCGCAAATTATTCAGGCGCCGTAAGTGCCGTTATTTAAGGTATTTTTCGATAATGGAAAATTCTAACATGGAATATGCAAGCCGTCAAAAGAGGGCCCCGATTCTTTCCTGAACAATTTGCTTGACAAAATTTTTCCCATGAAGTAACAAACAATAAGTTTCCTCGTTAGCATGAGGCGTTTGCACAAACACAGGCTACTGCCCGGAAATGTCGAAAGACGCCAATGGGTAGACCAGGTATTGTCGGATTAAGGCTTTACCTAAGGTAGCTGGTTCCACCTGACCTACGTTGTGCACTGCCGAAAATCTACGAGTGGGGAATCAGCAGCCAATTAATTAAGGCCATGGTTCCCCGTGGCCTTTTTTATTTGTATAATTATATTATTTGAAAAAAGGTGGTGGTTTCGCAAATTGGGCAGTCATAGTAGCGAATATCCTTTATCCATCCCGTTTCCACGGTGGTAGACACATCAAAGCCATTCCCTCCTTCTTCTCTGCTTTGACTCTTCCCGCTGTGCGGAACGGGGACGACAGTAAAGCAGGGAATTCCTTATCGGATTTCTCTCTTCATTTTCATTTCAGCATGGGCCGGTCCGGGCATTTGTAACCAGCGGCGTTTTCCGTGGTATGTCTTCGCTCGCCTTCCGCCTGGAGGAGATTTTTCGATATGTTCAAGTTTTCAGATATTTTCCCGGTTCGCTCCGGCAGACAATCGGCAGTCCGGAAGGCTCTGGATGCGAGCGAGCATGAGCGCCGCCTGGTCGACATTTGTTCGGTTTCTCTGAAAGAGGCACTAAAGGCGCTTGAAACTTCCCCCAAAGGGCTCTCCGCCGAAGAGACCGAGCGCCGTCTGGAAGAATACGGCGCCAATGAGTTGGCCCACGCGAGGCATGTCGGGTTCTGGGGGGACATTTTCAATCGCTGCAAAAGCCCCCTGGTGATCCAGTTGCTGGTAATAGCCGCGGTTTCGGGAGCCATCGGCGAGGTCAAGTCGGCGGTCATAGTGGGCGCAATGATCGTTCTCAGTGTCGGGCTCTCCTATATTCTGGACAGGCGTTCGAGTCTCGCCGTCGAAGCGCTCGGCAAGCGGGTTCAATCCCGGACCCTGGTTCTGCGCGACGGCAAGGAGACCGAAATCAGGATCTCCGAGGTTGTGCCGGGCGATATCGTGCTGCTGCAGGCCGGTTCCATAATCCCGGCTGACCTGCGGCTCCTTGTAGCCAAGGATTTCTTCGTCAGCCAGTCCGCTCTGACCGGGGAGTCCATGCCTGTCGAGAAAACAGCCAATATACAGGCGGTGCAAGGGCAGAGTGTCTGGGAACTGGCAAACGCCTGCTTTCTCGGCAGCAGTGTGAACAGCGGCTCGGCACGGGGCCTGGTGGTGAATACCGGCACGAGGACCCTGTTCGGCTCCATATCGGAACGCCTTGTGGAAGGGCCGGAGGAGACGAGTTTCGACCGCGGCACCCGCTCATTCACCTGGCTGATGATCCGCTTCATGCTTGTCATGACCTGCGCGGTCTTCTTCATTGTCGGCCTGACCAAGGGGAATTGGATAGAAGCACTCCTGTTCGGCCTCTCCATCGCAGTGGGTCTCACCCCTGAGATGCTGCCGATGATCGTCACCGTGAACCTGGCCAAAGGGGCGCTCACGATGGCCGCGAAGAAAGTAATCATCAAGCGGCTCCCCTCCATCCAGAACTTCGGAGCAATAGACATCCTCTGCACTGACAAGACCGGCACACTGACCCAGGATCAGGTCGTCCTGGAACGATACGTGGACATCACCGGAGATACCAGCGAGGACGTCCTTAACTACGCCTATCTGAACAGCTATTATCAGACCGGGCTGCGAAACCTGATTGACCATGCAATCCTCGACCATACCGACCTGGACGTGGGCTGGTGCCGGCTTGTGGACGAGTTGCCTTTCGATTTCCAGCGCCGCCGGATGTCGGTGGTCGTGGACTACGAAGGGGACCACGTCCTGATCTGCAAGGGAGCGGTGGAGGAAATCTACGACTGCTGCAGCCGCTATCAGCTCGGTGAGGAAGTCTATCCCCTCATCGAGATGATCAGGGACAATCTCTTCGAAGAGGTCGACATTCTCAACAGGGACGGTTTCCGGGTTCTGGCCATCGCCTACCGCGAATTCCCGCGGGAAAAGACCACATTCAGCGTGCGGGACGAATCGGACATGATCCTCCTGGGTTATATTGCCTTCTTCGATCCCCCCAAGGCTTCCGCGACCGAGGCGCTTGCGCTCCTGGACAATGCCGGCGTCAGGGTCAAGGTGCTTACGGGGGATAACGGCGTGGTCACGCAAAGGGTCTGCAGCAACGTCGGCCTCAAGGTGGAGCAGATGATCACCGGCGCGGAACTGGCCCTGCTCCCTCCGGAGGATCTGGGTCGAATCTGCCGGGAGGTTGACATTTTCGTCAAGCTCAGCCCGGCACAGAAGGAGAAAATCGTCCGTGCGTTGCGCGAGGCCGGCCACGTGGTCGGATTCCTTGGGGACGGGATCAACGACGCCCCCGCGCTCAAGGCCGCCGATGTGGGGATATCCGTTGACTCGGGCGTGGACGTGGCCAAAGAAACGGCGGATATAGTTCTCCTGGAAAAAAGCCTGCTGGTGCTGGAAGAGGGGATCATGGAGGGGCGCCGGGTATTCGCCAACATCGTAAAATATATCCGCATGGGGGCGAGCTCAAACTTCGGCAACATGTTCAGCGTCGTCGGGGCAAGCTACCTGCTTCCGTTCCTGCCGATGCAGCCGGTGCAGATACTGACCAACAACCTGCTCTACGACTTTTCACAGACCGGGATCCCGACCGACAGAGTGGACGAAGAGCTGGTCGCCAAACCGCTGAAATGGAACATCGACAACATCAAG
>DASRZQ010000010.1:0-4147 GCA_035686205.1 Geobacteraceae bacterium
CAACCCCCGTAATCACAACAACAGCGGCCCTGAGAGCATGATTTTTCGTCATGAAACAGAGTAAAGCCGCTATCACCGGCAACAGAATACTGATGCCAACCAACAGGTCAATCATCTTTGTTTCCTCCCTTCAGTAAAAAAAATACTTTTCCCCTGTCTTTCCGTGACATTTTGCCTCCCATGAGTGCCTCTCTGTCTATGTAGAAGAACGATGGCACACTTCGTTTTTAGATGTACAATTCAGGGTATTTCGGCTCAGCGTGGCTTGGACTTTTGACCCTTTCGTGATAGACCATCGCGAACGGAGGAAAGTCCATGCGTAAAAAAAATGTGGGTGTATCGGATCAGAGTGACGAATGCTTCAGCCGAGAGTATTTTACGAATGGCAGAAGCAGTTTTTCTCCCG
This sequence comes from Geobacteraceae bacterium, assembly GCA_035686205.1. Classification (GTDB taxonomy): domain Bacteria; phylum Desulfobacterota; class Desulfuromonadia; order Geobacterales; family Geobacteraceae; genus CAIWTU01. Next base: position 407 of record DASRZQ010000010.1, read on the forward strand.
CAACCACCTGGCGCGTTACCCACAGTCCAACGGCAAGCTGGAAATATTCCACGAGACGATCAGCATCGTCAAAGGAAAGTGGGATGCCGGGTTGTACGGATTCGATCTGAAACGTCTTAACGCCTGTAACTATTTTGCCATTAGTATGCCAAAACAAAATATTTGCAATATGGCCTACTTACAAAAACAAAATAAATAATTTTAAAGCATTTGGTAATCTTTATTGAAATATTTGGCAAACATTACATGTGGACCTAAAGTTTGGTGTACGCCCGGCATGGGCATGAACTTACCCGTCCGGGGGAGTGCCGATGGAGCGCGTCGTTGACCGATAAACTCTGGAGCAGCACCTACTGGAGCGGATACTATCCAGAGAGGACATGGAAATGGCGTGGAAACGGGTACGGGCCAACAAAGGCGCACCCGCCATAGATGGCGTTACCATCGAAGAATTTCCCGACCAAACCAGACATCTCTGGGGAGCAATCCCCGAATCGCCCATGTCAGGCAAATACCTACATCAGCGGTTGGATGGGCTACTTCTGCATATCCGAAGAGTACAGCGGAATCCCGGAGATAGACGGTTGGATTCGGCGGTGTGTGCGGATGTGCTACTGGAAACAGTGGCGGTGGTGCCGCACCAAGATTCGGGAGCTGCTGAAGCTCGGTACCATCCTCGGTGCCGCCATCCGCGCGGGCCTGAACAGAAAAATATTCACTCGATTCAGTTTAAGCCTTGCAAAGGGCACGTGGGCTCATGTAAAAAGGTTGAATGTATTTTTCCGGCGGTACTTAACGCCGAGTTTGTCCATGCGAGCCCTCAATGTGTTCGGCTCCAAACCGAGCAATTCCGCCGCGCCGCCGGGGCCGTGAATCTTCCCATTGGTCATCTTGAGAACTTTGCTGATGTGCTGGGACATCAATTCGTCAAGTTTCAGCGAAGCATCGATGCTGCTCGATTCTTGGAGATTAAGGGCTTCACTGTTGTCTTCCGTGGGAACCAGGGATTCGAATGACAGTTGCTCGCCCCTGTGCCGTATCAGTTCCCTTTCCACGAGGTTCTCCAGTTCCCGGACGTTTCCGGGCCAGGCATAGTTCATGAGGCGCTGCAGGGCGCCCGGCGCAATGGCAGGAGGATTTATAATCCCCAGCTCCATGCTTTTCCGCGCAACGAAATGGCGGGTTAAGGCGGGAATGTCGTCCTTGCGTTGCCGTAGCGGCGGAATGACGATGGGAAAGACATTCAACCGGAACCAGAGATCCTCGCGGAACCGGTTTTCCGATACCATGCTTTCCAGGTTGCGGTGGGTGGCCGCTATCACCCGTATGTCCACGGGAATCGCTCTCGTGCCTCCGACTCGTTCAATCTCACGGTCCTGGAGAACGCGCAAAAGACGAACCTGGGCCTGAAGCGGCAGTTCGCCAATCTCGTCGAGAAAGATGGTCCCGCCGTCAGCCCGCTCGAACCGGCCGCGCTTTTCAGTCGCTGCCCCGGTAAACGCCCCCTTTTCGTGCCCAAACAGCTCGCTGTCAATGAGGCTTTCCGGGATCGCTCCGCAGTTCACTTTTATGAAAGGCCCGTCCTTGCGCGGAGATGAGAAATGAATTGCATTGGCGATCACTTCCTTGCCTGTCCCCGTTTCCCCCAATAGCAGCACGGAGTTATTCAACGACGTCACCTGCCGGACCATCTCCATCACGTTTCGCAACCCGGAATTTTCACCAATAATCTCGTCCCCAGTCTGAAAGATTAGTTCCCTGTTCAGAAAGCGGTTGTCGTCGAGAAGGATGTCCCTATACTGCAAAAGCTTTTCGTGGGCCAGGGCGTTGGCCAAGGCAATGGCGAAGGGCTCCGCTACGACGGCGAGGAGTTCTACATGGGAAGAATCATAAACCCCCTCGCCCCAAGCGCGAAGTGTCAATGCTCCGAGAAACTCTTTCTCGACCCAAAGCGGTATAAGAATGACCGAGTTTTTTTCAAGCCTTATATGGGGGGCCAGCCCCCGAATCACTTCATCGTGTGCTGAATCCATAATAGTAGGACTGCGAATTTCCCAGGACTGCACCTTCGCCCAGAGGTCCTCCGGAAGAGGAATGATTTCATCCGTGAGTTCCTCATCATCAGCCGCAATCTGGGCGATTCTTCTGAGGGAGGCAAGCTTTTCATCTCGAATAATGAGGCTGAGGACATCGAGTGGAATATGCTGTTTTAAGTACTCAAAGGCATTGCTAAGCGCCGTTTTTATCCGAAGACTGCTGCAGATTCTGATCGTCATTTCCCTGAAAAATACGTTTTTGTCAACCATCCTGTGCGAGGATTCCTTTCTTTGTCCGAATATCAACCTGATACTAAAATATATGGTAAATATGCCTGTATTTAAAAAATATTTCAACATGTATTGTGTAATAACATATTCGATTCAGTGTTGATTTCATAACTAGTTAGTATTGAACATGATTTATTTCGGCATAAAAATGGCAAAAATAAAATTAGAAATGGAATCATAATGGCGACAACAACTTATGTAAGCCGACACCTGATAAGTATGTGCCAAATTTCTCATGACCAACCATGAATTATAGTGAAAGGGAGCTTCACGGACCGCTCGATATGTACAAAGGATATAAAATACAAATTGCGGAGAGGATTATGAAAAAGGCGTTGTTGGTTGTTGCATTTTTGATTATGGCTGGATGCGAAGGTTTCACTGGAAGGCAGGGCACTATTATAGAAGTGGGCGCGCGGGAAGAGGTCAAAAGTTGTCTGTTCCTGAAAAGCTTCCAGGGCCCGTCGAGCTACAGGTTTTGGGGGCCTCCCAATGTGATTGGGAATTTCAAGAATGAGGCAATCCAAAAAGCCGAAAAGATTGGTGCTACGCATATACTGTGGAGAACCGTCAACACAGGTCTTTGTGAAACCGCTTTTATAGACGCATACAAGTGTCCGCCGAGTGATGTTACAAAGTCCGATGAAGAGGAAATCACGGAAGAATAGTGAACTTCGATGGTTCACTATTAGTGGACAAATAGAAGCCTTCTTTAACTTGAACAGCCGAAAGTTCCGGAAAAGGAGGCTTCATGGATGACTCAATGATGACGCATTGGGCGGCCCGATGCATACTTTCAGTTCCGAAGAAATTCATACGGACCGCGAAAGCCATTTCGAACACTATTCAGAGAAAGCTTGCATTTATCAAGGGTGGCATCGTGTCTGCGCGTTGCCCGCGGATGCAGCGCGGGGATGGCCGGAGAAAGAATGAAAATGGAAGCTGGCACAAAACGGAAACTCGGCCGATTTGCCCCGGGACTGGCAGCGCTAATGAATTACGAGAAGAGGAATTTCCGCTTTGACATCGTGGCCGGCTTATCGGTTGCGGCTGTCGCGCTGCCGATTGCAATCGCTTACGCCGAGATTGCCAGAGTCCCCGCCGTCGTGGGAATCTATTCCGCGATATTTCCGTTGTTTGCCTACGCCCTGTTCGGGTCGTCGCGGCAGTTGATGACCGGGCCGGACGCGGCGACCTGCATCATGGCCGCCTCATCAATCGGTGCTATCGCGGGCGGCGATCCACACCGCTATGCCGTGTTGATGGTCGCTCTCACGCTGATGACCGGTCTGTTCTATATCGCCGCCGGGATCGTACGGCTGGGATTCATCGCCAACTTCCTCTCCCACCCGATCCTCGTCGGTTATCTTCACGGCATCGCCCTGGTCATTCTGATCGGCCAGTTGCCGAAGCT
>DASRZQ010000011.1:0-30186 GCA_035686205.1 Geobacteraceae bacterium
TCACTGGGTGAAAGGCCACGACACCCTGCTCGCGAATGTTCATGACAGCCTCAGGAGCGGCGGCGTTGTCCGATTCAATTTTGCCGGAGACGGCAATTGCGGCAATTTCTTTCTCGTTCTTCGCGAGGCGATGGCTCATCCCACGGGCATGCAAGAAACCGAGGCGTTCCGCGCGGTCGAAAGCGTGAAGGCGTCACGGATTCAGGTATAAACTAACGGGTTGTAGAAAAGAGAGGTGACACCAATGTCTTTTCACGAACCGTCGGAATTGCATTCGCTTCTTTCAGGCAATGACGCGACAACACTGCTGGAGATAATCCACAAATGCCTCTCCTGTGAAACAGAGGACGATTTCACCGCCCTGTTCCCGAAAATCCAGGAACTTATCCCGTTCGATTTCGCTACAACCGCCCTGGGCTACCGTGACGACAATAACTCCATTGTCGCGGTCTACCATGTTAATGTAAGCTTTTCGGAAGAGTGGTTCAGCGAATACATGTTGAAAAACTACCTGCAAACCAGCGCCGTGATCAGGGAGAACTTTACCTCTTTCGAGCTCCAGTACTGGACAGAGGCCTGGAAGAAACTCCGGCAACCGGAAGAGATAATTTCGCTCTGCCTGGAATTCGACATGAAGGAGGGTTATACATTAGGTTCCAAGCCGCTGGCCAGGGAGAAGAACGGAAGCCTGTTCTGCTTTTCCGGGCCTTCCATGGAAAACGACAGGCGAACCGGGGCAATCCTGGAACTGGTTATTCCCCACCTTCACCTGGCATTGACCCACATATACGGCAAAAAACGACAGGACAGCGAAAGCGTGGTTCTGTCCGCCCGTGAAAAGGAGATCCTCGACTGGCTCAAGCGAGGGAAAAGTTCATGGGAAATATCCGTTATCCTGGGAATAAGCGAAAGGACGGTCAACTTCCACGTCAATAACGTCATGCGCAAGCTGGATACGTCCAAAAGACAGCAGGCCATAGCAGTCGCCGCCCGTCTCGGACTGATCGACATCGACTAATAATACACTAATCAGGGCCTTATCATTTCAGCCCGTTTCCCGCCGCAGCGCTCAAATTCCCCAAAGGCAGCCTTTGTCAATACCGGACACCTGTCAGAAATGACAGGTGTTTTGTTGTTCACATTATGAAATCATGATAACCAAGCCGTTTATGTTTGTTTGAATGATCACTCCAAGTTTTGAAATTCGGGAGGTCGTCATGTCCGAACAGGTGGTTGTGGAAATTTTCGTAATCGGCAACGAAATACTGGCCGGGGATATTCTGGATACCAACACAAACTGGTTGTGCAAGGAGATAGGCAACCTCGGCGGTTATGTCGCGCGCACCGCTACACTGCGCGACGACGCAGGGACCATTGCAACCGAGATCCGGGCCGCGCTGGGGCGCGGCACCGATGTAATATTCACTTCCGGCGGTCTCGGCCCCACCGTCGACGATCTTACCCTGGCAGGCGTTGCCCAGGGAGTCGGCGTAAAAATACAACTGCACGAACAGGCCCTGAAAATGATCGGGGAGCGCTACGACGAGATGGCTGCCCAGGGGAAAATCGCCCATGGAGGGCTAAACCCGTCGCGGGAAAAGATGGCCTGGCTCCCCGAGGGCGCCGTCCCGCTGTCAAACCCCGTCGGCACTGCTTGCGGGGTCCTTCTGCGCGCCGGAAAGGCATCCATCATCAGCCTTCCGGGTATCCCCCCCGAGCTGAAAGGCATCTTTACCAGCTCGCTCCAGCCTTTTCTAAGGGGAACTTTCGGCGCCGGACTGTCCGCCGTGCAAAACATTATCGCCCGGTGCAACGATGAAACCCTGATGGAACCTCTTCTGCGCCGCATCATCGGCAACCATCCCAAGGTCTATATCAAGTCCCTGGTTAAAACCTGCGGCGCCCCGGAAATTAAATTCACCCTCAAGGCGGCGGGGAACGACAGGAGCGAACTGGACTCGCTCATCGACGCGGCTTCTAAGGAGCTGCGGGACGGTCTTGAGTCCGTCGGCGTTCCCTATTTTGATGCCCAGAAGCAGTGAAAAATATTGCCATGCCTGAAGCCATGCACTCTGGAAATTATTGGGAAAAAATCTTGAGAAGGAGGGAAACAATGCAAAGCGTAAGTCTGATCAAAAGTGTCGTCATCGGTTTTGCGGTTGCAGTTATTTTGCCTTTGTGGGCCGCGGCTTCCGGGGCGGCTGGGGAGAAACCAGCCACGACCCCGTCTCTCTACGAGAGGCTGGGGGGTGCCGACAATATTGCGGTGGTGACGGACGAAATCATCGAGCGTGCATATGCAAGCGAGGTCCTTCATGCAAACCCGAGAATTGCCGAAGCCCATGCGCGGTTTCCCAAGGCGGCGTACAAGTTCAAGGTGACCCTTCTGGTCTGCCAGGCGACCGGCGGGCCGTACAAGTACGTGGGGCGCACAATGAAAGAGGCTCACCGGCACCTGAATGTGACGGAAACGGAGTGGAGGGAGCTGATTTCAATTGTCAGGGAGAGCCTGGGCAAGTACAAGGTGCCCCAGAAGGAACAGGACGAGGTCATCGCCGGGCTTGAAAAGACTAAGGGCGAGATAGTTGTCCCTTCAACGGCTTCGGTTGCGGACAAATGACAACACGGGAGGGGATGCAATGATCGGGGCCATCATCGCCAAGAAAAGCGTGAAAGCAGCTTTGGAAGCCCTTAACAGGAGGGACGTCAAAAGTTTCATGAAATCCTGGGCCGAAGATGCAGTATGGATGTATCCGGGAAATCTATCGATAAGCGGCAGCTTCAGGGGCAAAAGGGCCGTCGGGGAATGGTTCGAAAACCTGATGCGCCAGTTTCCGCAGCTGAAGTTCACAGTCCGCAGTGTCAGCGTATCGAATATGTTTGACCTCGCCGGCAATAATACGGCGGCTGCGTACTGGGATGTCGCGCTTACCAATAAAGACGGCCATCATCTGGAATACAGCGGGGTTACCACGCTTACCATCAAAAAGGGAAAAGTTGCGGAGGGGTGCGATTTCCTGTTTGCCGTCGATGAGCACGTAAGTCGGGGCTGGGGGGAGTGAAAGCCGGATTTGTCCGTCTCTGTCTTGCGGGAACCTGAATCCGTAACGCCTTTACGCCTTCGCCTGCGCGGAATGTCTCGGTTTCTTGCATTTCCGCGGGACGAGACCGCCCGACGAAGTTCACCTGGCGTAACAGTGGTGAAACGGCGTCAGCGACGTTCAAACCCCGGCATTCTGCCCGTCTCGGCGTAAAGGTGTCACGGATTCAGGGGGAAGAAAGTGTATGATCCACCTGAGATAGCCTTCGGGCAATATGCATGTGGGCACTGCGCTACTGGAAAGAGGCGCTTAATTGTCTGATGCGGAAAAAATATACCAATAGGTATTTTTTTCTTGACAAAATTATACCGAGTGGTATTTTTCCCGTATAATGTTCCGATACGGAGACAATTGTGGGAAAAGCCGAAGAAACAAGACAGGCAATCATAAAAAAGGCCGCGGTAATATTTAACAAAAACGGTTACCAGCGAACGTCCATGTCGACTCTTACGAAGGCATTGAACCTTACCAAGGGGGCCATCTACGGGAATTTCGCGGACAAGGACGACCTGGCTGTGGAAGCCTTCCGGTACAGCATCGGCCAGGTGTACAACAGGATACTGCCCCGGCTGGAAAGCTACGAGAGTCCTCTGGGCAAGCTGCGGGCCCTGGCGCGGACCTTTGTCGATTTTTTCGAGGAAACCGAAAAGTCAGGCGGGTGTCCGATTCTCAATACCGCTGTCGATTCTGATGACGCTCACCCGAAGCTGCTCCAGGAGGTCCGCGCGGCCCTGGAAGACTGGAAGGAAAACATGATCAGGCTGGTGCGCGCCGGGATGGAATGCGGAGAAATCCGGACCGATGCCGATGCGGAAGCTTTCGCCGCCAATTTTATCGCTCTTATCGAAGGCGGCATCCTTCTGGCGAAGACGATGGGAGACAGGAATTATCTGGAGCACTCGGTTGACGCAATTGACTTACTCATTGATTACCTGCTGGCTGTGGCCGAATGACAGGCAGTAATATAACCCCACCCGCTTGCGCGCCGACCCGGCCTACGCAGCCAGGCTACTTCGGCGGAGCAGGCAGCGCTTCAGCGCGCAGGCCTGACCTCCCCTTAATATAAGGGGAGGGGAAAACCGGATAAGGAGACAGTATGGGACTGATAACCGTAGATGAAAGCAAATGCACGAAATGCGGCCTCTGCGCCAGGGCCTGCCCGGCGGGAATTGTCGTAATGGAGCATGGATTGCCGACAACAGTTGAAAAGATCGAAAAAGGGTGCATAACCTGCGGACATTGCGTTGCCGTATGTCCGACGGCGGCTTTGAGCCACTGCCGGATGCCGCCGGAAGAGTGCATGCCCCTGGAGACCGGATGGCGGCTTACTCCCGGGCAGCTCGAACAGCTCATCAAGGGACGCCGCTCCATCAGGTGCTACCGGCCCGAGCCGGTGGACCGAACTATTCTGGAAGGGCTGCTCGATATTGCCCGCTATGCGCCGACCGGCATGAACACCCAGTCGGTTTTATGGAAGGTTATTCTTGACGAGCAGGAAATACAGTTTCTATCCCTGGCCGTAATCGACTGGATGCGCACTCTGCAGGGCGAGGAGGTGCATGGGGTGAAGGGGATGCTGAAGGCCTGGGAAATGGGACGTGACCCTGTCCTGCGCAAGGCTCCCGCCCTGGTAATTGCCTACGGTGCGGACGACGACCGGATGGCGCAGCCGTCCTCGATGATCGCCCTGAGTACCCTGGAACTGGCCGCCCTTTCATTTGGCCTTGGGACGTGCTGGGCCGGATTCCTCTATTTTGCCGCAAAAAGCTCATACGAAGTTGCCACGGCCCTGGGGCTGCCGCCTGGTCACCACATGTGCGGAGGGATGATGATCGGCTATCCGGAATTCGAATATTCACGCATCCCGACCCGCAATCCTGCGAGGGTTGCGTGGGAGTTATAAAATCAGGAGTCACAAGCCATGACCACCAAAAACTTCCATCGTTTCAGCGGAGCCGGCCGGTATGTGCTGGACGAGGAACTGGCCAAAATCGTAAATGTCTCGATAGCCCTTGAAATGCCCCTTCTGCTCAAGGGTGAACCGGGCACCGGGAAGACCATGCTGGCGCATGCCATTGCCGAAGGTCTGGATATGCCTCTCCTGGTGCTGAACGTAAAATCGAGCATGAAACTGGTCGAGGCGCTGTACCAGTACGATACCCTGACCCGGCTCAACGATAGCCGCTTCGGCGATTCCACCAGGGACGTGAGCAATATATCGGAGTACATACGCATGGGGAAGATCGGGCAGGCGTTCACGGCCGACCGGCGGGTAGTTCTTCTCATCGACGAAATCGACAAGGCGGACAGCGATTTCCAGGACGATATGCTGGACGTGCTGGACCAGATGCAGTTCGACATAATCGAAGTCGACAGGACCGTAACAGCGCGTTTCCGGCCGGTGGTGATCATCACCTCCAACGCCAAGAAAGATCTTTCCGACCCGTTTCTCGGCCGCTGTAATTTCCATCACATCGCCTTCCCGAAGCCGGAAATGATGCGTGACATCGTGGCCGTGCATTTCCCCGACCTGAGAGAGGACCTGGCGCGTGCCTGCATAAATGCCTTCTACCGCCTGCGCGGGATCGAGGGCGTGGAGAAAAAGCCCGCCACCCGGGAACTTCTGAACTGGATACGCGCGCTGCGCGCCGACCCGGACTTCCGGCAAGGGGCGCCGGTTGATGATACGATGCCCTACCTCGGCATCCTTTTCAAGAAAAGCGCCGATATGGAGAAGGCCGTTTCACAAATCGGCGCATGAAGCTGCGGGGACCCGACCATGTTCGTCTCGTTTTTTTACGACCTGAGGGAAAGCGGCATACCGGTCACTCCCACAGCGTTTCTGCGATTGCAGAAAGCCCTGGGCCTCGGTCTGATAACCTCGCTGGACGATTTCTATACGGTTTCACGGGCGCTGATGGTCAAGAGCGAGCGCAACTTCGACATATACGACCAGGTTTTTGCGCGGTTTTTCATGGGAATTGATCTGCCGGTTCCCGAAGCTGTAACGATCGACGACTCAATTCGGGCAATGCTCGACGAATGGCTAAGGGACCCGGCCGAACTGGCAAGGGCTCTGGGCCTGAGCGAGGAGCAACTGCGCCGCATGAGCGGCGAGGAACTGGTGCGCTATTTCCTCGACCGTCTCAAGGACCAGGAAGGGGCTCACCACGGCGAACGCAAGTGGATCGGCACCGGCGGGACATCGCCGGTGGGACATTCGGGCTACCGGCCGGGGGGGATGCGCGTCGGCGGGATTTCGCGCAACCGTTCGGCCATGAAGGTGGCCCTCGAAAGGCGCTATAAGGATTACTCCAGCACCGCGCCTCTGACTCGCGCCCAGTTGGGAGAAGCCCTGAAGCGACTGCGCCGGCTCGTTCCCGCCGGTCCGAAGGATGTGGTGAGTATCGACAAGACCATCCGCCAGACCATGCGTAACGCCGGGGAAATCGAGATAGTCTTCGACAGAAGGCTGGCGGACCGTCTCAAGGTGTTGCTTCTGATCGACAACGGCGGCTGGTCCATGGATCCCTACGTTGACGTCGTGCGGACCCTGTTCCATTACGCCCGGTCACAGTTCAGGGAACTCTCCATCCGCTATTTCCACAACACCGTCACCGACCGGGTCTGGTGCGATCCCCAGCGGTGTTCCCGGCCGGAGAGTATGGAGGAACTGGTGCGGCGCGATCCGGAGACCCGTCTCATTTGCGTCGGCGACGCCAGCATGGCGCCCGAGGAACTGCTGGAGGTGAACGGTTCGATCGCCATCGAGTATCGCCAGAAGCTGCCGAGCATAGAAAGGCTGAAGGCACTTGCGAACACGTTCAGGCATGCCGCCTGGTTCAATCCTGTTCCGGCCACTTTGTGGGATTACGGCGAAACGATCAGCCTGATCCGGCGCACCATCCTAATGTTCGAGCTGAATCTGGCCGGTCTTGAAAAGGGGGTAAACCACCTTGTCGCCCGGTGATGTCGCTTGTGGAGAAATGGAAATTCAGAGGATAGCACAGCAGTTCAAATCCTGATTCTGGAGGTTAATTATGGGACACCTTGTTGGGAAAGAAATTTTCAGAAAGCTCGGCAAAAAAATCGACGGGCTGGAGACGCGGGCGCCCTGGAACGACAAGCTTTATGCACTTCTGAAAGAGCTTTACACTGAAGAAGAGGCAGAAGTCGCAATCAGGATGCCTTACGGCTTGTCCACCTTCGAACAGCTGGTAAAAGCAACCGCCTGCGAAAGCAATTCCCTGCGGCGCATTCTGGATTCGATGACATCAAAAGGGCTGGTCGTCGACCTTTGGCTGAACGAGGAATACCATTACGCGCTTTCTCCCATGGTAGTCGGCATCTTCGAGTTCACCATGATGAGAATGGGGCCGGATGTTAAGCGCAAGGATTGGGCAAAACTGCTACATGAATACATGGAGGTCGACCCGTCCTTTCGCACGGCAAACCTGGGTCGAGGCGAACAGTTGTTCAACATGAGAACAATGCCCCATGCGGAAGCCGTGCCCGAGTCGGAATTTTTCGAAGTGCTGGATTACGAGAAGGCGTCGGTTCTGATAGCCAATAACGACAAATTTTCCATTGGTCTTTGCAGTTGCCGCCACAAAATGCTGCATCTGGGAGAAAAAACATGCGATATCTCCCTGGAGAAATGCTCGCAGTTCGGTTCCGCCGCGGAAATGATGATCCGCAACAAGCTTGCCCGCGAGGTCAGCCGGTCCGAGATGGAGGACAATTTCGCGGAGTCGAGGGAACTTGGGCTGGTCCTGGGTGCCGACAATATCCAGAAAAACGTAAAGTTCGTGTGTCATTGCTGCAAGTGCTGCTGCGGGCCCCTGCTCGGCATAAGCAAATATGGCTACCCCAATTCAATAGTTACTTCGACATACATCGCTGGAATCGCGGACGAGAAGTGCGTCGGCTGCGGCAAATGTGAAAAGGCATGTCCAATATATGCGATCAAAATGTCCCCCGCGGCGAATCCGGAAGGGAAACGGAAGCGCGACGCCCGTGTGGATAAGTCCATCTGCATCGGCTGCGGCGTCTGCGCCCTGAAGTGTCCGACCAGGGCGTGCCATCTGACAAAGCGGGAACAGAGAGTGATTCACCCCGAGACCACCTTCGAAAGGCTGATGCTGCAAGGCCTGGAAAAGGGGACCCTGCACAACCAGCTGTTCGCCGACCCGAAAGGCATCGGAGAAAAATTCATGCGCGCCTTCGTTGGCGGTTTCCTTAGACTCCCGCCGGTGAAGAAGGCCCTCTTGGGCGACAAGATGCGTTCGAAATTTCTTGCCGCGATGAAGGACGGGGTGAAGAAGCAGGGGAAAGAATGGTTGCTTGAATTATGAACTGCCTCTTTTCCGGAAACAATATGAGCAGGATCCTAATGGTTGTGATCCTGCTCTTTTTGTTTGCAGCCCTTCGCAGTGAAACGGTGTCAGCGACGTTCAAACCCCGGCATTCTGCTCGCCTCGGTGTGAAGGCGTTACGGATTCAGTTTAGAAAAATTGACTGATGTCCTTGTATCAGGTACATTGAGACAATTTTGATGTTATGAGCGTTTGCCTGGGGGAGACGAAAGGGGACGGGGTCTTCATGAACTTTATTTACATATTTATGCTGGCGCTTGTGTTGTTTGCCGCCGACACGTCGTGGGCCGTCACCCCGTGCAGCCAGGGAGATGATGCCCGTATCTGGACCGCGCCGCTCGTGGCGCGGCCGGGTGAAAAACTGGAAATTGTGGCGGTTGCGACCGGCGGCGAACTGTCGGAGCTGCTCGTCACCGATCCCGCGGGCCATCAGACCAGGATGGCCGCCGTGAGAGGGGGCGGTCCCCCTTGGAGTCTGCGGACTGCACTCCCCGCGCCTGCACGCGGCAGCTACCGGATCGAGGCGACACGGGAAGGGAGGGTAGCTGCCTGCACCGAAATCCAGGTGGGGAAGGGCGCCGGTAACCGGGGAAGCGGGAAGTGGGACCAGTCAACGGAAGCGCTATATGCCGCCTGGGTCGAGCATCTGTTCGATGCTCCGCCCGAAGAATCTCTCAGTTTTACCTCTCTTGAACCCGTGTTGCGCGATGCGCGGCGCAACTTCCTCCATGACTACCTGAGCAGGGGTGAGGACAGTCAGTTCCCCGCCAGGCCGGATTGCGCCGACCTTCCCTACTTCCTGCGTGCCTACTTCGCCTGGAAACTCGGCCTCCCCGTCAGCTCTCGCGCCTGCAGCCGCGGGACAGCCGCCACCCCCCCGCGATGCGGCCCTCCGGAGATCGACTACACCTTTGCCCGCGCCTCATCCAGTGCCGGTGCCTTCCGGAAGACGAGCCGCAGGATCATGGACCGGGTAACCTCCGGCAACGGACGCACGGCGCTTAGAGACGACGCCACCGATTTCTACCCTGTGGCGCTCGAGCGCGCTACCCTTTGGCCCGGCACTGTATTCGCCGATCCCTACGGTCACACACTTGTCATCGTCAAGTGGGTCCCGCAGACGAAGGAGCGCGGCGGGTTGCTTCTCGCAGTGGACGCCCAGCCCGACAATACGGTCGCCCGCAAGCGCTTCTGGGAGGGAAATTTCCTCTTCGCGTTAAACCCGAATGCCGGCCCCGGTTTCAAGGCCTACCGTCCGCCGGTCGCCGATGGCGGGAAGAGGCGGTGGGTCATTCCGACCAACGCCGCCCTAGGCAAGAGATCGGGCCTCACACCATATTCGGCCGAACAGGCGCATCTGACGCCCGGGGACTTTTACGCCCGCATGGAGCGCCTCATCAATCCGCGAGGGCTTGACCCGGACGGGGCCTACGAGGCCACCCTGGATGCGCTTATGGAACAGCTCGAAACCCGCGTCCACTCGGTTGCCAATGGAGAAGAGTTCATGCGGAGCCATACGGGCACGGTTATCCCCATGCCGAGCGGCCCGGCCATCTTCGAGACCGCCGGTTCGTGGGAGGATTATGCGACCCCCTCCCGCGACATGCGACTCCTGATTGCATTGAGGGTGCTCGCCGGCATGCCCGAGCGCATCCGGCAACATCCCGAACTCTTTCTATTGCGGGGCGAAAGCCCGGAAGCGGCAGCCGAACGCATCGAACGGCTTCATGCCAAACGTTCCCGGGAGCGCTTCGTCACTTACACCCGCAGCGACGGCACAACCTGGCGGCTCAGCCTGGCCGATATTTACGCCCGCCGGCCTGGGCTGGAGATCGCCTACAATCCCAACGACTGTGTGGAACGCCGCTGGGGCGCGGCTCCCGGCACACCGGACTTCGATACCTGCCGCCGCCGCTCCCCCGCCGAGCAGCGGGAACGGATGGAGAAGTACCGGCCCTGGTTCCACGAGGCCCGCCGGCCTCCGCGTTAAGGAATGGCTACCGGAAATATGAACAGCAACCGTCCCGGAAACAAATTGAGCTGGATTTTCATGCTTGTGATCCTGCTCCTTTTTCCCGCCGGCACGACTGCGGAGACAAAAAAACCGGTTTCTTCGCCCCCGGAAGACTCTTTTTTCAACAATATCATTTCCAATAAGATCGATAGAATATACACGTCCCGGCAGGCAGTCCTCGTTATCGGTTCCGGCCTGTCGACGGTCCGCGTCATAATCTATACCCTTGAAAGGGGTCCGGACGGATGGCGGGTTGTCTCGGGACCGATAAAGGGTAATATAGGCTGGAACGGGTTTGCCGCGCCGGGCATGAAAAGGGAAGGGGACGGTAAAACGCCGAGCGGTATTTACCCGCTGGGGACCGTATTCGGCTATGCTCCGTCCATGGATACCAGGATGCCGTATCGTCAGGCGACAAAGGACGACTTCTGGGTGGACGCCCCCGATTCCCCTTACTACAACCGCTGGGTGACGGGAAACGTGGGCGCGGCGTCGTTCGAGAAGATGCGAAGCGATAATGAGCTTTACAAGTATGGGATTGTCGTTGAATATAACACGAACCCTGTAATAAAGGGATACGGCAGCGCTATTTTTATTCATGTCTGGCGGGGAGAGGGCATTCCGACCGCCGGATGCGTCGCCATGGCCGAGGAGGAAGTCCTGAAACTGATACGGTGGCTTGATCCGGAAAAGAAACCTGCGGTTATCATGGGAAACAAATCTGAACTCGGGAGGCTCCGGTAATGAAATTCCGCGCGACTTTAATTACGGTTTTGTTTTCCTCTCTCCTTTTCACCCTGGCAGGTCCTGCATGGACGGGTGAGTTGCCCAGACCATTGCCGGCGGGATTTGTCTACGCGGACGAGGTGATTCCGGACCTTCGTCTTGATTTGCGTTATGCCGGTTCCCACAACTTCGTCGGGAAACGGATCGATGGGTACCTGAGAGAACGGTGCATCCTGACGAGGGAGGCGGCGGAAGCCTTGAAAAAAGTACAGGCGGATCTTCGCCCGTTCGGGCTCGGCATCAAGGTGTTCGACGCCTACCGGCCGCAACGCGCTGTGGACAGTTTTGTCCGGTGGGCCCGCGATACGGCGGATACCAGGATGAAAGCGGAATTTTATCCCGAAGTGGAGAAGAAAGACCTGTTCAGGGACGGCTACATTGCCGCCAAATCGGGACACAGCCGTGGAAGCACCGTTGATTTGACGATAGTATCAATCAATGGCGTAGACCCGGTGAATGAGATCGACATGGGGAGCGGCTTCGACTTTTTCGGATGCCGGTCGTGGCCGGATTATACCCGAATCCCACCGGGCGCGCGAGCGCACCGGATGCTGTTGCGGATGGTTATGATAAAGCACGGTTTTCAACCTTATGCCCGGGAATGGTGGCACTTCACCCTGAAGGGGGAGCCGTATCCGGATACATATTTCAATTTCCCGGTTCAATGATCGTGAAAATCATTTACTCCTGCGAAGCCCCTGCGTTGCAGGAATTTTCACTATAATCACGCTCTGACGCCGCCTGTTCAACTTCCCCGTATATCCTTTCCTCCATGGCCAGATATTTCGGCGAGAAATGAAAAGGGATTACCCTGACTGCCCTTGCCTCCCTGCCGATGAGCCCGGCCTGGCGCGCCGTGAGATGGCATTTTTCCCTTGCCGCTGCCGCGTCTTCATGGAGAAAGCATGCCTCGATGAAAAGGTAGTCCGACCCCGCGGCCAGCTCCCTTATCCTCGCCACATTCTCGGATGTGCAGGCCGTGTCGGTCACATAGGATATCTTCTGGCCGGGCACGATTGACAGGATGTCACGTTTCAGTTGTCCCAGGGGGATGCTGAGCTCAGTAATTTTTTCTCCTTCTTTCCACCATACCCGGAATGGCGTTTCATCCGGCACATCTCCCAGGACGGCTCGCTTCAGCTCCGTCAGCCAGGAGCCGACCGGCAGGCTCATCTCATCCAGCCGGTTCTTCATGATATTAACGTGTCTTTTTTCCTCCATGGAAAAGGCCAGCACCGGAATCTTGTGTTCGAGAAACGCGATGCGGATGCGGAAGCTTTCCTCTTCCAGGATAATATTGTCGCTTATCGTAAACGAGGTGTTGCCGTCGCTTCTAAAACCTTGCCGGCAGTGGAATTCGACCGACAGGACCTTTCCGTCGTCGTGGATTTCCGAGACGACGATGGTGAAGTCGGTGGGGTAATTGTGGACCAGGTTCCATGTGTATGATGAAAGCCTGTGCCAGACCTGGTCAACGAATCCGGGCGGGCCATAAAAATAGAGTTTTTTGTCCCTGCCCAGAAAAAGCCGGACCAGGTGGTCGAACCCGATGAAATGGTCGACATGGGTGTGCGAAACGAATACGTGACTCAGCCGGAGGAGTTTGCGGGGAGGGAGGTGGGAAATCTCTCCCAAATCAAAAAGTATCGCCCTTTTCTCGAAGAGGAAATCGATATAAATTCCCGGGTCGCCGAAGGGGCCATTGACAAGGCTTGGGTGAAACAGCGGTCTCATGATTTTCCCGTATTCTTACATCTTCATGTGGTTATCCTTTTTCAAAGCATTATAAAAACAATCCATACATGATAATTATACATCGTGCATAATATTTTCCCATTTCCAATTAAAATTCCGGTCAATTCAACAGGCGATTTTAAAGCTTGCCATATCCACGGCCTTTCGGTATTTTTCTTCCAGTTGTCTTTCACAAAACCGAGGAGGCATACAGACAAATGGCCCGAAATATGCTGGTTTCGCTTCTATTTCTTTTTATCATGCTCGCGACTGCCGCCGGCGCGGAAGAAACCCCTTCGCCCGACATGCTGTTAAGGCAGAAAGATGACGCTCTTTCAGCACTGCAGAAGGACAATGCGGCGCTGCAGGAGAAGATCCGCGCCCTGGAGGGCATGCCCCGGATCGGCAGGGAAGAGCTTTTTCTCAAGAGCCGCCGGAGGCTCCAGGAGATCGCCGCGGACGTAAAAATACAGCGGCAGTCCATGGCCGATTTCGAAAACTTCGTGAAATGGATGACGACCAATCTCAACGGCTATTCGAAATACATCGAGGCCGGGTCGGTCGTGGCCGGATTCGCCAAAGTCCTGCCAATTCCGTATGCCGGGCAGGCGTCGGTTCTGACCAAATTCATTTCCCAGGGCATTCTGTCCCTGAATGCGGCCTCGGTATCGATTGCGCGGTATCTGGATACCTCCAGGCAATTCATTTCCAGGGTGGAATCCCTGAATCAGTCCGGGCCGGACGGCGGCTCAGGTGAAACCGCCGATATCGCCCGATTCGCGGACGACCGGATGCTCAAGGACATGGACGATGTCAGGGCCAGACTTGCCTCTATCTCCGAGCTGTCGGCATCTACCCTTTCCTTCCTGGAAAGCCTCAACCATTACGTCGGCAGCACCGACGCGTACTGGAACAAGACCAAGTCGATTATTACCGGCAGCGAGGCCGAAAAGAAAGAAAAGAGTTATCTGAGCCAGAGTATACAGAATCTGAAAAACGGGGCGGGCAGATTTAACGCCCGGTTGAAAATCTTCGAGGATTCGGCGAAAAAGGACGAACCGCTCGTCAAATCCCTTGTAACGTATGACGAACTGATACGCGAAATTACGGCAAAAACTTCGAAAACCGGGAATAAATCATGAATGGCCGCGGCAAATATTGCCGTTGAGGGTGTGCGGTCAGGTGCTTCCGGGTTCTTTTACCGTTCAGGAGAGGGATATTCAGGGGAAACGGATTTAACATCTACTTCCGGAGAACAGATCATGAACAAGAAAGAGGATCCTGCCCGAATGTCATCAAACGAAGCGAAAACAATTCTTCTCGCCGAGGATGAGGAGATTGTCAAACAATTTCTGCAGAAATCCATGCAAAGGGAAGGATACCGGGTCCTGACCGCCTCGAACGGTGAAGAAGCCCTTGCCAGGTTCATGGAAAATATGGAAGATATTTCCCTCGTTGTAACCGACGTGGTGATGCCGATCAAATCCGGTATAGAATTGCACAATGAAATAAACCTGGTGAAGCCCGAGACAAGATTCCTGTTTATCAGCGGCCTGACTTCCGACTACATCTTGATGGAAGAAGGGACTGACGGCAGAATCGGATTTATAACCAAACCCTTCGAGAAAAAAGTGGTTATGGATAAAATACGGGAGCTGCTGGAAAGTTAGCGGAAAATCCGGACGATAACAGCGCTTGCCCGGAATAGCCGTAAAATCTCCGGTAACATTTTCAGTAATTGCCTTTCCGCACTCATTCCCCTTTGGGTGTATAATTATAACCTGAACAAACTTTCATCAGAGCAGTCTTTTTCCTGTAACAGCGAGGACAGATGCTGGAAAATACCTTTTGCCATATTCCGGGCGTCAGCGTGCGTTTCGAACGCATGCTGTGGGAAAACGGAATTCAAACCTGGGACGCTTTCGTGAAAAGCGGGGACATCCTTGCGCCTGCCGGAAGGACCCGGGATATATGCCGGCATCTGCTGGATTCAATGGACCATGTGCGGATGCCGGATCCCGGGTTTTTTGCCGGAAGCCTGCCGTCGAGACATCACTGGCGCCTGTTTTCCGCTTTCCGCGACTCGACCGCTTATCTCGACATCGAAACGACCGGCCTTGGCGGGCCGGACGACCATATCACCACCATAGCGCTGTACGACGGGAAATCGGTATTTCACTATGTTTACGGCGAAAACCTCGACGATTTCAGGGATGATATCAAGCGCTACGATGTGCTTGTAACCTATAACGGAAAATGCTTTGATCTACCGTTTATCAGACGTACGCTCGGAGTGGCGGCGCCCAGGGTCCACATCGACCTGATGTACGTACTGCGCGCCCTGGGAATAACCGGAGGGCTCAAGGGATGTGAGAAAAAGCTGGGGATCGACAGAAAAGAACTGGATGGAGTGGACGGTTATTTCGCGGTGCTGCTGTGGAAGGAGTATTTGAAAAGCGGCGGCAGGGAGGTCCTGGATACGCTACTGGCGTACAATATCGAGGACGCCGTCAATCTGGAGGTACTGATGGTGACTGCGTACAACCTGAATCTCAGGGATACGCCGTTTTATGACGACCTGCGCCTGGAACTCCCGGAAAGGCCGAAGATTCCTTTCATGGCCGACACAGGGATCATAAATCAACTTCGGGAACGATACTGTTACCCCTGAATCCGTGACGCCTTCACGCCTTCGTCTGCGCGGAACACCTCGGTTTTTTTCATTCCCGCGAGATGAGGCCGCCCGACGAAGTTCACCCGACGTAACAGATGCTAAACCGCGTCGGCGGCGTTTAAACCCCGGCATTCCGCTTGCCTTGGCGTTCAGGCGTCACGGATTCAGATTACCGTTAATCCTGAAATTGGAATGGGTTTTATTCCGGGTTAAGTGTTCGTTTTGCCGCCAATAATATTTTGTGGCCGATTTGTAAAGACTTCGCTTAAATGCAGTTGACCGATTCCCCCCGGAGGGAAATTCAATGGATCTTGAACGCCTTATCGCTGTTGCGCGTGGAGATGAGCCCGCCGATCTGGTGTTGACGGGCGGAAGGGTTGTCGATGTCCTTTCGGGAGAGATCCGGCGGACGTCGATTGCCGTTGCCGGCGGCATGATCGCGGGGCTCGGCGACGGCTACCGGGGCCGCGATACCCTGGATCTGCGCGGGCGGTATGTCTGCCCCGGTTTTATCGACGCCCATGTTCACGTCGAGAGTTCCCTCGTCCGGCCCCTGGAATTCGCCCGGGCGGTCGTCCCGCACGGTGTCACGACGGTTGTCTCCAATCCCCACGAGATCGCCAATGTCGTCGGCATCGGGGGAATCCGCTACATGATGAGAGATGCCCGCAAAGCTCCCCTCGATCAGCTGTTCACCATTCCCTCATGTGTTCCAGCCACTTCCCTGTCCACGTCCGGCGCACGCCTGACGAAAGAAGACATCGCCTTTCTGCTGCGCGAACCGGGGCTGGCGGGCCTGGGGGAAGTTATGGATTTCCCGGCGGTTGTCGCAGGAGCCGGACGGGTGCTGGAAGAAATCTCCCTGTGCGGGGGATTGCCCAGGGACGGTCACTGCCCCGGTCTGGGAGGAATGGAGCTCAATGCCTATGCGGCCGCTGGAATAACGTCGGAGCACGAGTGCACGACGGACGGGGAAGCGAGGGAGAAGCTGGCGAGGGGCATGAAAATATTCATAAGGGAGGGAAGCGTCGCCCGTAACCTGAAAAATCTTCTGCCGGTTGTAACCCCGCACAACGAAAGATGGCTGTGTTTCTGCACGGACGACCGCAAGCTGACCGATCTCCTGGATGAAGGGTCGATCGATCACCTGGTCAGGATGGCGATCGCCGGTGGAATTCCCCCCGTAACGGCGATACGGATGGCGACCCTAAATCCGTCCGAGCATTTCCGGCTGTCCGACCGCGGCGTCATAGCACCCGGCCGGCGCGCCGACCTGGTGGTTTTCAGCGACCTGGACGAGCCGCGGGCCGAGCTTGTTTACTGCCGCGGAGCGCTTGCGGCCCGCGACGGCGACCCGGTTTCCGGGATGTTTGAGACCGCTGGAGAAGGTGTGGAGCCGGAGATCAGTGAGACGATTCATATCGACTGGTCCGGGGCGGATTTCCGCATCCCGGTCCCGGGGGGGGCGATAAGGGTTATAGGAATCGTGCCCGACCAGCTTCTTACCGAAAGTCTGCATATGGAACCGCGCCTGGAAAACGGCTGTGCCGTGTCCGACCCCGCCCGCGACCTGCTGAAGATGGCGGTAATCGAGAGGCACCGGGCATCGGGAAGAACGGGCCTTGGATTCGTGAGGGGCGTGGGTCTCAGGCGGGGCGCACTGGCGAGCACAGTTGCCCACGATCACCATAACCTGATCGTAATAGGTGCCGACGACCTGTCGATGGAGACCGCGGCCAGGGCCGCGGCAGCCGCGGGAGGCGGCCAGGCGGTCGCAGACGGGGAAACCGTCCTGGCAATCCTTCCCCTGCCTGTTGCCGGGCTCATGTCGGACAGGCCGACCGGGGAAGTGCGCGAACGGATGTCTTCGCTTTTCTCGGCCGCCGGCCAGCTGGGCTCAACACTGGACGATCCCTTCATGACGATGAGCTTCCTGGGCCTTGAGGTCATTCCGAGCCTGAAACTTACCGACCTGGGCCTGATCGACGTCAACCTGCAAAAAGTCGTACCACTCCTTCAAACAAGTTGAGGCTGCCATGATAGAAAAAAAACCCGCCATTCTGTTTTCCGAGAATACGATCCGTGACAGGGTGAAAGAGCTTGCACGCAGAATTTCCGAAGACTATGCCGGCGTGGAGGAGGTGCTGCTGGTCGGCATTCTGCGGGGATGCTACATATTTCTGGCCGACCTTTCCAGGCTGCTGACGATTCCCCGGAGCGTTGATTTCATGGCCGTATCCTCTTACCCGCACGATGCCACCCGCGGCGCACTGCGCCTCATCATGGACACCAGGAACGACATCGCCGGAAAACACGTTCTGATAGTCGAGGATATCGTCGACACCGGACACACCCTCCACTACCTGCTGAACATGCTTTCCGCGCGCAAACCCGCTTCGCTGAAGACCTGCGCGTTCCTGCGGAAGCTCGACAGGCTCGAAAGAGAAGTTGATATAGACTACCTGGGGTTTGACATACCGGATGTGTGGGTGGTTGGTTACGGACTCGATTTCGCCGACAGATACCGCGCGCTTCCTTATGTGGGATACATAGAGCATGAGGAAGTCTGAATAACAAATTCCCCTTTTGTTCCGGTCTTGACGTTCCGGCATATCGTGAGAGAATAATTAAACGGAAGACGGAATAATCCGATTCTTTCCGCCATGCGGGCGGTTATAATTCTTCCGCAATGCGGTGAGAGGGCGCCATGGAAAAAAAAGACAAGGGGACAATTGAAATAACCGAAAGCGACATACGGGATCTAAAGGTTCCGAAAATGGTCTCCTGGAAAGCTTCAAGCCATGATATGACCGAGGAGGAACTGGAACGGATAAAAAATCTGAACTGGGAATGGTATTACAATTGCTACCTCTATATTGATGAAATTATTCCCATATCATGCAAGAGATGTGCTCACATAAACGTATTTCAGCCTGGGGAAAAGGAAAAAATATGCGAGAATTGCGGCGCGGAAACCAGGAGGTGTGAAAAGGAGGAAAAGATTTAGCGGGATCTCCCGCCTTGACTGCCGAAAAATTGAAATCTCTCACAGGAGAAAGCGGAAATGGGAAAACTTGTCATGTTTGGAGGACTTGCGGCTGGATTATGCCTGCTTTTCCCGGCAGGCTGTTCTCCCCAAAGCGGTGAAAGCGCGAGGGAAATCTTCGTCCAGCACTGCGCAGGCTGTCATCCGGATGGGGACAATACCGTGAATCCGCAAAAGACCCTCCACAGGAAGGATCTGGAAGCCAACAACATAAAAACCCCCGGGGACATCGTCAACAGGATGCGAAACCCCGGCGTCGGCATGCCGCGCTTTAACAGAAACGTCATAACGGACAAGGATGCCGAAAAAGTCGGACAATATATCCTTTCGACGTTCAAGTGACGCACGCCGGAGTTTATTCCGTGACCGTGATCCGTGTCCGTAGACATGGCTTTACGGGGAACGGAAACCGGACACGGATCACGGAAAATCCGAGGCGTTCCGCGCAGACGAAGGCGTGAAGGCATCACGGATTCAGCTCTAAGTTATTTCCGGTTCTTTATTGAAGCCGCTTTGCTGACGGCTGCGCGAAGTTCGTTCGCATCGGGGTTGGAAACCTCGTCTTTGACGACGATATCCGACGGCCTTACGGCCCTGTCGTAATAGCCTTGGTTCAGACCGTCACGAACCGCCATCACGGCACCTTCGAGGTTGAGCCCGGCATAGAGCCCTTTTGACCTGGCGAACGAGACGAAGTCCGCCGTCACTGACGGAACCCCAACCCCACCCTTGGCGCCGCCGCCGATCGGACCGGCGGTGATGGAAGCGTCTCCACCCAGCTTGACCGATGATGAGAGAAGTGTATCAACGGCCTTCTGGCTGGTCGCCACCATGATGATTTCCGCCGCTTCACCGCCAATCTGCAGGCCGAAAGTGACGGACCCGAGGGTATAGAAAGCGGGCTCGCTCCAATTGTCGGTCTCAGACTGCCGCACCAGCAGAACTCCCGTCCCGCCTGACCCTCCGATGAAAAAGCCGCCCTTGACTACCTGTGGAAAGATAACAACTCCTTTTGCGCCGGCCAGATAGTTCGACAGCCAGGAAAAGGTGGAATCGTTCATGAAGTCAGCGAGAGTTCCCTTTGCCTTGTCGACAATAGCCTGAGCCTTCTCCTTTTCCGCGGCAGTTGCCGGCGCGGATGACATGCAAAGAATGCCGAAGAAGAAGAAACCGAACATCGACCATGATAAAATTTTCCGGGTCCTTACCCATATTCCCTTCATTTCGATTCTCCTTTCATTTATCCGGATACTGCGATCAGCATTTTGTGGTTAGTGTTAATCTTCCGCTACAAGGGAAAATCAAGGAACTATTGCCTTTTTTTGCTCACATCCACTCTCACCCGGCGCCATGCGCCACCCTCTCCCTTATGGAGAGGGGAAATCTCTGTCCCTTCTCCATGAGAGAGAATGTGCCCCGGAGAAGCGGATGAGGGGGGCTGATGTAAGATTAGATCAGCAAACATTTTAACACACATTATAACACCGTCCTTCGTTATTGATGAAAATGATTTTATTTTTTTCGGAAATCGGGTGTTTTTTGGGTTGTGGAATCCTCCATCGGGTTTGTGCTATGATGTATGCCGTTGAATGAATTCATGGAACAATTCGGAGAAACGATGCCAAACCCGAAAAAATCAATTATTATCCGCTTTCTTGTCCTGAATGTACTGCTCGCCCTGTTGCTGACATCCTGCGCAACCGTTCCCAAGCCGGTTGTACCGGTCAAGCCGGGCAAGGACGTGGAGACCCTGCAATCCCTTGTTTCCCTGTCCTTCAAAAGCCCCGCCGGGAGCGCGGGAGGGCGGGGTTACCTCATTTTCAAGCGACCCGACCGCTTCCACATGGTCGTGCTGTCGCCATTCGGTTTCACAGTGATGGAGATTTTCGTCGAGGGGGACCGGATCACCTGCCTTGTCCCGTCAAAAGAAACAGCCTATGCGGGTTCGCTGGATGAGCTGGGAGACCGTAACGCGCTCAAGGGGTGGGGGATGATGCGCTGGGTGATCGAGAACCCGCCCGCGGCCGCGGCGGCCGCCGGAGGAAAGCTGGAGCGCGAAGGAAAGGATGGGGTCAGGGAATACCTTTATTTTGACGAGAGAGGGCTTCTGCAGAAGAAGACGAACGATAACGGAGACCAGGTCCTTTACGGTGACTACCGGCAGGTAAACGGCGTTGCCTTCCCCTCAACCATAGAGCTGCACAACGGCCAGGGAGACACGGTTAAGGTGGCATTCGACGAGCCGGAAATCAACCAGCCGGTCGAGGATTCCGCTCTCGTACCGAAGCTGGACGGGATCAAGGTCCTGCCCATAACCGATTTCAAGGGGCTCTAGCGTTTTCCGCAAAACGGACATGATTCCCGTTCTATTTCCGCAAGTTCCTCAGGTGTGTTAATGTTCAGAAAAGCCTTTCCGTCCCTGTCCAGATGGGCCAGTTCCTCGTACGGCACATACCTGACCCTGACCTGCGGGTAATACGCGTAAGCGCGGAAGTCGCCGCTTTCCAGTTGCTTCCGGATTGGTGCGAGACACGTTTTGGAGTAAAGTGCGAAAAGGGGCTCGTAGCCGATGGCGGTTTTTGGAACCACCGCATCGAATCCGTATCCGAGGGAGCAAAGGTAACGTAATACACGCGCATTCGGAAATGGGAGATCGCATGGGGCGACGAATACGCAGCTGGTCCCGGCGGCATGGAGTCCGGTGAAAATCCCCCCAAGGGCACTGCCGGGATAGATGTCCGCCAGAATCGGGAGACCGAAGCCCGCGAAGCGTTCTTCCCGATCCCCCACCAGGATTACCCTTTCGAAGTTTTCCCTGAAAACATCCAGCACCCGCTCGACCAGGGGCCTGCCCGCAACTTCCAGGAACGCCTTGTCCCTTCCCATGCGGCGGCTTTTCCCGCCGACAAGGATGACGCCGGTAATATCCTGTTCGCGAGCGAGAAGCATGTAATTCACAATTTCAGCAGGGATTTTGCGCTTCCCCTTTTGCTTCGCTGCCGGCGTGAAAGTACAGGTTCAGGCCGACGCGCGCCTTCCCCTCCTTCTCCATTATCATATCGATAGCAATCGTGGCAAGGTCGTCGGCCATCGCTTCCATACGGGTATCCTTTTCCAGGTAGAGCAGTTTCAGATAAGCTCCGCAGTTGTCGCAACTTTCCGCCTTGACCGCGCCGTTCGAGCCTTCCTGCTTGAAGTAATCGATCCCTTGAGTGGATTCGCAGTTGCTGCACTTGATCCGCACCATATGCCATTGCGCCGCGCAGAGAGCGCAGCTGAGGTAACGCAATCCGTGCTCCGGCCCGCCGCTGCGCACGATGCCCGCAACCGGGTGCGACCCGCACACCGGGCATACCCCTCCCCTTTCGAGTCTGCCGAACGCCTGTTCCCCCATGGATGACGCCATGTGTACCCAGTATACCTGCAGGGCGGCGGCGATAAAAGGGAGTTCCCGGGGTGGAATGTCATCCGGTTTCCCCTTCAGGAGCTGATCCGCCATTCGCTCCAGATCGGCCTCGGCGGTACGATGCAGACCGGCAACAGTCTCCCTTGCGGCCGCAGGAAGGGGGGACTCGCCCATCTGCCGCAGGATCATGGCCAGAGCCGACCTCCAGGCCGGGTCACGGGGCAGTGTCCGGGCATCCAGCAGCGGCATGCCGTGCTCCCGGCAGTGTGCCTGTTCCCCGGCACCGGGCAGGGGCACGGCCGGAAGCAGGTTCAGGGTGTTCTGCTGTGCATCCGCCAGCAGAGCCAGAAACGCAAGATAACCCTCCAGTGCATGACCTTTGGCCAGATGCCGAAGGCGCTCGGCGCGACGGCCGAACAGGTCGCGGCCGGGCAGAAAAAGGAATCGGATCTCCGCGAGCGGCGTTTCCGTCCGGCCCGGCTCGATGCTGCTGGTATCAATAGTCATTTTTCCCCTCCGATCATTTCACGGTACCATGCGGGATGATGCTGTTTCGCCCAGGCCCGCCTGACCTGGCCGTGCATCATGGCGTCGATGCTCTCCCTGGTCCAGATGGCGGCGTATATGTGAAAGATGAGCAGGGCGATCATGATCGTGGCCGCTATGGCGTGAATGACGGAAGCAAGGGCGATCAGCCATAACGGGAAAATGAACGAGAAATAGGCGCGCCACATAACGATGCCGGAAAGGATAAGCAGCGCCATGCATATAACCAGCAGCCAGAATAACATTTTCTGACCGCCGTTGAACTTGCCGGCTTCCGGCATGTTCCTGTCGTCGCCGCCCGCCAGTTCCGGGACGCGGCGAAGCCATTCCCAGTCGGCGGGAGTCATGATATTCGGTTTCCAGTAACTGACAGCCATGACGCCGAACGACACCAGCATCGCCACTCCGATGAAGGGATGCAGGATGCGGGTCCAGGTGCCGCCGCCGAACAACTGGCTAAGAGGAACGAAGGCCGGTTGAAAGAGGGCGAGCCCGGAAAGCGCCGCCAGGATGAACAAGATTGCCGACAGCCAGTGGTTGGCGCGCTCGAACGCCATATAGCGCGTGATTTTTTTCGGGTCATTTTTCATCTTCGACCTCCTTCTCGGTCTCTTTCGAGACCTCGTTGGGACCCTTGATCACGAAATGGAAAAAGGCGCCGAGGGCAACCAGGCCCATGCCGATGGATGCCAAAGGCTTGGCAATGCCTTTCCACAGGTAGACCATGGGACTAATGCCTGGGTCCTTGGGAAGATCGTTATATATCCCAGGTTTGTCGGCATGTTGCAGCACGTACATTACGTGAGTTCCGTCTACACCCGGCGGGTCATAGAGACCGGCCATGGCGAAACCCCGGCTCTTCAGGTCTGCGATGCGTCCCGCTGCGTGGCGCTTCATGTCTTCCTTGGTGCCGAAGACGATGGCTCCTGTGGGGCAGGTCTTGACACAGGCCGGTTCCAGCCCGACCGCCACCCGGTCGGAGCAGAGGGTGCACTTGTAGACCTTGCTGTCCCTCTTCGACAGGCGCGGGATGTTGAACGGACAGCCGGTGATGCAGTAGCCGCAGCCGATGCAGTTCTCTTCGTGAAAGTCCACGATGCCGTTGCTGTACTGGACGATGGCCCCCGGCGCGGGACAGGCCTTGAGGCAGCCCGGTTCGGCGCAATGCATGCAGCCGTCCTTGCGGATCAGCCATTCCAGGCCCCGGTTGGTTTCCACCTCGGCATAGCGCATGACCGTCCACGAGGCTTCGGTGAGGTCCATCGGATTGTCAAGCACGCCGCGGTTGACGCCGACTTTGTCGCGGGTGTCGTTCCACTCCATGCACGCCACCTGGCAGGCCTTGCAGCCGATGCACTTGGAAATGTCGATCAGTTTCGCCACCTCGGGGGTCCGGCGCTGACTGGGCGAAGGGGTGCTGGTGGCGGAACGTCGGATGATGTCAAGGGATTGCAGTGCCATGGTACACCTCCTATGCCTTCTCGATGTTGACCAGGAACGACTTGAACTCCGGCGTCTGGGTATTCGCGTCCCCCACGAAGGGGGTCAGGGTATTGGCCAGGTAGCCGTTTTTGGCGAGTCCCTTGAAGCCCCAGTGGATCGGGATCCCCACGTGATGAACGGTTTTGCCGTTGACCCGCAGGGGCCTGATGCGCCTGGTCACCACCGCCACGGCCTTGATGAAGCCCCGGTTCGACCACACCTTGACCATGTCGCCGGCCTTTATCCCCTTCTCCTTGGCCAGTTCCTCGCCGATTTCCACGAACTGCTGCGGCTGGAGGATGGACGACAGCATCGTGTGCTTGGTCCAGAAGTGGAAGTGCTCGGTGACGCGATAGGTGGTGGCGGCGTAGGGGAAGTCCTTGCTCTTGCCGAAGGCGGCAAGGTCGTCCGGGAACACGCGCGCCGCCGGGTTGTTGGTCACCTTCGGGTGCAGCGGGTTGATGTCGATGGGGGTCTCGAAAGGCTCGTAGTGCTCGGGGAAAGGCCCTTCAGCCATCTTGTCGAGCGCGAACAGCCTGCCCACCCCTTCCGGCTGCATGATGAACGGACCCATGCCCGCATCGGGGGGAGAATCCGGCTTGAAGTCCGGCACGTCGGCGCCAGTCCACTTGGTTCCGTCCCAGTGCACCAGTTTGCGCTTCGGGTCCCAGGGCTTGCCGGACGGGTCGCAGGAGGCGCGGTTGTATAGTATCCGCCGGTTGGCAGGCCAGGCGAAAGCCCAGTTCAGCGTGTTGCCGAGGCCCGAGGGGTCGTAATTGTCCCGCCGCGCCATAATGTTTCCTTTCTCAGTCCAGGCGCCTGAAAACAGCCAGCAGCCACAACTGGTGGAGCCGTCGTCCTTGAGCTGGGCGAATCCGTCCAGTTGCTGGCCTTTTTTCAGGATGACGCCGGCCGGGTTCTTGGGGTCGGCGAGATCCGCCAGGGCCTTGCCGTTGTATTCCATTGCCAGTTCCTCGGCGGACGGCTCCCGGGGAATCCAGTAGTCCCAGGCGAGGTTCAGGATCGGGTCGGGGAAGGCGCCACCCTCCTTGCGGTAC
The DNA here is from genome assembly GCA_035686205.1 of Geobacteraceae bacterium. Classification (GTDB taxonomy): domain Bacteria; phylum Desulfobacterota; class Desulfuromonadia; order Geobacterales; family Geobacteraceae; genus CAIWTU01. The sequence continues at coordinate 25,223 of DASRZQ010000011.1, forward strand.
AGTTCGCGCAGATTAAGGAAGATGCCGGCCATGATCTCCGCATCATGCTTGGCGTCTCCCGGCGGCGGAGCGCCCTGATAATGCCATTGCAGCCAGCGCCCGCTGTTGGTGAGGGAGCCGTTTTCCTCGGCGAAGCAGGTGGACGGGAGGCGGATAACCTCGGTCCGGATCGTGGCGGGGTCCACGTCGTTGAATTCGCCGTGATTTTCCCAAAAGCAGGATGTTTCCGTTGCCAGGGGGTCGATCACCACCAGGTATTTCAGATTTGAAAGGCCTTTGATCAGCTTGGCCTTGTTCGGGATCGCGCCCAGGGGGTTAAAGCCCTGGCAGAAGTAGCCGTTCAGTTTTCCCTGGTGCATCAGCTCGAACACCTGGAGCACGTCGTAAACCTTGTCCAACTTGGGCAGCCAGTCATAGCACCAGTTGTTTTCCCTGGTGGCGGCGTCGCCGAACCAGGCCTTCATCAGGCTGACGTGGAACTTGGGATAATTGCTCCAATAGGATAGCTGGCCCGGGCGCAGGGGCTTGAGGGTCCGCTTGTCGACGTAGCCCTGGTAGTCAGCCTCCGTTTCCCTGGGGAGAGTAAGATAGCCGGGCAGAAGGTCCGACAGGAGCCCCAGGTCGGTGAGCCCCTGGATGTTGGAGTGTCCCCGCAGGGCATTCACCCCGCCTCCGGCCATGCCCACGTTGCCCAGCAGGAGCTGCACCATGGCGGCGGTCCGGATCATCTGCGACCCCACCGAGTGCTGGGTCCAGCCGAGTGCGTACATAAAGGTGGTGGTGCGGTTGGGTGCCGCGGTGCTTGCGATGATCTCGCATACCTTGAGGAATGTTTCCCTGGGAGTGCCGCAGATGTTGCTCACCGTTTCCGGCGTATACCGGGAATAGTGTTGCTTGAGCAACTGCAGCACGCAGCGCGGGTTCTGCATGGTCTCGTCCACCTTCGCGAAGCCGTCCGGACCGATCTCGTAGGCCCAGGTGGATTTGTCGTATTTACGGTTTGCCCCGTCGTAGCCGGAGAAAAGCCCGTCATCGAACTTGTAGCCTTCGTTGACGATGAAGGTGGCGTTGGTGTAGGCCTTGACGTATTCGTGCTGGATCTTGTCATGGCTGAGGAGGTAGTTGATCACCCCGCCGAGGAAAGCGATATCGGTACCGGTGCGGAGCGGCGCATAGAGGTCCGCCACCGCCGCCGAGCGGGTGAAGCGGGGATCGATCACGATGAACGTGGCCTGGTTGTGGGCCTTGGCCTCGGTCACCCATTTGAAGCCGCAGGGGTGCGCCTCGGCGGCATTGCCGCCCATGACGATGATGACGTTGGCGTTCTTGATGTCCACCCAATGGTTGGTCATCGCGCCGCGACCGAACGTGGGGGCCAAACTGGCCACCGTTGGTCCGTGTCAGACCCGGGCCTGGTTGTCGAAGCCAAGCATACCGGTACTGCGGACGACCTTGTGGGTTATGTAGCCCGATTCGTTGCTGGAGGCGGAGGCCGCCAGAAAGCCGGTGGTCAGCCAGCGGTTTACGGTTACGCCGGCAGCATTTTTGGCGACGAAGTTCCTGTCCCGGTCGTCCTTCATCAGCCGGGCGACGCGCGTAAATGCTTCATCCCAGGAGATGCGCTTCCATTCGCTAGAGCCGGGTGCGCGGTATTCCGGATATTTCAGCCGGTCAGGGCTGTGGATGAAGTCAATCAGCCCGGCCCCCTTCGGACAAAGGGTGCCGCGGTTCACCGGATGGTCCGGGTCCCCTTCGATATGGAAAATGGACAGCTCGGAGTTTTTCGCCTTGTCTCCCAGGCTGTGCATGATCAGGCCGCAGGCAACCGAGCAGTAAGGGCAGGTGTTGCGGGTCTCGGTGCTGCGCTCCAGTTTGAACGCGCGCACTCCGGCATAGGCGTCGCCGACCGGGAAGCCCAGCGCGGCGACACTGGAGCTTGCCAGACCGGCCGCGGATATCTTGAAAAACTCTCTTCGGGTCACTTGCATCTTCATACCTCCTTGGTGAGGACGAGTTGTCGGGTTGGTAAAGTGCCGGGATTGACATCGGCAACAGGTTTAAGGTGTGCCCAAGACTGCATACAGAAATTTTGCCTATATAAATAGAATACTTCCAAGTTTTCTGCTGTCAATTAGGGATGAAATCAAGCGAAGCCGGCCTGCCGGCCTGCCGGGAAGATGCTGCGCGAATATATGAGGAGAATTCAGGTGGATGGCCTGAAGCCGTAAACATGAACTTTTCTTTAACTGGGGTTAAACTTCAGGCCGCAGCCTTAACCGACGCGCAATACACCACCTGCCTGAAAGCCCGCATCATTCGGACGTTTCTCATTTCCCACCCAAAAAACAATCCCTTGACGAGCCGGATTGATGCGGATATTTTAGGGGCGGTTCATCGGAACCACCGGTTTGTTAAGAAAGGAAAATCAGTGTTCATTCCGGGTTTCATCATCTCAATCCTGACTTTTCCGGGGGTTGTGGTCCATGAATTCGCCCATCGGCTGTTTTGCAGGCTTACCGGCACGCGCGTAATGAGAGTGTGTTATTTCAGGTTCGGCAATCCCGCCGGCTATGTCATCCACGAAGCTCCGGAGTCGGTCTGGAGGCACATTCTCATCGGGATCGGCCCTTTCTTCGTCAACACGGCGTTGGGGCTCCTGGCGGGTCTGCTCGCGGTCGGGAAGTCTCTCCATGCCGGTCAGCTCAAGGGCGAGGGTTTCTTCCTCGTATGGCTCGGGCTTTCCATCGCCATGCATTCCTTTCCCAGCACCGGCGACGCGAAAAGCATCTGGCGGGCATTGTGGGGCAAGGGAGCTCCCCTTTCCGCGAAACTGGTCGGCGCGCCGCTCGTCGGCCTGATCTTCCTCGGGGCGCTGGGGTCGTTCTTCTGGCTGGACCTGGCATACGGCATCGGCGTGGCGATGGTGCTGCCCTGGGTGATCATTGGCTGACGCGCACAAATTTCTACTGTCCTGGATCCTGCCTGTAATATTCAAACACATATTAATCAACAAATTAATTGATTCTGGAAATTTGCCGGATACTCTGGTATCTATTTATGGTCAGATGGTGTCTGTCAACTCACTGGTTAATTAATTTGATTTTTTCTGGATATTGTTAAATGGCTGGTTTTGTCTGTAACAACGGGAGCGCCGGAGATGTCCAAAACGGAAAATTCAGGTTCCAGCCACAGAAAGCCGTTCGTGTCAGTTTTGCGCTGACCGGGCGGATTTTCCTTTGGAATGCGGATCAGACGCCTGAAGAAGATGCAGGTTGGGCGCCGCGCCGGTTTAGAGATAGTAAAGGAATGAAAAAAGGAAATAATGTTACTTATATAAGTAACTTGAGGAATGAGAAGAAGTTACCTATATAGCGAACTTCTGGGTTCCTTATATAGGTAACAATTTACCTATATAAGGAACATGTTACTTATATACGGAAACCCACTAATAACGAGTTATATGAAATGAAATTAAAGCGGCATTCTATGATGGGAGTTCAATAGCAGCAATTCAAAATTAGGGAATTTAAAAGAAATGATTGTTTTAATAATTTTTGTTATTCTTATAATCACTCTAACTTATATGTTATTGGCAATCTTTTTTCGTAATAAAAACCCAATAAATTGGAAATAACCTTTCTCAGATTCTGTAATTAATAAAGCTGCAACTGAAGAGACGTGGACATCACTTGATACAACTACAAAGAAGCAAATCTATTATTATGTTTTTGCCATTTTTTTGATCTCATTTTCTAACTCTTTAATTCATAAGTTACTATCATCTTATACCTTTAAAGCTTATTGTATATTTGGAGGAATTTCAGTACTTATCAATATAGTTATTTCATTATATTTTATATTCAATTAAAAATATCGTGATGTATATTACAGTCGATTTAAAAGTCATACTATTACTGTTATCTATACTTTAACTTTGGTTATACCGTTTGCGATATTGTACATCTGGATGTCAATTTTAGTTTCAGGTTATAATTTTCCGATTCCTTTTAGCTACTAATTCATAGCGTTTTGATTTGTCACATATAACATGGTGCTCGTGCAGTCAAGCTACACAGCACCAACACCGTTGTCTGAAAACAAATTTAATATCAGGAGGGATCAGATGCGCTACCAGATTATCCTTTTGTTGCTTGTCTTCTCAGTATCCGAGGCTTTTGCCCTGAATGTAACAATGAGCACAAAGATTCAAGGTGGAGACAAGCCAATTGTTGTTGGCAAGACCAACTTGCCCGATGGAACCGATCTCATGGTCAGCATTGAACGGAACAAAAGCGCGTATGGCGGACAGAGCAAAGTTAAAGTTTCGCGTGGCGAGTTCCGAGCCGGGCCTTTCACTCAGAAAGGAAGTGCATTCAACCCAGGAACATACACGCTGAAAATCACAGTTCCATTTGCTCCAACACAGCCATCATCAGTTCAATCTGTGATTGGAGATCATGGCCAAGAACTACAAGGCTCTTTAGTCAAGAGAGGAGCATTAGGAAAATTTGCAGAGTATCATTCCACTTTCAAAGTAGCAGGCGCAGTATCAGCAATAAAAGATAAAATGGCAAGGCAACAAGATATGAAAGACAGGCATGAGTGGTGGATCAAGAACTGCAAAGACATTTGCACGGCATCTCAAGTTCAGTCAGGTGATATCACAAATTTTGACTGGGAGCGTTGTTACAACAAGTGTTTAGCAGAAGAAAAGAAAAAGTAAGCGACATCTGCATGGGGCTTGGGTCAGGTCTTGAAAAGTTAGTTTTTGAGCGTCAAAGCCATAAAAAGTGATATTTCAAGACCTGACCCCAATCCCCTTGCTACTGAATTTACAAAACAAATAGTGCTCGCTGTGACTGATGACAAAATTTATTCATATATAGTTTTTGCTGCGTCAATATTATATGGAGAATCCGAACCAATGATTGACAACAATTCGTTGCGAGAACTTTTGGAACGTC
>DASRZQ010000012.1:0-18377 GCA_035686205.1 Geobacteraceae bacterium
AATAAAAGACCTCCCTTCGAGGCATCTCCTTGGAACCGGCACACCCATGTGCGCGGGGTGCGGCGGACTGGAAGCGGTCAAGGAGATATACGACATCCTGGGCGAAAAAACCGTGTTCATCAACGCGGCAGGCTGCATGACGCTACTCGCTGTCTATCCGTTCACCCCATTCAGGGGTTCGTGGCTCTATACGGCCATGGCATCCGCGCCCGCGGGCGCCCAGGGGGTCCGTGACGCCCTGGACATCCTCATCGACAAGGGGCGAATCCCACCGGATGAGGACCTGCAGACGGTGGTGCTGACCGGCGACGGCGCCGCTTACGGCATAGGTATGTCGGCGACATCCGCCGCCATAGACCGCAACCTGGACTTCATTTACCTCTGCTATGACAACGAAGGATACGGCAATACAGGACAGCAGGCGTCCGCCGCCACTCCATACGGCGCCAGAACCGCCACCAGCAAGGGTCCTCACGGATATCCCGGGCGCAAGAAGGACCTTTTCGCCATCTGGGCAGCCCACCGCCCGGCTTACGTGGCCACGGTGGCGGGGGCCGAGCCCCTGGACCTGGCACGCAAGGTCGAGAAAGCGAGAAAGCTCAGGGGCTCGAAGCTGATCATCGCCCTTGCTCCCTGCCCCACCGGCTGGGATTACGATCCGAGGGAATCTGTGGAGATCGGCAAGCTGGCGGTAAGGACCGGCATCTGGCCGCTGAAGGAATATATCGACGGGAAGGTTACCCACACCGTGATTCCCGGCCAACGCCCCCCGGCTGAAGATTACCTGAAGCTTCAGGGGCGTTTCGCCCACCTCTTCAAGCCGCAAAGGAACGAAGAATTACTGCGTGAGATTCAGGCGCAAGTCGATGTTTACTGGGAAGAGGCCGAATGACCGGGGGCATCTCCATTCCAATTAATTGACGGCACATGGCCTTGCACACACATTCCTTTTACACTTCCGTTTTCTCACCTTATTCATTCCCACTTGTCTTTTCATATTTTACTTCACAAGCATAGAACAATACAGGTAAATTTTTTATTGCTAATTAAACTTGATTATGTCATAAATTTTTTGCTCATATCGGCCAATTAATGAAATATGCCTGTCAGGTACTCCCTCGTTGTCACATCCGTCGGCAACTCATGACTGGCGCCGTCATCCGGAATATCTCGCCGAGTCTGGGTAATTCAGTTGCGGTCGTCCGGCAGCATCAGGATAAATTCTAATTATTAAAGGAGATTGTTTATGCAAAGAAACGTACAAATGTATTCCATTATTCCCCCTCATATCCTGGAGGAAATTGCCAAACGGGGCAAGCCCGCCCAGGTTGATCGCGCGCTCCATAGCCTGACGTTCTCCGGATTTGTGCGCGGGCGGCGCAGCATACTGGGCATTCTTCCATCGGCCGCAAGCACTGGGCATAAGTACCGTCTGGTATACAACAACAAGAATAAAGGAGACCAACCGCCCACAGGTACCCTGGTTCGCAAGGAGGGAGACCCTCCCGTGAAAGACCCGGAGGCGAACGAGGCGTATGACGGCGCCGGCGCCACCTATGACCTGTATTTCGACATCTATAAGCGCAACTCTATCGATGACAAGGGCATGACAATAGTGTCGTATATTCATTACGACAAGAATATGGACAACGCCTTCTGGGACGGAAGCGAGATGAACTATGGCGATGGCGACAATGATGTATTCGAACGCTTCACCAAGAGCGTCGACGTTATCGGCCACGAGCTGACCCACGGCGTAACGCAGTATGAGGCAAACCTGGCGTATTCAGGCCAGCCGGGAGCGCTCAACGAATCGTTCTCCGATGTTTTCGGCAGCCTTGTGAAGCAGCGGGTACTGAACCAGACAGCGGATCAGGCTGACTGGCTCATCGGCGCTGGTCTTTTCAAACCCTCCGTCAAAGGTGTGGCGCTCCGTTCAATGAAAGCGCCCGGCACCGCATACGACGATCCGCTGATCGGCAAGGACCCGCAGCCGGCCGACATGAAACACTATGTCAAAACAACCAAGGATAATGGAGGAGTCCATATCAACTCGGGAATTCCAAACCGCGCTTTCTACCTTGCCGCGACGGGAATAGGTGGATATGCCTGGGAGAAGGCGGGAAATATCTGGTATGTCACATTGAGAGACCGGCTGCGGAGCAAGGCGAGCTTCAAAGTGGCCGCCAACGCCACCATAAGCGTCGCCAAAGAACTCTACGGCGACGGCAGCGCCGAAATGAAGGCAGTACAAAACGCATGGAAAACCGTCGGGGTCATCTGACACGGTTAAATGCCGCGGATGCGACGATCCACGGAATTCAACAATCGCGGTGTCGCATCCGCATTGCCGGCTTGCTTCTTCGATGTTATAATTGGACATTCCCGACGATGGCCGCATAAAGGCAACTGCCGCGGAGGTGAAAGTCTTGCGGATAACTTTTGAACGGACCGGCGGTTTTGCAGGGATTACCCTTTCGGCGACATTAGACACGGAAAACCTGGCCGCCGATGAGGCCAATGAGCTGCTTCAATGTGTGGAGCGGGCCGATTTTTTTAATCTGCCCGAAAGAATTGTATCTCCTTCACCCCGTCCCGACCGGTTCCAATACAAGGTAAATGTGCAGGACGGGAGGGGCCGGCACACGATTACCGTGAGCGAGGATATCATGCCGGCTGATCTGAAGCCTCTCATTCAATGGCTCTCGGAAGCGGCACGGAGGGCACGGAAAGGTGGGAAAGACTGACCCTGCTCTTATACGTATTTTTCAATGCAAATCAGATGAAACTTTAATTTCCCGCCTTATGCAATCCCACGTCAGCAGCCTCAAACCAACGTTCCCGGCATTGATTTTATTTTCCCTCCCATGATGGCATTATTTTGATATCTTTTACCGGTGACCCGGGGTCTTTAGGTGGAAAATCCAGGTGAGCAAAGACTATAAAACGTTTGCCGGTACGGGGATTAACATACGAAAATCTGACTGAAGATGTCTTGCTGATACGCACTTTTTTCCATTCGCCAAATATCTCAACAATCTCCCGGAACCTTATGTCTATAATCCGCTGGTCGAAAAACATCTCACACCAATCCATCAATGGATCATCATCAGGACCTGTCAGATGGGCACAAAAAGAATACCCGTACCCTTGGATATATGCATAATTATCCCCCTTTTTCCTCTCGACAGGTCCGCCCAGCAACCGCGCCGCATCTTTCAGTGTTGGCTTTTCTGACGTCATCAGTTCTGCCAATGGTTTTATTAAGGAAAGAAGTTGCTTCTTCTGCTTGACGTCGCCCCGCTCAGCAGTAAAGGCATTTACAGAACTAATAAGAAAAACCGCACAAAAAATGAATATGCTTCTAACAATTATTACTCTCATAACCTTACCTCGTACCCATTACAACCAATTTTTTCGACAGGGGATAGAAATGAACTTCGTAAGGTGCAATCCCGTAGACCGCAGGTTCAACAGGCGAACGTACGGAATATTTATGCACTATCAGACTGTTGCCTTTTTTCAAATACCCTTTACGTATCATATCATCGATATCATTAGGCTTTACGTGTATGCAGCCATGCGACTCTTCCAGAACAATTGCTTCTCCTGTCGCTGTTTGTGCTTCAGTATCCGGTGTTGTGTGAATAAAATCGCCGCTGTCTTACTCGCCATGAAACTGTCTTCTCTCATTTCCGGGTTTTCCGGCCCGCCCATCGCATCATAGACAGCTACAATAACTTTTGCTTTTTGTAATGGCTGCGATCTTCTGTTGGCATGCATAAATAACCTCCCGTCCGTTAAATATTTGTGCTCAAACATCGTTATGCAGACATGTAGTTCACGCGAGTAAATAGATATATGATCAGGGGACAAATTGAATTTTTAATATATTAATTAAAATGCATTTAATCATTGTGAGATAATAAAAAATTTGAGATTCGTTGTCAAGATTGTTGATTGGAACATCAAATAAAACAATCGGTTCCAAGGGGACGTTATATATTCAATTCGAAGAGCGTCGTCTGAGGCTGTTGGCATTGCAGGACGCAAGAGTAAGCCCAGCCGGCAATCCCAGGATATCATTTTGAAATATGATGCTGAATCTTGTAAAATGTCTCTGGAATTCAGACAGCCACATACCCACTCCGCTTTACCCGGCAACCGGCACCGGCTGCCGGTAAGGGGAGATAACTTCGTCGGAACAAATCACTCATTGCTTCTTTCCGCATGACAATTGAGGAAAAATCCGATTCGCGGGGCTGGAGCAGCGGGCCGTGACTAAAGTTAAGAGAAACTCCGGATGGGAGGAAAGGAGCACGCATAACGTGGAAATTATCAAGGTAAATTCATGGGATGAGCTTCAGCGGGAGCTTTTTGCCGAATCGTGGAACGAGAAAATAGGGCGTTTTCGCTCCCGCTTCGCTTTCCGGGGGCTCTCGGACACCTCGTACCGGCTCGAAACGACCCTGATGCGTCTCGGCGGGGATTACGTCAAGCTTGAGCGCCACCTGCTGCGGAATTTCAGAAAGTACGCCTTCCGCGCCGTCGTGGAGCGGGACTCTCTCTGGCATTGGCTTTCCGTTGCCCAGCACTTCGGCCTGCCCACACGTATTCTCGACTGGACCTATTCACCTTTTATCGCCATGCATTTCGCGACGGCAAACATCGAAAAATTCGATCTTGACGGCGTCATATGGGCGGTGAACTACGTGAAGGCGCATGAACTGCTGCCCCAGTTCCTGAGGGACAGGCTTGCCGAGGAAGGCGCCAATGTGATGACCCTCCAGCTCATGAACGAGTCGATAAACTCCCTGAACGCGCTTGATGCGCTGGATGCCCGGTCGGGCGAAAAGGTTGTTATATTTTTCGAGCCTCCGTCCATAGATGACAGGATCGTCAATCAGTTCGCCTTTTGTTCGGTCATGTCCGATTCGACCCTGGTACTGGACGACTGGCTGGAATCTCATCCCGCGCTGGCCCGTAAAATAATCATCCCCGCGTCCCTCAAATGGGAAATACGCGACAAGCTCGATCAGGCAAATGTGAATGAAAGAGTGCTCTTCCCCGGCCTGGACGGTTTGAGCCGCTGGCTCAAGCGGCACTACAGCCCGAGCAGGATAACCGAAAAATAAGGCTGTAAAAAACCGCGCTTCCGGCAAAAATGAGCAAACGGTCCCATTCAATCTCTGGTAATGTCCAGCATTTGCATTCAATACTTCGGCTTGCGGCACCTCCCGCCGTTCCTCTCTGTCAGCCCCACATTAGACAATTTACCAAGTAAGATGTAGACTTGTACTTGAAAATGTATTTCAAAAAAACATAACCCACCAGAGCTGGAGGACAAAAGATGGCCCTGTACGAATTCGAAGGAAAGCGCCCCTCGATCGGGACAGGCTCGTTCGTCCCGGAAACGGCGGATGTGATAGGCGACGTCACCATCGGCGAGAAGTGCTTCATCGGCGTCGGGGCGCGCATCCGCGGCGATTACGGAACCATCGTTATCGGCAGCCGCACTTCAGTGCAGGAGAACGTTGTCATCCACGCCCGCGACGGCGACCGGACCGTAGTGGGCGACAACGTGCAGCTGGGGCACGGCTGCATCCTGCACAACTGCACGGTAAAGGACAACGCGGTCATCGGCGTGGGGGCGATAATCTCCGATTACGCCGTTGTCGGCAACTGGGCAATAATCGGGGAAGGAGCGGTAGTGCGGGGCGAAATACCCGACGGCGCCGTGGCGGTGGGGGTGCCGGCAAAGGTGATCGGTCGGGTCACTGAGGAACAGAAGCGGGAATGGCTCTACTACAAGGACAAATACGCCGAACTGGCCGCGGAGCGGTATCCGAAGGGGTTCAGGCGGATCGGGTGAAACTTGACTGCTGAATTAACAGGGATAATCAGGATAAAAAATCGGATTTATGATCCAGACAATGCTTTCTGGGTCATTCCCGCGCAAGCGGGAATCCAGGAATTTCAAGTTAGGCCGGAAAAACCGGAGACGCTTTTCTCCACCGCAAAGCTAAGGCGGCAAGCGGATGCGGCGACATTGTTAAAGTATATATTTAATCCTGATTATCCTGAATGTCCCTGTCAGATAAAATAATTAAGAAGCGACTGAAGGTAAGATATGTCAACCAGACCCATCAGAATTCTTACCGCGGTGGCCGCCTACGACGGCCACGACGCCTCGGTGCTGGCCCTGAACAGGGCGCTGCTGGCGGGCGAAAGACCGGTGGAGGTCATCTACCTCGGCTACAACATGACCGGCGGCCGGATAGCCTCCGCGGCACGGCAGGAAGGTGTCGACGCGGTTGCCGTCAGCTCTTACAACGGCGGTCACCTCCAGTTTTTTCCCCACCTGGTCGCGAGCCTGGCGGAACAGGGGATGGGAGGGGTCCTGGTGTTCGGCGGCGGGGGCGGCACCATTCTCCCCCGTGACGCCGCCGCCCTCGAATCCGCCGGCGTTGAGAAGATCTATGGACCGGGCTGGCCGCTGGACGCCATTGCCGCGGACATGACGGAAAGGATCCTCGCCCGCCTGCCGGCAGCGCCGGCGCTTCCCGACCCGTCCGGCCTGACCGGAGGTCCTCCCTCCCCAGTCGAGCTGGCCCGGCTGTTGAATATGGCCGGATCCGCCTCCGGAGAATTTGAAAGGGCTTTTCACCAGTGGCTTGCAGGGGGAGCGGCAGGGGCGGTCAAAGTCATTGCCATTACCGGAGACGGGGGCAGCGGCAAAAGCACCCTGATAGACGAGCTTGTCAGACGCTTCCTGGATGCCTTCCCCGACAAAAAAATCGCAATTCTCGCCAACGACCCGACGGTCGCGGCTGACCGGACAGCCACCGCCTTTCTTGCCGACCGGGTTCGGATGAACAATATCCACGATGAACGTGTCTGGCTACGCAGCGTTGCAACGGGCAGCGTCTATGCGCCGATCAGCCCGGCGCTGCCGCTGTTGCTCGCCATATTCCGCGCGTCCGGTTTCGACCTCGCGCTTGTCGAAACGCCCGGAACGGGCCAGGCAGGTCTCGACCTGGGTGCGCTCCGGCCGGACTTTACGGTCTACGTAAAGTCGCGGGAATATGGCGGCGGCCTGCAGTTGCGAAAGGACCAGATGCTGCGCGAAGCTGATATGGTGGTATTGAACAAGGCGGACCTGCAAGGGGCCGAATCGGCCTACGAGGAATTGCACGCCATGCTGGCCGAACTGGGAAAGGGAAAAGCGCTTTACCCGGCCACCGCCAAGGCCGCCCGCGACCCGGGCATCGACCTCCTTTTTGCGGCCCTCTGCGGGAGGCTGGGATGGCCGGTCCCGTCGTGCCCGGAAGCGGCGGATATCTTCAGCTACGCCAAGCGGAACGTTCTGGTGCCGCACCGCCGACGCGCCTATCTGGCCGAGATCGCCGACATGGTTCGGGTCTACGACCGCTGGACGACCGAACAGATCCGGAAGGTCAGGGAAAATCCCGGAGATCTCACCCGCATTGATCCTACCTGCGCCTGGCTGCTTGAGCAGTGGCCGGACCACTGGCGGAAGCTTTCCCTCCAGGGGGGCGGCCGCGCGGGATCGGATCAATATGTTGAGACGCCCAACGGGCTGAAACTGCCGCGGGTCGCCCTCCCCGACCCGGAAGACCGAGCGGAGTCGCTGCGTTTTCTGCTTGAGGAAGGACTTCCCGGGATGTTTCCCTACGCCACCGGCATATATCCGTACCGGCCGGCTTCCGCCGGCGAAACCACCCGGCAGTTCGCCGGTCTGCGCGGTCCGGAAGATACCAACCGGCGCCTGCACCTGCTGGCGCATGGGGTCGACAGGCCGCGCCTTTCAATAGCCTTCGACGGCATCACCCTTTACGGGGCCGACAGCGACGAGGACCCCGGAAGCATGGGCAAGATCGGCGAGGGCGGGGTGTCCATAGACACCTGGGAAGACATGAAGCTGGTGCTCAGGGGCTTCAGCATCCCCGACATCAGCACCTCCATGACCATCAACGGCCCGGCCCCGGTAATCCTGGCCATGTATTTCGTCGCCGCCATGGAGACGGAGATTGAACGGGCCGAGCGGGAAAAAGGCACCCCCCTGTCCGGCGGTGAACGGGATGAAGTGAACCGGCGGACCCTGGGCGCCCTGCGAGGGACCGTCCAGGCCGACATTCTGAAAGAGATCCAGGCCCAGAATGAAAACATCTTCCAGCCGGAGTTCGCAATCAAGCTGCTCGGCGACATCCAGGAATGGTTCATCGGCAACGGTGTGAAAAAGTTCTACTCCATGAGCATATCCGGTTACCACATCGGAGAAGCCGGCGCCAGCCCCGCCCGCGAGCTGGCCTTCACCCTGTCGAACGGCTTCACCTACGTGGAAAATTTCCTCGCCAGGGGAATGGCGATCGACGATTTTGCCCCCAGCCTTTCCTTCTTTTTCAAGGTTTCCCACGAGGCGGAATGGCTGGCCTACGGCGCGGTGTGCCGCAAGATCTGGGCCATCGCCATGCGCGACGTGTACCGCGCCGGCGCGCACTCGCAGAGGCTCAAGTTCCATACCCAGACTTCCGGCCGCGCCCTGCAGGCGGAGGAATGGGACACCCTCAACCCGGTGCGCCTGACATACCATGCCCTGCTGGGGCTTCTCGCCAACGCCAATTCACTGCACGTGGATTCGGCGGACGAACCCATGACCACTCCCGGCGAGAAATGGGTGCGCCAGGCGACCATGATTCCCAACTACCTGCGCGAGGAGGCGGAAGGATTCATCATTCAGAACCTGCTGTCCGGTTCCTATGCATTCCGCGCCCTGATGAAGGAAGTGCAGGCAAAAGTTCTCGAAGAATTTGACAGGATCGACCAGCTCGGCGGGGTCGGCCCGGCAACCGAGATGGGCTACCAGAGGCGCTGCATCGCCGAGAACAGCGCCAGGTATGAACGGGAACGGCGGCGGACATCCGGGGGGGGTGACAAGCGTCCGCTGCGAAGGATCATCGGCTACAACTGCTACGAGCTTCCCGATGATCATCCGGACAAGCGCCCGTCAGCGGCGGAAGTGGTCCGCCCCGGCTCCGGCGACTGGGAGCGGCAGCTTTCGCGGCTCCGGGACTTCAAGGAGCGTCACCGCGAGGACGCTCCGGTATTCCTGGCAAGGCTGAAGGACGTGGCACTGCAGGGAGGAAACGTTTTCGGAGAACTGCTGGAAACCGTGCGGCACGCCACACTGGGACAGATCACGCGAACTCTCTCGGAAGTTGGAGGAAGGTACAGGAAAATGGTTTGAAAGACAGGGACTGGGGGCTTGGGGCTGGTATAAATGAAGCCTGAAGGAAAATGAGCATGAATAAACGAGGCACGCAACCCGAGAAGATCGACCGTTTCGAGCCGAAGGAGCGCAGGGGGCTGATAGTTGTCATCACCGGTTACGGCAAGGGGAAGACCACTTCGGCCCTGGGCATGGCGGTCCGCGCCTGCGGGCACGGAATGAAAGTGTGCATAATCCAGTTCATGAAGGGAGACCTTTATGCCGGGGAGTGGGACGGCATCAGGCGGATGAACTGCGATATCGAACTGCACGCTACCGGCAAGGGGTTCTGCGGAATCCAGGGAAACCCGTACCCCTGGACCGAGCACCGCGCCAACGCCCAGGACGCCGTTGACCTGGTCCATGAAAAGATGGCCTCCGGCAGGTTCGACATCATGATCCTCGACGAGATCAACAACGCCCTCAAGCTCAGGCTGGTGGACCTGGAGCAGGTGCTGGACTTCCTGCGCGACAAGCCGCCGCTGATGCACCTGGTCCTCACGGGACGCGATGCCCATCAACAAGTGATCGAGCTGGCCGACACGGTCAGCGAGGTAAATGAGATCAAGCACGCCTACCGGCAGGGCATCGAGCCCCAGCCGGGGATCGACTACTGACAGCCGTCTTTAATTTCTTCGGTCAGATGTCGACACTGAAGAGGGGTATTCCGAATATGCTCATATTGTTTCACTGGAATGCACGCAAGATTTTTCTGTCAATCCTGTCTGCTTTCGAATGCGACAACATGCCGGGTTCCGTGAATGACGGAGGTGATGTATTTCACGACAAAGGTAATCGAAATCCGGCTGGAGAGCGTCAGGCACCCTCTCCGTTTTCGGCGGCCGCGGCAAGCGCTTTCAAGATCCCGCACTCGCTCGCGGGCAGGTTGGTGTCGCAGCAATTTCTCAGGGCGTACAGCTGTTTTTCCAATACGTTCAACACATCGATCTGCTCGTGAATCCTGGCGATCTGTCTGTCGATCAATTCATTGATTTCGGCGCAGGGCGCCTGGGGATTATCCTGAAACCCCTGCAAAACCCTGATCTCCGCGAGCGTCATGCCCAGTGAACGGCAGTGCCGCACGAAACTTAGTTCTAAAAGGTGAGCATCGGTGTATTTGCGATAGCCGGACTCGGCCCGGTAAGGCTTCCGCAGCAATCCCTCGCGCTCATAGTAGCGAATCGTTCCCGTATCACATCCCGATAGTTTGGCCAGTTCTCCGATCAGCATTGTTTTCCCCCGAAAAATCCATTGACCTTATACCTGCTACAAGGTTTTATATAATTCTATATAATATCGCGCAGCGCCGCAATCATTATACTTTGCCGAAAAAAGAGGTCGAAATGAACCAATTGAACCGAACTTCCCGCAAAGATATTCCGTTGGATGCGATCTGTTCCTGCTGTCACGAGGGACATTCCCACGATGGGCACGATACCGCCGACTCCGCGGCGGATGTCCCGCTGTCCGGGGACCCGAAAATCTCGCGGTTCCTGATCCAGAAGATGGACTGTCCCACGGAAGAGCGCATGATACGAGACACACTGGGCAGCGTTTCCGGCATCCACAGGCTCGACTTCAATCTACTGGACCGGGAACTTACCGTGCACCACGACCTGCCGGACACCGGCGGAATCATCTCCCTGCTCAATGGAATCGACATGTCCCCTCTCGAACTGGGCGAGAGCCTGCAGGAAAAACCCGCACGGACGGGGCCGTATTTCCTTAGCGGAACATGGTGGCTGCTCGGCATCAGCGGCGCGGCCGCGGTGGCTTCGGAAATAATTTCCTGGACAACGGGGAGGGAGAATTCCCCTCTCGTTATGGCCCTGGCGACTGCTTCCATTCTCGCCGGAGGCCTGCCGACCCTGAAAAGGGGCTGGACGGCCCTGAAAAACCTCTCGCTCAACATCAGCTTTCTCATGTCCGTCGCCGCCATCGGCGCAATCGCCATCGGCCAATGGCCGGAAGCGGCCGTAGTCATCTGGCTGTTCGCCATCGCCGAAAGAATCGAGTCACTTTCCCTGGACCGTGCCCGCAACGCGATCCGCGGCCTGATGGCGATAACGCCGGAAACCGCCACTGTTCGTGATGAGAGCGGCCGGTGGCGGGAAGTTGAAGCGGCCGGTGTCAGACCGGGAGAAACCGTTAGAGTGAGACCGGGAGAACGGGTCCCCCTTGACGGCGTGGTAACGGCCGGGCATTCCAGCGTAAACCAGGCGCCTATAACCGGGGAAAGCCTGCCGGTCGAGAAGGTCGCCGGAGATACGGTTTTCGCCGGAACAATTAACGAGAACGGCGTGCTGGAATTCGAGGTCACCGGAGATTACGAGCATACCACCCTGTCGCGGATTATTCACGCCGTACAGGAGGCCCAGGCCCAGCGCGCGCCGACACAGCGCCTGGTTGATGCTTTCGCCAGGCGCTACACGCCGGCGGTCGTTGCCATCGCCCTCCTGGTGGCGGTGATTCCGCCACTGTTAATGGGAGCGGCGTGGAACGAGTGGATTTACAAGGCATTGGTTATACTTGTTATTTCCTGCCCCTGTGCGCTGGTGATTTCCATCCCGGTCACGGTGGTCAGCGGCCTTGCGGCCGCGGCCCATCACGGTATCCTTGTGAAAGGGGGATTGTACCTTGAAGGGGGGCGAAAACTCCGGTTCGTGGCGCTGGACAAAACCGGAACGATGACCCGGGGCAAGCCGGTCGTGACCGACGTGATACAACTCGACCACACGGATGTCGGAGATATTCTCCGGATTGCGGCCGGCATCGAGGAACATGCCGGCCATCCGATAGCGCGATCAATCGTGGAGCGCTGGAAAACGGAAGCCCGAAATGAGCCCGCACCTGCCGTGATCGGATTCACGAATATGCCCGGCCGGGGAGTTTCCGGAGAGATCGATGGCAAGCGCTATTACCTCGGCAACCAGAGGCTGGTGAAGGAGCTTGAAATCGACGACCCTGCGCTTGAAGAGGCGCTGAACCGGCTCGAACAGGAGGGAAAAACCGCGGTGGCCCTCGCGTCGGACGCCGGGCCCCTGGCCGTGATCGGCGTGGCGGATATCCTGAGGGATTCCGGCAAACGGGCCATTGCCTCGCTGCACGATCTGGGAATAAAGACACTGATGCTCTCGGGCGATAATCATGCCACGGTCAAGGCAATCGGCGACGGCGCCGGAATCGACGACGCGCGGGGCAACCTGCTGCCGGACGACAAACTCAACGCGATCACCGAACTGCAGCGGCTCGGCTCCGTGGGCATGGCCGGCGACGGCATCAACGACGCCCCCGCACTCGCCAGGGCGGACATCGGCTTCGCCATGGGCGCGGCGGGCTCCGACACGGCACTGGAAACCGCCGACGTGGCCCTGATGGATGACGACCTGCACAAGATACCGGACTTCATCCGCCTGAGCCGCGGGACCTGGCGCATCATCGTCCAGAACGTCGTTTTCGCCCTCGCCGCCAAGGTCATCTTCTTCGGTCTGGCGCTGGCGGGAGAGGCGACGCTATGGATGGCCGTGTTCGCCGACATGGGAGTAAGTCTCCTTGTCGTGTTCAACAGTCTGCGACTGCTGAGATTTTTCAACGGGAAGGAGGCCGCGGCGACTTTTCCACCCTGACCACCGGGTCGGCGGACGGAATGGACGGACAGCAGGGACAAAACAGCAACTTGGGCAGAATGTGAGCCGATAATCGACTGCCCCGCTGACGGCTTCCGGGCAGCAAAAAACGGGGGACCCGATTACTCGAGCCGTCCTGAAATCCAAGGGATTGCGCATGGATCTTTCAAGACCTGACGGTCAGCATGATTTTTTGCACATTTCATAGTTATTGAGTATAACTATAGGGAGTGATTTTTTATAAAATCAGTAAAGTATTCGAATGCTTCCCACTATTGCGCAAAGGGGAGGAAAGAAATTTTATTTTGTATACGTCGGGTAATTTATTGTGGTATGGTGAATAAAAAAAGAATTGTAAGAGTCAATGAAACCCGGAGACCTTCAAGGTCTTCGGGTTTTTTTTCATCGAACTGTAAAACGGCAGAGACGAACACAGCAATGGAAGCCCTTAACGGCAAGATGTTGTTGGACAGCCCCTCATCGTATTGAAAAGGAACAAAAGAATGACCAAAACGTCCAAAACCAAACCATGCTCTTTCTGCATTGCAAAGGGAACATGCAATAAATCTGAGGCAGAGAGAGAAAGCGATTGCAAGGATTACATGCTCAAAACAAAAAGCGAAAAGGAAAGCAATGAATAAGAAAAAGCTTCAACAGGATCCAACCACGATCCGACCCATTGATACTTCTCAAACCCGGACTCTCGCCCTTGAGGGCGACCAGGCGCTGCGCCGCCGCTTCATGGTGCTGGATGAGCCGATTCCTGGGAACACACGCTTCGGCCTGCTTCTGGAGGTCCTCGATAAGGTTGCCGAAGAGACGGCTCTCAGCTATGTAAACCGGTTCCATCCGGAAGCGCGGGTGGTCACGGCGGCCATTGACAACATCCTTGTCCGGAACAACACCGACGTAACCAGGGACATCGTCTTCAATGCCCGGATCAACCATGTGGGACGGTCGTCCCTTGAGGTAGGCATTCGTGTCGAACAGCCGGGAGAGCCGGTCAGACACATAGCCTCCTGCTATTTCACCATGGTGGCCCGCTCCGGCATGGGAGAAGACGCGGTCAGCGTCACATTGCCGCCACTGGAATACGCTGACGAAATCGAGAAAGAACGGGCCCGCAAGACCCTGGCCCGTCGGGAGGACTACAAACAGCAGCAGTCTGTTCTTCTGGAGCCGCCCAGCCGCGAGGAATACCAGGTGCTTACCGGGCTTCACAAGGCTCAGGAAGCGCCGGGTTTTACCGGTCTTCTCACCGGGCGCCTGACCGCGGATTCCTGGGAAACGATGTATCCGGAACAGGAGAACGTGCCGCAGAAGATTTTCGGCGGCTACCTGATCCGTCGTGCCTTTGAGCTCTCCTCCATCTGTTCCGAGCTGGTGACTCCCGACCGCTCCATCGTTGTTGCCGTCAACCGGATCAATTTTTTCCAGCCGGTGCGTATGGGAGACAAACTCCACTACACTTCACGCGTAGTTTACACCAACGACAGCTTTGTTTGCGTCGAGACAGGCATCGAACGGATAAGCCGAGACCGAACAATCAAGGCGCTGTCGAACTCGTGTTTTTTTACCTTTGTCAACGTTGACCAGTCAATGGCGCGCAGGCCGGTTCCGCAGGTTTACCCGACCAACTACGCGGAGGATGCCCGCTACCTCGCGGCTCACCGCAGCCATCAAACCCTGGTCCGGCAAATAAGGGACATATGACGGGAGCGATATAATAACGTAAAAGAAAGTTTGAATAAAATATATCGGGGCCTGCTACAGATAGAAATTATTTCTTCCTTTTGGCCGTCCTTGATGGCCGGAGATCTCCCGTTTCCGATGCGGCTTCGGTGGGAGCTACATAAGATTCCGCCGAAGCCGGCCGCAGGGAAGAGAAATGTGAGGAGGCGATTTTCCGGTTTTTTCCGTCACTGAAATGAATCGTTGCCATAGTGGATGTCACTTCCAGTACTCTGCCTGCACCCCATTCAAGCACGTCTGCGTGGCTTACAATATTACCAACCTTGATTGTCATTGTTTGCTACCTTCTTTATTTGTAGTGGCGGTTCGTGAGGCAAAAAAATAATTTAAATAATATCCAGTATCGATAATACTCATTTCCTATATTGATACAATGAATTGCATATTTATTATGGTACGGCAAGATATCTTTAATAGCAAGGAATGGTTATAAAATAATAATTTCATTTTGCAATATTGCGATTTCCGCACTTCAATTTTTTGTATAAAATTTATTGATCAGCTGAAATTACCGCGCGAATAGTTTTTAGAATAAACCTGCTATAAAAACAGACACATAATTCATTTTGCAATTTTCTGAAAATCCTTTGCATTAAATCGCTTGACTTTAATCACATAAAGCTGTTACGGTGTCCAAGTACGGAAATAGTTCCGGCTAAAATTAACAAGAAGTATCAGGAGAAAGTAAGAACATGGTAAATGGAACGGTAAAATGGTTCAATGACAGCAAGGGTTTTGGTTTTCTGGAGCAGGAAAATGGCGAAGATGTATTCTGTCATTTCTCCGCAATCGCGGGTGACGGGTTCAAATCCCTTTCTGAAGGCGATAGAGTAACGTTTGAAATAACCAAGGGTCCGAAAGGGCTTCAGGCCGCAAACGTGAGAAGAATCTGAAAACGATTCAAACGGCAAAAAAGCCCCGGTCATTCCGGGGCTTTTTTTATAGTTCAAGCTTATGCACATGAGTTTTGGAAGGAGTGAACTGATGGCAAAACCGAATTTCAAATTTCAGAAGCGCCAGAAAGAACTGGAAAAGAAAAAGAAGAATGAAGAGAAATTGAAGCGGAAGCAGGACAGGTACAGCGGCGAAATCCTGGAGAATGCGGAACAGTCCGCGGATGCAGACGAAATTCAATAATCTCATATTTTGTTCTGTCAATTTGCAACGTTCCCGTTGACCGAAGAAAACATCGGCAATTCAGCCGGAATTTACCGGCGTATTCAAATCCTTTAAAATATTTGCAGAATTTTGCATACATGAATGAATCGTTATGATAGTATCGGTTCATCTTTTAAAGCCGTGAAATCCAGGTGACTTTGAGAGTTCCCTGGATTTCTTTTTTTCTCCACAACGTGACCAGGAGGTCAAACCATGGGCATTAAACTTTATGTCGGGAATATCCCGTTCAATGCGACGGAAGAAAATTTGCGTGAATTATTCGCGAGAATCGGTGAAGTAGCGTCGGTTAACCTTATAACCGATCCTCACACCGGCCGGTTGAAAGGATTCGGTTTTGTTGAAATGACAAGCGAAGCGGACGCCCGGAAGGCTATCAAGGAGCTTAACGGTACGGTCTTCCTGGAAAGGTCCCTCGCCGTCGACGAGGCGAAACCACAGAAACCGAGAAAGCAAGGAGGGTTCGGCGGTGCGGGTGGTCACGGCGGATTTCACGGCAACCGTTCCGGACGGGGAGGCAGGTAAACACTTTGACTATAACCGTTCATGGCAATGATATCGAGAGGGCTTTGCGCGACCTGAAGCGCACACTTCAGCGCGAGGGCGTTTTCAAGGAAATAAAAAGAAGAAGGTTCTATGACAAACCCTCGGTGAAAAAGAAACTTAAGCAGATAGAAGCGGAGCGAAGAAGAAGGAAGGCTTTGCGCAACAGACGCCGCGACCGGGATTGAGATGGGCGAGCCTTGTCAAATGGCAGACATTCCGCAAAAAGTTCGAATTCCATCCATTATAGGAAGCCAAAATTCAAAAGGCCATATTTAATAAAGGATGTGGCTTTTTTACTGCCCAAAATAGGTTCGAGCCTCTGGCGAAAGGTCACCAAAAGTTCTAAATTCGTCCACTACGGGGAGCCCATACAGGGACAAATCCGGACACAATGCAAAATGACGACGCTGTTGTTGAATATTGTGCGCCTGCGAATAAAGCAGGCGTATTTTTTTTGCGGAAACCTGCAATAAAGAGGGAATATTCTAATGTGTAACCAAAGAATGTGTGATTAGAAGACGAATGGACGCCGAAGCGCAACACTTCAAATTCACAGTAAAAAAATTCATACTATGAAAGGAGCCAAGTTCATGGATGCCGACATCAGAGCTGACAAACACGCGGCCGGCGGTGACAGGTCGAACCGGGACTGGCGGTCGAACCAGTTGAAACTGAATATTCCGAGCCAGCATTCCCACCTGTCCAATCCGATGGACGAGGCTTTCAACTACGCTGAAGAGTTAGATAAACTCGACCTGGAGGCCGTAAAGCAGGACCTCCATGCGCTGATGACCGATTCGCAGAACTGGTGGCCGGCGGATTACTGTCACTACGGGCCGCTCTTCATCCGTATGGCGTGGCACAGTGCAGGCACTTACCGCATCGGCAACGGCCGCGACGGCGCAGGGTCCGGCTCCCAGCACCTTGACGCCCTTGCGCGATCACGACCCTCGAACACGTTGTCGGCTTCTGAAACCACTGGGTGGATCGGGCGCAACCGCTGACGCTGACCGCTCCCCGGGCCGTCGCGGAAGTCTATGGCTGTGAGGACTCCCGGGCGAGGTTCCTGCATGACTTTGTGGCGGCGTGGAACGAAGTTATGAACCTTGACCGCTTCGACCTTGCATGATCGTAACTACTCAGCGGTTTAGGCTGAAGACTGAAGTATTTCAATATCCGTTAGCTGCATGTTGCGCGTGCCTTATGGGATTGATATAGATAATGAATATCAGTTTCAATAATATGGCTTATTTTTAAACACAACTGCTATAATGCGATTATCAGATATACTGCAAAAAAACCTTTCATCGCAAGGGAGGACTCTTCATGGACACCAGAGCTCCTTCCGCGAAAATCGCGGAAATGATCATCCATAACGGAAAAATCGCAACGATGAACAAGGAACGCCCATTCGCAGAGGCTGTGGCCATAGCGGACGGGCGATTTCTTTTTGCGGGCGGCAATAAAGAGGTGATGGTTTACAAGGGTGGCGGGACGCGAATGATCGACGCCGGCGGACGGACCGTAATCCCCGGCCTTAACGACTCCCACATCCACGTGATCCGCGGCGGCCTCAATTTCAACATGGAGCTTCGCTGGGACGGAGTGCCTTCGCTTGCGGACGCTTTGCGCATGCTGAAGGAGCAGGCCGCCAGGACTCCGCCGCCTCAATGGGTGCGGGTTATCGGCGGATGGACGGAATTCCAGTTCGCCGAAAGGCGCATGCCTACGATCGAGGAAATAAACAAGGTCGCGCCGGAAACACCCGTGTTTGTCCTTCATCTTTACGACCGGGCTATAGTCAACGGAGCCGCCCTTCGCGCCATGGGATATGACAAGGAAACCCCGGACCCGCCGGGAGGAGAGATCCAGCGGGACCGTGACGGCAATCCGACCGGGCTGCTGATCGCCAGGCCCAACGCAATGCTCCTGTATGCCAGCCTGGCAAAGGGGCCGAAGCTTTCCCGTGATGACCAGATAAACTCAAC
>DASRZQ010000013.1:0-25699 GCA_035686205.1 Geobacteraceae bacterium
GGCCTCGACCGGTGTGGACCTGAACAACGAGCCGGTTGACACAAAGCCGCCATGGGTCCATTTGAAAAACCAGGAGGAGAGGAAGTTAGCGAACGCCAGATAAAAGGATATCGCCATGCTCGACTTTACTTCTTCTATTTACCTGGGCTTCCGGCACCCCTCCCATTCTCTCGGACCATGGCAGAACCTTACCGCGGGAGCGCCAGCGGCCCTCTCCGAAACGGCCGGGAACAGACTGGCCGCCCGCTCGCTGGCGGAATTGCAGGGATGCGAAAGGGGGCTGCTCGCCCCTTCCACCCTGCACCTATTCTGGGACCTGTTCGGTATCCTGGGCAATGAACCGACGGCGATATACCTTGACTCCGGTGCCTATCCCATCGCCCGGTGGGGTGTGGAGCGGGCGGCCGGTAAGGGAACAAGGGTGCGGGAATTTTCCCATCACTCCCCTGAAGTGCTGCGGCGCCTCCTTCAACGGCAAAAGGGGCGGAACGCCAGACCGCTCATCGTCACCGACGGCTTCTGCCCGGCCTGCGGCAGGCCGGCGCCGGTCGCGGAGTACCTGGCATGCGCCCGCATCCATGGCGGACTGCTGATAATAGACGATACCCAGTCCCTCGGCATCCTCGGCCATTCGCCTTGCCGTGCCGCGCCTTACGGAAGGGGAGGGGGCGGTGTGTTGCGCCGGTTCGGCATTCATGATCCGGAAATTATTCTGGTGAGTTCACTGGCAAAGGGATTCGGAGTCCCCATGGCCGTGCTGAGCGGCAGCAGGGAGTCCATCGGGCTCTTTGAGGAGCGTAGTGAGACTCGGGTCCATTGCAGCCAGCCGTCGTCGGCCGTCATCCATGCGGCGCTCCATGCGATCAGGGTAAATTCCGTTTCCGGCGATGCGTTGCGTCTCCGCCTGGCCCGACTGGTCGCCCGATTTCGCGGGGGACTGGCCGATGCCGGTTTGTCCACGACGGGCGGCATTTTTCCTTTTCAAACCCTCGTGCCGGTTCCCGGCATCGATTCCGCGTCATTACATGAAAATCTCCTCCGGCGAGGCGTCAAAGCCGTGCTGCACAAGGGCGGGCGCGGGAAGGCCCCGCTTGTCAGCTTCATCATCACTGCGCGGCACACGCCTTTCGAGATCGACCAGGCAGTGGAAATCATTGATGAAATTGTGAACAGTGAAACGCCCATGCGGCAAAACGGAGGGGGATATGGGAAACTCGTTCATGTATGAATGGGGGCCGTTCGAGGCCGAATACGAAATCTGGAATGAGACGGGTGAGTGGAATCCGGAATTCTTCGAGGAAGAGTGGGAGGGGGAGGTCGCCCGGAACAGTCCCGAATTTGTCCGCTGGGTACAGGATTCCCTGAACAGGGTGATGGGGTTGCGACTTGCCGTGGATGGGATAATGGGGCCGATGACGCTCAGCGCCGTCCGTAGTTTTCAGCAGCGGCGAGGTTTGATGGTTGACGGGGTTGTGGGACCGATGACCGAAAATGCATTAAGATCCGCCCTTGGTCCCTCTTCGCCGAATACCGTTGCACCCTTACCCCGCCAGATCTGGATACTTGACGGTTTCGATTTTGCGAAATCGAATCTTAAGCCTGAGCACATCAGTGAAATCAATGCCATTGCCGAGTTTGTCAAGGCGAGCCTGAATACCCCCAATCCAGTACGTGCGATTGATCTCGTTGGCCATACCGACCCGGTCGGGACTGACGCGGATAATTACAAGCTTGGCTGCTTGCGCGCATGGTCCGCGACAAAAGCGCTCAGAGACCGTCTCGGCTGGCAATTGGTCAATCATCTCTCCTTTCGCGTGGCCAGTATGGGAGAAAAGCAGCCTGTAGCTGGAAATGACGCCGCGAGCAGGCGCGTTGAGATTGATCTCCATTACGGCTCAGTACCATCATTATCTCAGCAGGCAGTCCGATGTGATCAGCCGGGCGCGAATCCGCCAAGCGGCCAACCGCCGGGATCAAAACTGCCGGATCCCGGGAAAGGGAATATAACAGTTCAAGTGACCAGGGCGGATAACGGTCGGCCAATCCCGGGAATACAGATATCAATTCGCAGAGTTCCTCCATCCGGTTGGGCACCTCCATGGGTTGTCGGTGAAACAGACAACAACGGTTACAGCGACTTGGGACCGTTGGAACCCGGCAGGTACGCCGTCACGGCCCACTGTCTTCCAAGATACACTCCGGACGCCGAATAGCATGTGACGGTTAATGCGGGGACAAGGCAATCCGTCAAGTTCGCCTGCTATCCTAAAGAAGTGAGCTGGGTGGACAAGGTAGATTGGGACGAGAAATTTTCAAGGAACTATAACGAGATTTGCAGTTCCATAAATATGCAGCGGGCAGCTTGCGGATTATTACCGAGCTATCGACTGCCCATGGATTGGGCATCGTGTCAACTGGCACTGCGTATTAACCCGGAAACACCGTGTTGTTTATCGAGCGATCAGATTGAAAATAAACTCAATGCGGAGGTTTGCGTCAGAGTACACAATGAGATAGTCCGAGAATTCAAAATCGATCCAGGCCCGGTTGTCCAGGCAAAATACGCTGAATGGAAGCAAAGGGTACGAAATAACAGATACTGTGTTTAATGGGATAAGCAAAACTGAATCAGAGCAACATGAACGCCATCTATCTCGACAATCACGCATCCACTCCATGCGACCCGCGGGTGGTTGAGGTCATGATGCCGTATCTTGCGGTTCATGCGGCAATTAGTCAGGCTTTGAAACGGTTCCGGGTGCCGCGGCCGGAATAGGCCGCTTCAATACTTTATCCGACATCGATCATGCCGCCGCACTGATCCTGCGGGTTTGCGGAATTAACACGGGGGCCGGAACAGTCCCGGAAAGTTATCAGCATGTTGCATTCTAATATCATCGGTTATCTGCAAACGCACAGTCATCGGTTCCTTGATGAATTGAAGGAGTTTATCCGTTTTCCGAGCATAAGCGCCCAGCCCGCTCACACCGCCGATGTCGCGCGATGCGCCGCCTGGCTTGCCGGCCACATGCGGCGGATCGGGATGGAAAACACATCCCTCATCCCGACAAAGGGGCATCCTGTTGTCTTTAGCGAATGGCGTCGCGCGTCTGGGCGCCCGACGGTGCTCATCTACGGTCATTACGACGTCCAGCCGCCGGAGCCGCTGGACGAATGGCGCACGCCGCCGTTCGAGCCGGTTGTGCGGGGCGATTACCTGTTCGCCCGCGGCGCCACAGACGACAAGGGGCAGATGTTCGCGCATGTGAAGGCGCTCGAAACGCTCCTTGCGGTTGATGGCAGGCTGCCGGTAAACGCGGTCTGCCTGTTCGAGGGGGAGGAAGAGGCCGGAAGCACCGGCATTCTCCGCTTTCTCGCGGAAAACGGGGATAAGCTGCATGCCGACCTGGCGGTTATTTCGGACACCCTCATGCCGTCGCCCGAACGCCCGACGGTAATATATTCATTGCGCGGATCGATAGGTCTTGAACTTGAGGTGACAGGGCAACGGCACGATCTGCACTCCGGCCAGTTCGGCGGGATGGTGCGCAATCCGGTCCAGGCCCTCTGCGAGATTATCGCCAGGCTGCATGACGCGGAGGGGCGAATCGCCGTTCCCGGATTCTACGGCCGGGTAAAAAAGCTGAGCGACACGGAAAAGCGGTATATGAGCGAGACCGGCCCGAGCGACGCGGAACTCCTGGAAAACGCCGGAACGGAAGCAGGGTGGGGTGATGCAAGGTACACCCTGTATGAAAGAACGACAGTTCGTCCCGCCCTGACCGTCACCGGTATTGCCGGCGGATACCAGGGGCCCGGGAGCAAGGGGGAGATCCCCGCCCGGGCATCGGCGAAAATCGATATACGATTGGCGCCTCGACAGGAGCCACTGGAAATCGAGTGCCTGTTCAGGCTTTTCATAACCCGGACAACTCCGCCGGAAGTCAGGGCAAAGGTCAGCCGATATTCTTCCGTTTCTCCCGTGGAAATGAATCCTTCACACCCGATTTACAGGGCAGTGGTCAAAGCCTGTCTGCGCGGGTTCGGCGGGAAGCCCCTGTTCCGGCGAAGCGGCGGCAGCATTCCCGTTGTTACTGCATTGCGGGAAAATTGCGGGATACCCGTTGCACTGCTGGGGTTCGGCCTTGCCGACGCCAATATGCACGGACCAAATGAAAGCCTGTATCTTCCCAATTTCATCAGGGGGATGGCGACATCGATACATTTGATGCGCGAACTGGGACGATTCACAACTTAGAGCTTGTTCGTAAATAACGTTCAGTAGAATCGCGCCCGGATTTATGTCGGATTTGGCCTGGACGATTGAGCAAAACCGCAGGCGTAGCAGGGCTACGTCGAGGCTTTTGCGATTGAGGACGGGTCAAAGACGGCATGACCTGCGCGCCGTACAACTTTGGCAGGCGGGAGACGGGATGGGAGACCGGAAAGCTTATTTACGAACAAGCTCTTAATAAGGATGGTGCCAGACATGATCATCGACTGCCATTGTCATGCAGGAAAGGGAGACGGCCTGACGGGGCCGTGGGACACCTTCGCGCCCCTGGACGGGTACTTGCGGCGCGCCGCCAGGGCGGGGATCCGGCGCACGGTACTTTTCCCGGTATTTCATTCGGATTACGCCGTCGCCAACCGGAACGTGGCGGAAATTGTAATGGGCAATCCGGAACGACTGCTCGGATTTGCCTCTCTCCATCCCGAAAGGGACCGGGGAAGGGTGCGGAGCATGGTCGGAACGGCCGTTTTCGAATACGGTTTCCGGGGCGTCAAGGTCCATGCGCACGACGGACGGATAACAAGGGAGATATGCGACGCGCTGCGGGAATTCGCACTTCCGGTTATCTACGATGTGATTGGGGAAGTCTCACAGGTCGAACTTCTGGCGCAGGAGTATCCCGACGTTTCGTTCATCATTCCCCACCTCGGGAGCTTCTCCGACGACTGGAAGGCGCACAAGGCTCTCATCGACCTTATGCGGCGGTATCCCAATGTCTACACCGATACCTCGGGGGTCAGACGATTCGACCTCCTCGTGGAGGCGTTTAAACGCGGCGGAGCCGGCAAGGTTCTATTCGGCTCCGACGGTCCGGCGCTTCATCCCGGGGTGGAACTGTCGAAGGTGCTTGCCCTCGGCCTCTCGAAACCTGAACTGGATCTCGTCCTGGGGGGCAACCTCATGCGGCTGGCCGGAGCGGCGTCAGAGCGGCGCCCCGTTCCGGCGGCGATTGGCGCGGCGCAGCTGTAAAGCCCGGTCGGTCACCCCGAGGCGCCGGGCCGCCCGCTGCAGGTTCCCGTTTTCGGCGTCTACCACTATGTCCACGGCTGTATCCTCCGCGGCGCGTCCTATTTCCTTCATGCCCGCTCCGAGAAATACCGCCTTGCGTATGGCCTTTTCAAAGGGTTCGTCGCACCAGTGGCCCGACCCGGGATAGGGCGCGGGGCGCTCTTCCGGGGGGATGTCGCCGACGGTCACCGGTCCTTTTCCCACGTGGCGGTACATGATCCGGCCGACAAGCTGCCTGAGGTCCCGGACATTGCCGGGGTATTTGCGCCCGAGAAGAAACGCCTCCACCGCCTTGTCCAGGACCGGCGGGTTTCCGCCGGTGGCCATCAGCCCCATGAAATGCCTCGCCAGCGGCAGAATGTCCTCGCTTCGCTGGCGCAGGGCGGGAAGCCGGCATTCCCATGCCGCGATTCGGTAATAGAGGTCATGACGGAACCTGCCTGCCCTGACCTCTTCCATGAGGTCGCGGTTGGTGGCGCAGATCAGGCGGAATTCGCTCTTCCGCCAGTTGTTCCCGCCAACCCGCTTGAAGCACTTTTCCTGTACCACACGCAGAAGCTGCGCCTGCAACTCCGGAGGGAGTTCGCTGACCTCGTCCAGGAAAAGGGTCCCTCCGTCCGCCAGGGCAAACGCGCCGTCACGGGAGGTGACCGCGCCCGTGAACGCCCCCCGCTCATGGCCGAAAAATTCGCTGCCGGCCAGGCCGGGCACGATGGTAGTGCAGTCAAGGACGACCAGTTCGCCTTTGTTAGCGCGCCGGTCAAGTGTATGGATGAGGCGGGCGGCAAGTTCCTTGCCGGTCCCCGATTCGCCAGCCAGCAGAACGGATGCGTCGGTGAAACAGCCCATCTCGACGATCTGGCGCAATGCCCTTCTCCATGCATGGCTGTTGCCGACCAGGTTTTCCGAAACAATCGGCGATTCAAGTATTTCGTCGATTTCCTTCCACCTGCGCAGGCGAAGCGCGATTTCGCCGGCGCGCTTATCCGGATCGTCCCAGACAATCACATCGGAGGCGCCGGCTTCGAGGAGGCTCCAGATGCCGTCGCCAAGCGTTTCCTCCGAAGCGGATACGCAGATTATTCGTTCTCTGCCCCCTCCGCTCGCTTTTCTCAGAAAGCCGCACAACTCGGGAGATATATTCCCAAAAACGACGATTCCCGCGCCTTTTTGGGACTCGTGGTCAAGTTGGGCAACTTCAATATCGGTTTTTGCCAGACAAGCGGACAATTCACCCCTGATCCGGGTGTCTTTCAGCCCCTGAAGACTAAGCCAGACTGGTTTCATAGTTCCCTCACCTGCGTCATTAGATGAGAAACCATTGCCGGTTAATTGCGACCGGTTCTGCAGGTTCCGGTCCGCATGGACCCGGACCGGCGGATTATGAAGATGCCCGAGGAATAATTAAAAAAATAAAGGCGGGTTTGGTGAGACCACACTGAATTCCTATGTGCGGTTCGTGAAAACTGAGCTACGTGAAATGCTTCACTGCGGCGTTTTGTCGGGAAATCGGGAAGCAACTGCGGGCTGGAAGCGAAGCGGCGAAATTTCCCGGTGGAAGAATGAGCAAAATCACGCGGTTTTTTTAGAGCAAAGGGGACATGGAACCTTAATAAAACACGGACCATGTCGTCGACTGAATCAGGCTTCCCTTTCCCGTCATGCACGGCACCCGGCACAATATCTTTGAATCAGATTCACGTAAGCTCAGCGGATCCCCTCCGGTGATAAAAAAAACTGCATAAGGAATAAAATGGATTCACGCCGAATCAGGCGCAAGTATTAGCATGGATAAATTATTTTAGATTTATACGTGTTTGTCAAGGGCCAAATTCCTTTTTGTGCCGTCACCGCAAAGCGGCGTCAAATGCGCCTTGAGAGAAATGTCTCCCGCCGCGTCCCGGCAGTCGTGCATTGCCGGGTTGACCCGATCCACATGTTTCTCCCCGTTTTTTCGAATCCTTTATGAATTAGGAATTCATAATTGACAGTTACTGAATAAATTGTAGACTTTATACTGTATACACTTGTCCGGTATGTGCCGGATCCAGGCTGGCGGCAATGCCATGCCTGAAATCTTATTGCGCGGCAACGGGTAGTTTGTTCGAACAGACAACGGGAGGTCATTGACCATGGAAAGTGTTAAAGATATCGATTTCACGACGCTTCGCAACGGCAAATACCATCCGTCGCCGGTAGCATGGGAAGACCAGGTGCTTTATTTCCTGCTCCTTGACCGTTTTTCCGACGGCTCTGAAAAGGGTTTTAAGGGGAATAACGGAAAAACGGTTACTACGGGCAAGACCCCTTTGTACAAGCCGTCCGTCGATGACGGAAACGCCGTTGCCGGTGAGGCGGACGCCGCGGCATGGCGGGATGCGGGCGGAAAGTGGGTCGGCGGCAACCTGAAGGGGCTCACGGGCAAGATAGGCTACCTGAAGCGGATGGGGGTTTCCGCAATATGGGTAAGCCCTGTCTTCAAGCAGGTTTCCTTCCAGCCGACCTATCACGGATACGGCATCCAGGATTTTCTCTCCGTGGACCCGCACTTCGGCGACGCCACGGACCTTCGGAACATGGTTGATACGGCCCACGCCAGCGGCATTTACGTGATCCTCGACATCATCCTCAACCACAGCGGAAATGTATTCACGTATGGAGTGGAAAACGGCGCTCCTCCTTATCGCGGCTGCATGTACCCGGTGATGGGGTTCAATGCCGCAAACGGCGCCGCGAGCATCCCGTTCAAGGACCTTCCCGGAAATCCCGCGCCGGTAGGCGGCAACGACGCCATCTGGCCCCGTGATTTCCAGTGTCCCGACTGTTTTACGCGGAAGGGGCGAATCAGCAACTGGGACTACGATCCGGAGTTCAGGGAAGGGGACTTCTTCGACCTGAAGGATATCCACCACGGCTGCGGTCCCGATGATACTTATTCTCCATCGTCCGCCCTGCTAAACCTCTGCGAGGTCTACAAATACTGGATCGCCGCCGCCGACATCGACGGTTACCGGATAGACACGGTCAAGCATATGGACATCGGCGCCATGCGCTTTTTCGTATCGGCCGTGAAAGAGTTCGCCCAGACGATCGGCAAGGAAAACTTCCTGCTGGCGGGGGAGATCACCGGAGGCAGGGAAAGGGCCTTCGACACCCTTGAGGCAACCGGCCTGGACGCCGCCCTCGGCATCGACGACGTGCAGCTCAAACTGGAAGGGCTCATGAAAGGAGAAACCAATCCGGAGGAGTATTTCAACCTGTTCCGGAATTCCCTGCTGGTGCAGAAGGGTTCCCACGTCTGGTTCAAGGACAAGGTGGTGACCATGATCAACGACCACGACCAGGTCTGCAAGGGAGATCACAAGGCCAGGTTCTGCGCCGACGGGGACGGCGCCCGGCTGGTCCTTGGCGCCATGGCCCTGAACGCAATGACCCTCGGCATTCCGTGCATCTATTACGGAACCGAGCAGAGCTTCGACGGCCGGGGGGACGGCGGCGGGGCGGACCGGTATATCCGCGAGGCCATGTTCGGCGGAGCCTTCGGCGCCTTCCGCTCGAAGGGCCGGCATTTCTTCGATGAGAGCTGTACCGTGTTCAGCGAACTGGCGGCCATCCTGAAAGTCCGCGAGTCAAGGCTCGTGCTGTGCCGGGGCCGACAGTACCTGAGGGAGATATCTGGGAACGGAGTCGATTTTGGCCCGCCGAGAATAATCGGGGGACGGCTCCTGTCCGTCGTGGCGTGGTCGAGGATTCTCGACAGCAAGGAGATGGTGCTTGCCGTCAATACCGACCCCGACAACGCGCGCACCGCATGGGTGGTCGTGGATGCGACCCTGCATCCGCCGGGCAGCACGCTGAAGTGCATTTATTCCACCAATCATGCGGATGAAGGCATACAGGTGCTGACTGCCCAGCGGAAAGGGCCGGGCGGCGCAATTTCCGCAATAGAGCTGAAGGTGCCGGCAGCGGGATTCGTGGTTCTGGAGTAGGGGGCTGGGCGACGCCGGAATCAGCGTGGGGGAGGCTGTATTGCGCCGTAATTTCACTCATCGAAAATATAACCGAAGTGATCTTCAATTTTCGTTCTTGCGTTTAATGAAACGCCCCGCGTTCCCCTAAGCTTTCCGTTGATCAGGTCTATAACAAGCCTGTGGTCAAGGCTGTTTTTTTTGGACCAGGAATTAATCGTTTCTCCCGTTAGCGCCAGTTTTTCATCTATAATTTTTTTCCTTTGTTCTATATCCATATTTTCCTCCGTTTTTCACGGGTCTCTTCGGATTCGCCGGTTTCGGCGCGACATATTTTTCCCCATAAAAAAAGCCGGGTCTGAATATCTTATGATATTTCGGCGACCCGGCTGTCTCGGTGAGACCCTGTAAGCTTTCCGTCCCATCCTCGCGGATGGTTTAGTATTATCGTACATCACAGCATTTCAGCAGAATTTCTTTATTCTATATCCCAACCGGTATGGCGATGTCAAACAAAACATGATCATATTAGCCTGAATCCGAGAGCACCAAGGCCTTCAATTGTTTGGTATTCCACTGTTTCAGGCCCGACCGCGGTTAATCCCGACAACCTGGGTCTTGCCGACCGGGAGGAAGACGACATAGTGGCTTTCCTCCTGACCCTGACGGACAGTCATTCCTGCAGGTAAGGCCATCGGCCGACAGGCATTTCGCAACTATTCCGTAAAAACATGCCGGGAATTGAATCCGATTATTTAATGGTTCCTCCCGGCTGTTTTTTGCGATAAAATGCGCCCATGCAACGGCCCTGCTCGATAAAAAAATTCCTTTCTTATGAAGAAACCATCCCCGGGCTCCTTCAGGCCATCGGCGCGTCGGAAGTCCTTTCGCGCCAGTCATGCATCCTGATCAAGCCAAACCTG
Organism: Geobacteraceae bacterium; assembly: GCA_035686205.1. GTDB lineage: Bacteria > Desulfobacterota > Desulfuromonadia > Geobacterales > Geobacteraceae > CAIWTU01. Next base: position 10,194 of record DASRZQ010000013.1, read on the forward strand.
GTCAACGGTTCGCCGCCTCCGGTCACCCTGCCGGTCGCTGCCTGCGAAGCTCTGGTAATAGCCTGCCGACGCTGGAGCCAGGCGCGTATCGTCATCGCCGAGGGGACCGGTGAGCGTTACATGACGACCGGCGAAGTGTTCCGCATCCACGGATATGACCGGCTGGCCGAAGCCCACGGCATTGAACTCGTCGACCTCAACGAGGCGGAGCTCGTCGAGTTGCGCAACCCGCGCTGCAAGGTCTTTCCCGCCTTCATGATGCCGCGGCTGGTTATGGAAAGCTTTGTCATATCGGCCGCGGTGCTGAAGGCGCACTCCCTGGCCGTTGTCACCCTCGGCATGAAAAACATGGTCGGCGTGGCTCCGCCGGCCTACTACCAGTGCGGCGGGCACTGGAAAAAATCCGCTTTCCATCACCAGGCGCAAACCTCTATCTTCGAGCTCAACTGCTACCGCAAACCGGACCTTGCTTTCATCGACGCCAGCATCGGTCAGGCGGAGCATCACCTGAGCGGCCAGGCCTGCGATCCGCCCGTCAACAGGCTGCTGGCAGGGTTCGACCCGGTGGCCGTTGACGCCGCGGGCGCTCGGTTGCTGGGCATTCCCTGGCAGCGGGTAGGGCATATCAAAATGGCGGACGGCGTACTCGGCCGCGCCGAGCCCGTTGCGGGGGAACCTGACGGGCCGGATTTTGAAAAAGTGGTCTGATGAACATCTGATGGAATTTATTTTACAAAAAAGGAGAGAAATGCATGGAAACACGATCAATGACAACGGAACCGATTACCGCCGCCGAAGCGCCGAACCATTACTTCCGGTTTCACCTTCCACATCTCCATTTAGGTTCGGTCTTCGGCGATGACTGGTTCGCCCTGAAGGCCGAGGCTTTCGCCCGTTTTTTCGGGACGCCGGTCTTTCTCGTAGTCCAGACACTTGTGGTTTCGGCATGGATCGCCCTGAACGCCTTCGGGATTTACAAGTTCGACGTATATCCTTTCATTCTGCTCAATCTCGCCTTCAGCCTCCAGGCGGCCTATGCGGCCCCGCTGATCCTGCTCGCGCAGACGCGGCAGGCGGACCGGGACAAGGCGCATGCCGAAGCCGACGCCCAGCACCGGGAAGCACTCGCCATGGCCGGCGAACAGCGCCAGATACTGGCAGGGCAGCAGTCAGCGCAACTGCTGGAACTGCTCCGACAGAACACGCAGCTGACCGAACTGGTTAAAGACCTGAGCGAACGAATTGAAACTCTGACCAGGGAGATGCATGGCAAAGTCATTCAAAGCGTCGCCAAGTCATGAGCTTTAAAAGGAAAACAATTGTTTCGTTGAAAAATTAATAAAAATCCAGTCGGTCAATTATCCGAGCGCACACCTCTTCGTAAGATTGTCCCGCGCAGGTTGCCGTGATTTCGGCATATTTCCGGTAAAGCGGGACCCTCTCGGCGAAAAGGTCTGCGAAGCTCTGGTCCGGGCGTTTTGCCAGCCCCCTTCGGGTGAAGTCCTTCACCCGTGATTCCAGCGTGTCGATGTCCGCGTCAAGGAAAACAATGACGCCGTCCGACACGAGGTGTTCCATGGCCCTGCGGCTGTATACCGCGCTCCCGCCGGTGGCTATAACGTGCCTGCGGCATGTTATGTCTAGCAGGATGTCTTCCTCGATCCTGCGCAGTGCCATGTGACCGTCCTTGTCGACGATATCCTGCAGCGTCCTTCCCTCCGCCGTTTGAATAAGTATATCCGTATCGATGAAGTCCCGGCCGGTCAGCTTGGCCAGTATCACGCCTATGGTGCTTTTGCCCGAGCCGGGCATGCCGGTCAGGATGATGTTGGATTTTTTTCCGGTCATGGCAAAATTTATATCAAAATTCCCCTCCCATGTATTCCCCTAATTACATGTTGTTATATATTTGATGTCATCTCGACCAAAGGGAGAGATCTTGATGCATGCGGCAAAACCTGCAAGATTTCTCTCTTTGTTCGAAATGACAACATTTCCGCGGGAACGTTTATCCGTCTACGAATTTGTGAACGGCTGTATTGAGTAACGTTTCTGGCGTTGGTGCCGAATAAAATAATATTTATTGTATTTTATTATTTTAAGATAATTGAAATAAGTTATTTGTTGTGCTATTTCTCGAAAAAAGGATAATCGAAAGTTGAGTTAAAAGGCAACCGTGATTGATCCTTTAATGATAAACACATATTTTAAAGGAGGAACTATGAACCGACTTACCCGGATTTTCAGCTTCATCATCGTTATGTCCGTAATTTCAGCATCAACGGCATTCGCTGCCCCCGCGCAGAAACCAGCCTCATCCGGAGACGGCGTAACCGTCACCTGGCTGGGCCAGTCCGCGTTCAAGCTGGAACATGGGGGAAAGACAATCTTCATTGATCCGTTTATAACAGGCAACCCCAATTGCCCGATTACACTTGGCGACATCAAGACGGCCGACTACATTCTCGTTACGCACGATCATTTCGACCATGTGGGCGATACCATCGAGCTGGCCAAGAAAACCGGCGCCATAGTTATTGCAAACTATGACACGGTCGCCAAATTCCAGGCGAACGGACTTCCGCCTGAAAATGTCCTCCTCGGAGGCTTTGGCAGGAATGTCGGAGGCTCGATGGATTTTGACGGTTTCTCACTCGTCATGACCCCGGCAATCCACTCCTCGGCCAGCGGTTCGCCGTGCGGCTACATAATCAGGTTTTCGGACGGAACAAGCATCTATCACGCCGGGGACACCGGCATCTTTTCGGATATGGAGCTGTATGCGCGCCTGTATCCCGTGGACGTAGCGATACTGCCGATAGGTAATATCATGACCATGGACGCTTTTCAGGCGGCCGAAAGCCTGAGGATGATCAGGCCGAAAACAGCCATACCGATGCACTACGGCAGTTTCTTCCTGGAACCAAGTGCCGACGAGTTCGTCAAACAGGCTAAAAGGACGGCTCCCGAGGTGGATGTAATGGTGCTGACGCCGGGCCAGGGTTATGTGTTCCATGGAGGGAGGCATAAATAGGGTAAATTCAGACAGCGGGTAATCCGGAACAGTCAGTTTGCAATGAATTTGCTGTTCCGGATTAACAGGTTCCGGATTTTTGCCGGGTTAAAACAATTATTTTCAAATTAGCGGACACCTCCCGCCGGGGCCCTGCACTGCTATGAATGGCGTGGGCTGCTTTTGCAGGCTTGTATCTTTCGCCGAGGATCAATAAGAATCCAACTTGCCCATGATCTCGACACAAACCTCTTCATGGGTGCGCCCGGAGCTGTTTACCGTGATGTCGGCATATTTCCGGTAGAGGGGGACCCTCTCGGCAAAGAGGTCGGCGAAGCTCTGGTCCGGGCGTTTGGCCAGTCCCCGTCGTCCGAAGTCCTTTACCCGTGATTCCAAAGTGGCAATGTCCGCGTCAAGGAAAACGATGACGCCGTTCGACCCCAGGTGATGCATGGCCCTCCTGCTGTAAACCGCGCTTCCGCCGGTGGCTATGACGTGCCTGAGGCAGGTTATGCCTAGAAGTGTTTCTTCCTCAATCATGCGCAGGGCCATATGTCCGTCCGCATCGACGATATCCTGAAGCGTCCTCCCCGAAGCCGTCTGAATAAATATGTCGGTATCAATGAAGTCCCGTCCTGTCAGTTTGGCCAGTATGACGCCAATGGTGCTTTTTCCGGAGCCGGGCATGCCGGTCAGGATTATGTTGGATTTAGATCGAGTCATTGTGTTTTACGTAACCTGAATGCTCGCGGATTCAGAAGTACTCCCTGGATAAACTCGCCGTAGGCGTCCTTAGCCGGCAGATGCTCGTCAAATTTGATTCGCCTCCTTTCGGAGGTAACTTTTCGCCCGAGAACTGGATCGAAACCTTCTTTCCCGTAACTTTCCCAATACAGACCGACTCCGCGCCTTTGCCACGCGGGGAGGTCGTTGAAGTTGATTCCCTGGCCGAAGATGTTTCCTCGCCCGGCCATATTGCGGGAATTTTCAACAGCTCGCCAGGCATGTTTCAGTGAACACGGGGAGGTAATAGTATGTTTCACGGTGAATTATAATGGCTTGGCACTGTTGCTGTCAAGGGTGGTGGCCGGGGATGGGAATATGATAAACTCCTATCAAAGGGGGACAGGTCAGATGAAAGGCGGCGAAATAATCCAGTTCATTACCGATTGGCTTGCCGGTTATGCGAAAGAAGCCGGGGCGGCGGGATTCGTAGTAGGGGTCTCCGGTGGAATTGATTCCGCGGTGGCCTCGACGTTGGCAGCCCGAACAGGCCTGTATCTGCTTTGTATCGAAATGCCCATATACCAGGGCCCGGCCCAGGCAGCCCGAGCTAAGGATCACATTTCGTTTTTAAAGAAAAATTACCTGAATGCCTGTTCCTGCGAAGTGGACCTTTCGCGGGTATTCGACCAGTTGACCAAGGCCCTGCCGGAAGCCGAGGAGACTCCGGCGAGAGAAAGGTCGCTGGTCAATGTCCGGGCACGACTGCGGATGACTACACTGTAATATTTCGCTGCCTTGTACAATTATCTCGTACTGGGTATGGGCAACAAGGTTGAAGATTTCGGAATCGGATTCTTCACGAAATACGGAGATGGCGGTGTTGATCTCAGTCCCATCGGCGATCTGACCAAAAGCGAGGTCTACAAGCTGGGAGAAGCGCTGGGCGTTATCGATTCCATCATGAAGGCGCCCCCGACGGACGGACTTTGGGGCAACAACCGTACCGACGAAGACCAGATCGGCGCCAGCTACCCTGAGCTGGAATGGGCGATGGATTTCAGAGGCGACGAAGCCTGCCTCGGGCAAAGAGAACTTGAGGTGCTCAGGATTTATCGGACCTGCCACAATCTCAACCGGCACAAGATGGAACCCGTTCCGGTTTGCAGAATTCCACGACACCTTTTAGAAGCCGGGTGAGACCGAAATCCCCGTATCAAGGTCAAGCTGCGACGGAATGCTCACGAATTCAGGAAAAAGACTACCGCGCTGTCAATGACGATTCGGCCGAAGGAGTAACTGTCGATTCTCATGTTCCTGCTCCTCTACCCCCGCCGACGGAGTCCGCGGGATCCGTCCCTCGGGGAATTTCGCAACCCAATATCCCGCAAAGTTCGTCGATGAATCCGCGCTGCCCCTCCGCGAATGATTCCATCCTTCAGAAGACTGCGGCGGCGAGTCAAGAATTGAACTAAAAGCGGTGGCACTTCATGAGGCTGCCGGAAACCTGGAGAAAAGCGGAGAAGCAGATATTGATGAACCGCATGAAGAGAGAATTCATTTAGAAATAGTTTGAAATACTTCGACAAAACCGCATTCACAGGAAGACCGTTCAAACTCTTCGAGCCATTTCCTTATATACGCTTCGTCAATATCCGGGTTTTTGAGTATGATACCACGCACGTCCTCAAGGTCGCGTGGCCTTCCAGCGAAAATCTTGTGGATGATTACGTCCTCCGGTGACGCAAAAGAAACTTCACTGGCGCCGACGCGAACCTTTCGGGAGCGTCTGATTGCCTCATGTTCATAAGGTGTGAATGAAAAAATGAAATCGACCCGGATTCCGGTTTCATCATCAGCCATCGGTAAAACCATGGTCTGCCCGACGAAGGCCCCTATATCCTCGGGGATAGGACGGAGGCCGATCTTTTTTGTTATCCCGAGGATGTCCTGAAAGCCTTCCGCTCCGATACCCAGTGTAATATCGATATCACGCGTCAGACGCGGTTCCCCGTAGAGGAGAACGGCCTGTCCGCCAATGATCATGTAGGGAATTTCTCTTTCTCCCAGGATCTCTCCGAGTTTCTCGATCAGTTCCGCGAACATGCGTTCAAAATCCTTGCCATGCGTATGTCCACCTCCACGCCCTCCATCAGGTCCCTGGGGGGCAGTACCGCAAGCCTTGCACCCTCCGCCCAGAGCGCTTCGACGATGGCAAGCGCCTTCTCGTATGGAAGTCTGCTTTCCGCGATATACTTTTCTTCCATTTCTCTCAAAAGGTCGGGATTTCTAATCATTGGGTCCCCGGTTTTTTACTGCCGAATTTGGAGCGGATGCGGCTTGCAGCCAGTATATAGCAATTATTCCGGAAAGCAAAGCCATTGTCCGCGTCGCTTGATGCCAAGGACAAAGAAGTGATGACAACGGTGATGAGAAGCAATGTCTGAGGGTTCTTGAAATTCTGAGTTTGGCGCGTTTGCCTTTTGCTTTTCAGCGCCGGGCCTGATTCTGCAGGAAAATGACATAACCCCGGAACAAGGGGTTTGACTCCAGATCTTCGGGTGCCTTCCATTCGCCGTTTTGAACCAGTCCGATTTTAAAGGGCAGGGTTAAACGCCTGAGCGCCGGAAGATAGTCATAGCAGTTGGCAATGGTTTTTCGTCCCTGATAGGTCTGGACGGTTACTTCATCGACTACGTTTTTTAACCGGTTGATCGCCTCGATATCGCCGTTGGTGCTCCAGTCCAGCAGTCCGGTAATGCCGAGCTGATATTCCGTCGGCAGCCGGGCGCGCAACTGCCTTAAAAAAACGACATATTCATGCAAATGCCTTGTTTTGACATCAAAGTCGATTTGCAGACCGACGACGGGATTTCCGGAAAGTTGCCAGAGCCTTAGCCGCGAGACCAGCGCATCAATGATTTCAGGCTTCCAGCGGAGCGTATCCGCCCGGTAAACCAGCCAAACCTCGCCTTTCCTTAGATGCGCGACAGGCACCCCCTGCGCGATCACCACCGTTTCGGATTTGTTCTGGCGTCTTTTTTCGATGACCTGACCCTGCAAAATGTAAAGGCTTCGGGCCCGGGACAAAAAAGGCTGGGGTTTAACGCCTCCCCATATCCAGAATGACTCATAGTCCGATGCTTTGACAACGCCGGCGCTTGCCGGAAATGACTGCAAAAATGCGATTAATAGCGCCGTTAACCTGAGAATCGTGAGCTGACGCACTGAATTTACCAGTAATACTTGAGCGATTTTGCCCATGGCGAATTCGCGTAGCGGGTCTTTAAAGTGTGAAACCAGGATTTTCTGACCGATTTCCCGGCATCATTGCCGCCGCAGTGGTTATTGCCCGAAGTGGCGTAACATTTTATGGCGCGGTACAGCGCATAGGCTTTCAGGTCGGGTGCCGCGCCGGCATCGGCAATGACGGTTTTATAGGCTTCGCCCCTGGAGAAAATTGTTCCCTGGAACCGGGATGGGGCTGAACCGAGCACCTCGCCTTTTGCGGAGGAGGATTGCATTGCCGGTTGACTGCCCGGGATAAATCCCGGTTCAAGGTCATTGGCATTGACAAAGTCTCCCAGGCAAATCAGACCGTACGGGTCTTTTGCGTTTTTCGCCAGGATTTTGGCAATGTCGAGGGTGGAAGGACAACTGTAACCGTCATCCGTTTTTTTGCCTGCCCAGGTAAACAGCGACAATTGCTCTCTATTGTCATTTCCTGTGCCGGGAGAAAGCCTGTATTCGGCCGTGTCGACCGGTAAAAGCCGGTAGTCCAGTATGTAGTCCTGGTAATGGCCTTGAAACAGGTCCTTGTAAAGCAATGTGTATGTTGCGATATGGCGCTCGTCGCCTGAATTGTATTGCGCTTTGATCATCCGGCGGAGAAGCTCCGCGGACGCATTATTGCGCAGGAGAATGTAGCGGATTTCAGCCTCTGTAATTGGCGAGCCGGGCCTGAAGACCGATTCCAGTTCATTGGCGTACTCGTAATTGATCGCCAGGCCAAGCTGGACGGTCTCGGCCTGGAGAGGCCGGCCGGAGGCCGGCAAAAGGCTCAGCCACAACTTGCGCGCGCCGGCATGGTCCTTTGTGGCCTCAAGGGCCAGTCCGCGCAGGATGAGACGGCTGAAGTCCAGATAAGTCATTTTCCGGGGAATGCTGTCAGGCAGGGTTTTTAAAGTATTCGCCGCATCTTTTTGCACATAAAAACCGTATGCGGCAAGCAGATATCCATACAGGGCCTCGTGGCCGGCAAACAGCGGCTGTTGCTTTTGCAGGTCGGAAAAGCTGATTTGTCTTGCCTCGGAAGAATCGGCGGGGCGCATCAGCGACAAATCGAGGGTTGCCAGCAATAACGGGTTTTTTATCCGTTTGGGGTCGGCCGTGGCAAGCAGCTTGTGGTCGGCTTCCAGGGCCAGGTCAAATATTGAAAGATTATGCTGCGGGGAATCTGGATGGTTCAGCTGCCAGTCGAATTCTTCGGCAAGCTTTTCCTGACGGTTCGACATCCAGTAGACACGGCGCAGCAGGCCCCTGGCCGACGAGGCATAACGGCCGTCCGGATAGGCTTTCAAATAGTTATTGAATTTTACCTCTGCTCCCGTGAGAATTTTTTGGTCGACTTTTTCCAGCTGAGGAAAACCATATTCGTCAAAAGCATTTTGCTGGGAATAGTTGAGTTCGTTACGCCCCAGCATATAGAGGGATGATTCTTTCAGCCATGGAGCATCACTGTTCACCAGCCCGGAAAAACCGGCCCCGGCCTCGACATACCGACCTTCGTAGAATGCTTTTGCCGCGGAGAGGTATTGCATAAACTGTTTGTATGTTGCTGACGGGTTTTTCCCGGCTGTTTTCTCCTGGATGCCGTCTTTACCGGAGGCGCCGGATGCCGGCACGTCGATACAAGTGGGTTTCAGCTTCTGCCGTTCTTCGGTCAAAATATTACGTTCCGCAGGCGACAGGTCTCTGCTCAGTTTAACCGCCTCAATGAAATCCTCTTTGCCGGTGTCGTCACTGACACAGCGGGTCCCTACACCATAACCGCCGCCGGCAGTATCTTCGATATTTGAACCGTCCGTCGCGTTCTGAGATGAAAAAAAGCTATTCTCGAAAGTCTCCAGGCTGAAAGGAACTTTGCCGTAGCCGACTTCGGCGTCTTCCTTGCCGACCGGTTTTGCCCGCAATGTCGCGAAACCGCCATCGACCAGCAGCAGCTTCAGATTAACCCTCGTATCGTTGCCTGGCGCCAGAAAAGGCAGATTGCTGCAGCGGCTGTATCCACCCTGGTCAAGCGTCCAGGTCGGCGTACAGAAGTAGTCGAAACTTGCCCACGCATGATGTGCGAGCAGAATGAAAACGATTGGAAGGAACAGTTTTTTCGAAAACATGGATTCCTCCTAAAAAGACATGTGGAAACATCATCGAAACAGCGCACGTCCGCTTCGACTCCTCCGGTCCGGCTGAAGTCGGAGAGTTTTCTGCGGATATGGGGAGGTTATAGTATGTTTGCCGCTGAATTGCAATGGGGTGCGTCAATTTCCGGGACAAAAGCATGCAAAATGGCGGCTGAAAGCCTGTTTGTGTCTGGCGCGGGCAGACCAGCTTATCCTATTCCGGATGCCCTCTGGATTCTGCCGTTAAAAAAAATCACTTTCCCCCGTATGAGCTCGGCAGGATTTTAATGCTTTTGGATATTTCCGTAACTATGGGATCGTAAAATTGCTTCTGTGCTTTGGGGTAGGTTATTTCGAAATGGACAAATTGATCGTCATCTTCTTTGTATACGACTTTTTCATAAAATATGGTGCTCCCGTCGATGCCGGATAAGACAAAATGGTTTTTTTTCATCAGCTTATAGGTAATTTTTCTTTTGGGATTGGCCGGATTTTTTCCGGTTTCGTCATGGAACAGGCTTTTCAGCGTGTAATCAAGTGAATTGTTATAACCATAAGCCAGCATTATCGTTTTGCCGTCTCCCGATATGAATTTCTGACCGTCACCATTATCCGCCTCGCCCTGAGGGACCAGGATTCCCGCGGGGTATGAGATTTCATAGTCAAACCGTGCGTTTACGTAGCTGTCGTATTTCACTCCGCCGGCAATTGCCGATGTTTTGAGCCCTATGAACAGGAAAAAAATGATTGTAATTACGTTTGCTTTTATTTGGCAAGTCCTCCTGTTGCAAGTTGGGAAGACTATGGAGATATTAATATAAATAGTTTCCAATGTTGTCAAGAAATAACGAAATTCCGGAAGCTAAACCAACGCCTGCAGGGTTTCACACATCTCATCCACCTTATAGGGTTTCGTCACAACGCCGCTGAATCCATACTTCCTGTGGTGGGCAACAATCGGGTCGAAGGAGTAACCGCTCGAAACAACCCCTTTGACATCGGGATCAATTTCCAGCAGTTTCTTCATTGTCTCCTTACCGCCCATTCCGCCGGGAATGGTCAAATCCATAATAACGGCGGCATAGGGTTTTCCGGATTCGCGCGCCTCCCGATAGAGGCTGAGAACTTCACCCCCGTTGCCGCACACATCAACCTGGTATCCGAGATGGTCCAACATCTCGGCTGCCACTTGCCTGACAACCTCCTCATCGTCCATAACCAGTATCCTTCCCTTATCCTCCGGGAATGGTTTCCGTTGAGCTTCCGGGACCGTTTCCATCTCAAGACATTTATCGGATGCGGGGATGTACAGGTAAAAGGTTGTTTCCAGGCCGGGTTTCGATTCGACACCCACATACCCGTCATGTTTTTTAATGATCGAATAGACGCTGGCCAACCCCAGTCCGCTGCCCTTCTCCCTGGTGGTAAAATACGGGTTGAAAATCTTCGGCAGATTCTTTTCCGGTATCCCCATGCCGTGGTCCCGGATCGATATGCATATATACCTTCCCTCCCGCAACGGCAGGAAGTGGTCGGAGCCGAGCGTTACATTTTCGGCGTGTACGGTTATTATGCCTCCGTCCGGCATGGCCTGGCCCGCGTTGATGATAAGGTTGTTGATGACCTGGCTCATCTGCCCCTCGTCAACTTCGACAGCCCATAAATCTTCAGGCGGGAAAAACTCGCATCTGACATTGGAGCCCCGCAACACCAGACTTGCGGAATCCATGATAATCCGTGCCATCGAAGCCACTTTCTTGACGGGTGCGCCTCCTTTTGAAAAAGTCAGGAGCTGCCGGGTCAAATCCCTGGTCCTTTCGGAAGCCTTTTCAGCCTCTTCCAGACGTGCATGCGCCTTGGTCGCGGGACCGACGTACATTTTTGCCAGGGAAATGTTGCCCAGAATTCCCGTCAGAAGGTTATTGAAGTCATGGGCGATACCGCCGGCGAGCACGCCGAGTGACTCAAGATTCTGGGACTTCAGAATATCTTCTTCCATTCTTTTCTTTTCGGTAATATCGCGTATGTGCTCGACCACCATCGCCACCCCGCCCGCCTCGTCAAATACGGGGTACGACCGTATTTCCAGAATAGCGCCCGTCGGATGAACCTTCTCCCTGAACACCGGTTTTCCTGTCCTGAAGATCTCGAGTGCGTGGCATGGGACGCACGGCTGGTCCAGCCCATAATATTCTTTATAGCAGTACAGGGATTTGTTCGTGATATCATCGGGGGCTTTTTCATATACGCCGCGCCAGTTGGAGTGTAAAATCCGCAGTTCTCCGTCAATTACCCAAAGGAGGTCCGGGTTGGCTTCGAAAATCTTGCTGAGTATCGTCTGGGACTTCCTGAGTTCCTCTTCCGTTCGCTGGCGCGCCCGGATGTCCTCGCACAGTTTTTCATTGAGCTCAGACAGGTTCCTTGTCCGTTCCTCGATTATCATCTCCATTTCGGAACTGGCTTTTTGCAGGGATTCTTCCGACTGCCTCCGTTTGTGATTAATACCGAGGAGGAATATGACAAGGGTACTCAGACCGGCAAGACCGAAGAGGGCGCCCCAGACCACATCGGTTCGGACTCTGTGAAAAGGGTCCGGTTGATTTATGACGATGCTGTTCCCGGGCAGGGCCGAGGTCCTTATACCGAAGCGTTTCAGCTGCCGGAAGTCGAACATGTTGCGCGTCCTGCTCCTGTAAACCACTGGGATATTCCCGACATTCTCCCCTCTCAGGATACGCAGACCCATTTGGCCTGCGTCCCTGCCCTGATCGTAACCTCTGGTCAGCTTGCCTCCAACCATGCCGTAGCCGAGGTTGAAATCCCAGGCACCGTAAATCGGCACTCGGGCATGCTGCGAAATCGTGGAAATAGTCTCGTTATACTCGTAAAACTTCTCTCCGACATCGCCATAAAAAAATGTGTAGAAGATTATGGTGCCTGGCGCAAGCGTCTCGACATCTTTGACGATTTGACCCAGGTCCGTACTATATTCAAAGTTGAATTGAACTCTTCCTCGAAAAAGAGGTATCAGCCTGACAATTTCCTCGCGAACCTTCCTGCCGGATATGCCCGAATCATTTATGATAAAGATGCTTTTCGTCAACGGATGCAGCCGCAACGCCAGATCAAGGCTTTCCTTGATATCGGCGGTCTCGCTGATGCCCGTAAAAAGGTGCTTGCCCGCAAGATCGGCGGCCTGGAAATAATTGACGCCGCAAAAGACGACAGGTATCCTCCCGAACACCTCATCCCTGTAATCGCGCAGGAAATCAAAGGCATCGTTATCAGATGCCACGATGAGGTCAAAATGGGTTCCGGAATATTTATGTTTCAGGATCTGCCGAAGCTGCTGAAAATACTTTTCGTCTTTCACCCACTTGGTATCCAGATAATCTATGTAAATTCGTGTAGTGCCGCTCGCGGGCTCCAGAGCGGAGATAATGCCCCGGGTTATGTCGTCCGTCCACTTGAATCCCTGGTGATAGGAATTCAGGATCAGGACGTTCTTCTTGGGCCCGGCCAGAGCTTCCGGAGTGTATTGGCAAAAGGTCAGCACTGCAATAACCAGCAGCAGGGTTTTCCCGGCTGTTTTCAAGCTGTCCCCCTTTCACGAAGAGAATGAATGTGACTCATTAACATTTTACATATCGGCAAAATGTATTTTTCCTGAAGCAAAAGGAGGGAAAAGCGGGGAGAGATTTCGTTGGGACTGATGATTTCTTTCAATTCAATACCAAATGTTTCAGGGGTTGCATTGTTAAAATAAATGCAACAATGCAAATCCCTGCACCGCCCTATGTCCAAAAATAATTGATTGCATTAATGTTGTAAAGGGATATAAGTAAATAATGATTGAAAATTAATAATTGTTAACCTTGAGAGCAGTGCTCAGTCGTAAGTTCCTGATGTGGAATCCCGTTGAACCATGGCATTGTGGAGTTATCTAGAACATATTATTGGACTGCATCACAATCAAAAGGAGGTGCGCCTGGAGAAAAACAGTAATTATTGGACAAGGCAAAACTATTCACAATTGAAACTAAATATCAATGCAAAGGAGGATGATTATGGCTGACATTTACATCCATCAAGGTAATCCGGATGATGCAACCCGTTTTTCCTCGCAATACTGGGTGCAGACCCCCGTAGCCAATGACCGGTACCTTGTCACAATTTCCGGAATCGTCATTATTGACTATAAAGGGATCACCAGTGATGAGTGGAGGCGCGACAGGCTCCATTTAGGAATCAAATTTCCTACAGATTTCTTTCCGAAAAATAAAATTCTTAAATTAGAACAATGGGCTCCGTTTATTACCATTAATGCCATCTACAACAAAGATGAATCAGTTAATGCTGGTTGGGCAGTAGACAATTTTGGGCTGGATGATGTAACGATAGGGGGATATATAAGTATTTGGGCTGATATTGCCGTACGCGATTCTGATGGTTATTTATTCAGGCTTGGTTACAATGTTACGGTCTCTGGGTATTTCGCAGACATGCCACCTGGACCGGCTTGAACTTTCTGGGAACGCTGTTCGGCGACTAGAATAAATAGAAACAGGTGAATAAGTTGAGACACTTCCCTGTTTTCCTGAGAAAAATGGGGAAGTGTTTTTTTTACTGTTTTTTTTTCAGTGGTGCCAGGCGGTGCATTACTGCACTGATTTCAACAATGCAAAACCCGGTGCCGCCAACCAAACTGACTCCACCGCTTACATGACGCCGCTTCTTTCATCAGCACCGCGGACTACTGAACCCAAGACGTTGCTACTGAAATACGAAAGGCTCCCCTTTATTTATTGAACTTTTGATTTATTATATTTTTGTTGGAAGTCTAATTTGCCCGATACAGGGAAGACATCACAGCGTCCAACAGGAAACCTAGAATAACTGCTCAAAGTGCGCCCAACTTTTGGCAAGTATATGGAATGGTTTTCATCGTTGAATAACAGTTCCAGGGGAAAGCTGTATACCATGAATCTGAAAGACAAGGAATTTACCATCCTGCATATAGAGGATGACTCCATTTTGGCCAAACTCGTCCGGACAGCCTTCCAGAAGTTTGGATTCCGTGGAAACATGATCTCGGCAGGCCGGGTGGCAGAGGCGTTCAACCTGCTCGACGAAATGGAGCGGAACAGGAAACCCGTAAACCTGATACTTGTTGACATGCAGCTTCCCGACGGAACCGGTCTTGAAGTGATCCGTGAAGTTAAAACGAATCCCGCCTGGCGAATGACTCCTGTTATCGTCCTCTCCAGCGAACTGGCTCCGGGAACGATCAACGCCGCCTATGCGCTGGGAGCCAATTGCTACGTATCCAAAAACCCCAAAACTAAGGGCATATTCGAATCATTGCGGACCCTTTACGCGAGCTGGCTCGAGAATGCACTCCTGCCGGAAGTTTTTTCAGGAGACCGTCTGCAGGACGCCTTGTCCCGGGCAATTCATCTACGGGCCCGTACCGCCGAATTCTACATCAGCCTTGCGCGCGTTTTCGAAGGAAAGCCGGAAATGGGTTTTTGGCTCGACCGCTCGTTAAACGAAGGAAATCTGTCGAACCTGCTGGCCTTTTTCCAGCCGAAACTCCGTGAAGAGGATGTGTCCCCCGCGACGATGGAGCGGCTCGCCGGCATGCAGGTTCAAGTCCAGTGTGCCCTCAATACGGCGGAGGAGCGTCTGCGAAGAATACCGGATCCCGGCCCCGCCGAGGTGTACCGCTGGGTCCTCGACCTGATGGGTGCCTTGAACGAGGAGGTGGTCGCGGAGGTCATCGGCTGCCTGTTTCCCAAGGGCCCTGAAGCAACCATGGCCCTGAAGGCGCGTGCATCCATCCAGTTCAAGGAACTGGCAAGCCATATCCTGGAGGGGACGGAAGAACCGGACCTTCGTGATAAGGCGCTAAGGCTGCGCGACTGGGCTGAACAGATCACGGTTAAGCCCGAGTCGGATTAGCAGGCCGTCCGGGGTCACAAGATGTTCACCGCCCGTGCCGCAAGAAGAGCTATCACCAGCAGGGAGATGAGCGACTGCAGCATCATCAGGACCTTTGCCCATCGCGAAAGGACTGGAATGTCCGTCGGGGAGAAGGCCGTGGAGGTATTGAAGGCCAGAAAAAGGTAATCCACGAAATTTGGCGACCACTCCTGAAACCCCTCGGCATGTTTCTTGTCCGGAGCCATCATCATTTGCGGGAAAAGAAATGCTCCGCTTGCGTGACCCCCTCGTTGAGCCCGTTTGTGGGGTCCGCCGGCATCTAGTCTCCAATACCATGAGGCGAAGACCAGGATATTGGCCAGCCATAGCGAAGCCGCGGATTGCAGGAGCTCCGGCGGCTTTTCCAGATGCAGGGGCAAGGCTCT
>DASRZQ010000014.1:0-31495 GCA_035686205.1 Geobacteraceae bacterium
CCCGGGCCGCTCTGCCATTTTCCGCTTTGGCACGCCAAATGCTAGCCTGCAGTATCATGCTGTCCCGCTAATTTAAGCCACGCGGAGGAAGGCGTCAATGAAGATTATTGTCAAGGCATCCGACCTTAAATACAAATATCCCAGGGACACGGTCCGCAGGGAGCTGCCGAAATTCGCCGGCAAGCCTGATCCTGCACCTTTCAACAGGGACGACCTGTACGAGATCCTGCCCATGCTTTCGGCGGTCATGACCGAGCTGGAAACGGACAGCGGAAATGTGCTGCACATGCTGGAAGATATTATCAACTATGATATGCCGCGCTTCATCAGCAAGCGGGAAGATGTTTTCGACTGTCTTGTGGAGACGGCCCACGAGCGGATGGAATGGATGTGAATTCATGATTGAAATAAGCGGCAATATCTGGGACTGGCTGGGGAGGGCCGTCATTGCCGTTACCACAAACGGTCATGTGACGCGTGACGGCAAAGCTTCACTCGGCCGCGGCTGCGCCCGGCAGGCGGGGGAGCGTTTTCCGGACATCGCCCGCCGTCTCGGCGCCCTGCTGGTCGAAAAAGGCAATCATGTGCACAGCCTGGGCGAAGGCATCGTCAGTTTCCCGGTCGAGGAAGGCCCGTGGTCAACTCCCGACCTCAAGCTGATCGCCAGGTCCGCCCGTGAACTTCGCGATCTCGCTGACGAGATGGGATGGAACAGGATAGTAGTCCCGCGCCCAGGCTGCGGTGGAGGGGGGCTGGACTGGAGAGATGTGAGACCGGTAGTGGCGGAAATTTTCGACGAGAGGTTTTACGTCATCACTGCGAATAACTCATAGGTTCCTGCCTTGAAAAGTAACCGGTTCCGGATACAATCGGATATATGAGGTCCGTTGTCAGAACCGGTTTTCTTTTGCTGTCCACCTCCACGACGGGATTCAGGTGAGAAAATGAGGATGCTTAAAGCACGCCTTGCTTTATCGATCGGGCTGATCGTCTTTTCCGGTCTCTGCTCCGGATGCGCGACTCTTCCGAATGTCTCCGAAATAATCAGTCAGGTTCCTCCGGGCGGCAAACCCCCGCGTATTGCTTCGGCCCGGGGATTGCTCTCTCCCAGCCAAAGCAAGGCCATACTGGAAAATCTGAAGCGTTCGGCTGATCCCAGCGATGTCCTGGAGCGCCAGGCCGCGGTCAATGAAGCAATAAGCGGAAGCCCGCTGATCAAAGGGAACAGGGTATTATTGCTTGTGGACGGACCTGCGACCTATGCCGCCATTTTCAAAGCCATAGAGAACGCCAGATACAACATAAACATGGAAACTTTCATCTTCGAAGCCGATGAAACGGGCCAAAAGCTGGCCGACCTCCTGGTGCGGAAACGGATGGAGGGTGTCCATGTGAACCTTATCTACGACAGTGTAGGCAGCCTGAACACCCCGGCTTCCTTTTTCCAGCGCTTGCGGGACAAGGGGATTAACGTGGTCGAATTCAACCCCGTAAACCCGTTGAAGGCCAAGGGAAAATGGCGGCTGACCAGGCGCGATCACAGGAAGATCCTGGTGGTGGACGGCAAAATCGCCATTACCGGCGGCGTCAATATCAGCCATGTCTATTCCAGCGGATTTTTGAGCGGGCGGGAGGGCAGGACTCAAATACCCTGGCGCGATACGGACGTACAGGTAGAAGGGCCGGCAGTGGCCGAGTTCCAGAAAATATTTTTACGGGCGTGGATCTGGCAGAAGGGACCGCTTCTTTCAGACAGTGACTATTTCCCGCGGCTGAAGGAGGAGGGCCGGGACCTTGTTCAGGTGGTCAGAAGCAGGCCTTATGAATTGGGGAGAACGACCTTTGTCATGTATGTTTCCGCGGTCTCGTTCGCCGAAAAATCCATTCATATGACGAGTTCCTATTTCGTTCCCGACCGACAGATGATTAAAGCCCTTACAGACGCCGCCAAGAACGGTGTAGACGTCAAGATCATACTTCCGAAAACAAGTGATGAAATGCTGGCCCTGTATGCCGGACGGTTTTATTACGACGAACTGCTGGAGGAGGGGGTGAAGCTGTATGCACGCCGCAATGCGGTCTTGCACGCAAAAACCGCAGTAATAGACGGCGTCTGGTCAACCGTCGGGTCCACCAATCTGGACTTCTGGAGCTTTTCCAGGAATTTCGAGGTAAATACGGTTATTCTGGGGCGGGATTTTGCGACGGAAATGGAAAAAATGTTTGCCGGCGACCTGGCGGAGTCGGATCCGATTATCCTTGAAAAATGGGAAAAAAGACCATGGGGCGAAAGGATCCGGGAATGGTGGGCGCATCTTTTCGCCCACATGCTGTAGTCGGATGCCTTTGTCTCATGCCCGCTTGTCGAGGACCTCGCGGACTTTCGAGAGAAACGCGTGGGGAGATACCGGTTTCGAAATAACTTCGAACTTTTCCGTGTCGACACCGCATCTGCTTATTACGTCGACCGTGTAACCGCTCATGAACATGGCTTTTACGTCTCTTGTCCGGCGGATTTCGTCGTATACGCCGGGTCCGTTGTTCTTCGGCATGATGACGTCGAGCACCAGAAGGTCGATATCGCTGTCATGCTCCCGGAATTTCCGGATGCCGTCCTCGCCGTCAACCCCCTCGATTACCCTGTATCCGTTTTCGCTCAGGAGGTCCCTCAGGAAAGAGCGGATATGCTCATTATCCTCGACCAGCAGAATAGTCTCGTTGCCGCCGTGGGGGCGAATCAACGCCTCCCGTCTCTCCCCTTCCGGCGAGGGATCTGCCAGCGGAAAATATGTGAGGAACATGGTGCCCGTTCCCATTTTACTTTCCACTTCGACAAAGCCTCCGTGCTGCTTGACGATTCCGTAAACTATGGACAACCCAAGACCGGTTCCCTTGCCAACCTCTTTCGTAGTGTAAAAGGGCTCGAATATCCGCTCCATGGTTGCCTTGTCCATTCCGCTGCCGGTGTCGGCCACCGTAAGCAGGGCGTAACGACCCGGCTTGCCGTATCCGTGGATAGATACAAATTTCTTGTCGAGTTCTACTTCATTCGCCCTTATTATAAGACTGCCGCCCTTCGGCATGGAGTCCCGGGCATTGGTGGAGAGGTTGACTATTACCCTCTCCATCTGGGCGGCATCGCCGAGAATGGTGAGAGGAGTGTCGGATATGAAGACCGCCAGTTCGATGTCTTCACCGATAATACGTGAAAGCAGCTGGTCGGCCCTGGTGATTATGTCGTTCAGGTCCACGGGACAGACATTGATGGCCCCTTTCCTGCTGTAGGCAAGAAGTCCCTGGGTGAGCGCCACCGCCCGGTCGGCGGCCGACAGGATGCCGTCGACGCTTTTGCGCATCGGATCTTCTGCGCCGATTTTCATCTGCAGAAGGCCGCCGTAGCCGACAATCGAGGTAAGAATGTTGTTGAAATCATGGGCAACTCCGCCGGCAAGCGTGCCTATCGCCTCCATTTTCTGGACATGTATGAGTTGCTCTTCCAGATGCTTGCGCTCGCTGATATCCCGGACAATACTTTCGCGGTATTTGCGTCCTTCAAGTGTGATGAGCCGGGCGCTTACCTCGACCGGGAAGACACACCCGTCGGCGCGCCGGTGAATGGTTTCGAAAATCACGCCTTCATCGGTCATGCTCCGCTGCCAGTGGCAGTCCAGATCTTTCAGGGTCTCGGGCGCGCGGAGGTCTCGCACGGACATGCCGATGAGATGCCCGAGCGGGTAGCCGTAGGTTTTTGCAGCCCTTTCGTTGGCGTCGATAATGCGGCCTTCTTCATCGAAGAGGAAGATACTGTCGTTGGCGTGCCTGGAAAAAGCATCGAAACGGGCAACAAGGGAACGGTGTTCCAGTTCGGTCCTGAAGTAAGCGGCAAGGATCCTCGCGTTCTGATGGCGCCACCATAAATAAATGATCGTACCCAGAATAATGGTGAAGATAACTACCAGTATCGCCGCCAGGCTTTTAAGATGTTCAATCGGCGCGAGGATTTCCGCTCTGTCGACTTTTGTGACGAACAGCCAGCGGGTCCCCTTTACGGGTTCAACGTATGAAAAGCAGGGAACCCCGCGATAATCCGCGCCTTCAATAAACCCGGTCATTCCCGTTGCCGTGATTGCCGCGGGAAGACGCGAAGCACTCACCGGCGCCCCAATAGCAGGGGATGTCGATTTCCGGTATCTGAGTTCACCGAGGTACACTTCCTGGTCGCCGTCGCGCCGGACCATATATGACTCCAAGCTGGAAAACATGCCGGGCCGGGTCCGGACCAGAGGGTAAAGTTTCAGAGCCGGATCTATCCGCATGTAAATCAGTCCGATTTTTTCTTTTGAGTTCCCTGCGCGCGTGAACAAGGGAACGGACACGCCCAACTCGGGCTGCGTCACGGACCCCGTCTCCCGTGGGTTGATATCGATAAGGATGACCTTTACCGAAGATGTCGATTCTTTCAACAATGACAGTATTTGCCTCTTTGACGGAGCTGGCCCGCCCGCGGAAACCAGGGGACGGCCCTCCTTGTCGAACAGGCAAAGCGCGGAATAGTCTTTGAGCGACAACAGGATGTTGAATCTTTCCTCAATGCTGCGCCTGACGTCGTATTCGGCCGTGTCGCCCGAAATCCAGCGGGCCACGCGATCAACGAATACCTTGTTGCCGGTCATCGCTTTTGCGTCATTGAGCCGCTCTTCAAGCCAGTCTCCGATTTCCAGTGTTTTCAAACCGGTTACCGTCCTCAACTGTGTTTCGGCGGCAAGCAGGTTCTGCTTCTCGTAACGGTTAAATACCAGGAAAACGATGAAAAGAAGCGCAATTGTGAAAAGGATAAATGATGCCAGGTATACAAAAGGGTTCGGTCGCGGAGGGGAGGAATCGGGCTCTTTCTTTTCCGCATTCCGAAAGTCGGCTTTCAGTGGCTGGACATGGATATGGCGGATCAGGACAAAAAGCATCAGCGAAGTTACCGCAATGAAAAAGAAACCTTTCCAGGTGGAAATCATGCGAATGGCGTCCGGATCGGAGGTGAACAAAATCAGCAGCTTGTCCGAAGCGTAAATCCATAAACCCGATACGGCGGCGTAAATTGCACAGCTCCAGATCGCGCGTTTCAGAAAATATCTTCCGGTTTCCTTCTCATTATTTTCGGATGAATTTTGCACCTGGTCTTTTACCTTTTTGATGAAATATTTCCAGTTGCGGGTAATAAATTCAAATGTATTATGTTTCTTATATGTAACACCGGGAACGGAGATGCAGGTTGCAAGAGGGTTGGGGACACAGTCTTCCATGTTTTTCTTTGACTGTCAAATACTAACTTCAACTCTAAAAAATTGCTAATATCTGAAAAAATAGTTGCAAAGTATTTCGCGGATGCTTTGCGGCGGACTATGGCCTTAGATGGGGTATGGTGTAGAGGATTTCGGGTATGAAATGATTGGCCGCGGATGCGGCCGCTAAGGATTTGCATTGTATTTTCAATGGTTGGAGTTATTCGGGAAATGGCACGAAATCTGAACTTTATCCGGCAAAATAATAAACCGCTACAGATAGACGATAATACTAAACCACCCGCAAGGGTGGGACGGAAAGCCCACAGGGTCTCCAGGAGACAGCCGGGTCGCCGAACTATCCGAAAGATATTCAGCCCCGGCTTTTTTGCGCCCGAAAACAGCCGGCGGCTGAATTGTACAATCACAAAAGGAAGGTCGAATCAAGGGGGTGATATAGAGCAGACACTGTCTGTCTGACGATTTCGCTGCATGGAAGGGCGCCTGTCGCCGACGCGTCAGACATTGGCGAAATGATGACAAGGGCTGATTCCGCGATGAGGCGGATCTCAAGGTCCCACGTCATCGAAGTGAATTCTTTTGGCTTTGCCATGTGAAGAAAGCTATTCAAAATTGAGCTTAAGGAGGAAAAAATGAAAAAATCTCTTGTGTTGTATTGTACGGTTCTCACGCTTGTTTTGACGGCAGGCGCCGCAATTGCAGGTGACGGCGACAGTATCAAGGGCAGAGTGGGCGTTACGGGAAGGATAGGATTTCTGGTGCCGTCGGACAGCGAAGCATTTGCAGTTCCAAACAGCAACCTTAATACTGATGTCGGATTTATTGGTGGTGGCGGTTTTATTTATGGAATCGACAAACACTTTGCCGTGGAACTTGATATAACCAATACCGATTTTGATGCACATCGCGACGGTTTCAAGGCGGGAGACTTCAACACCACCAACGTCTCGATCGGCGCGCAGTACCGTTTCGTCGATATTCCGGTGCAAAAGCTGGTCCCTTACCTGGGAGCCGGCCTTGACATATTATTCAATGATTTCAACTTCGCGGACGGCGGTCACGCGGATGTCGATACCGTGGCAGGTGTTCACGTGAGCGCGGGGGCAGACTATTTCCTTATGAAACAACTTGCGCTGACCGCTGAAATGAAAGGAGTTGTCGCTCCCGACGCGGATATAAATTCCGGGGGAACCAAGATCGGCAACTACGACCCGACCAGCTTTTCAATGACTTTCGGCGCCAGGTATTTCTTCAACTGAAATCAGCTTGCAGACGCTGGATTGAAAAAGGCGGCCCGAAGGCCGCCTTTCTTGTTATTTCTGCACCCACCGCCCATCCGGCTGCTGTACGAACCATCCCGGCTTTGCCTTCTCCTGCCTGACCGACGCGAATGTCTTCGCGGCGTCGATCAGGGCCTTTTTCAGCGTAGCGCTTGTTTCCTTCTGGCCGGTCAGCTTGAGCGTGGTTTTCGCCATGGCGCGTATTATCGTTTTCCGGTCGTTGTTAACGGAATCCACCAGCGCCTGGTTGTTGCCGAGTTTGCCCTTGTCCAGGACCACCAGGCTGCCGTTGTTTCCCTCGCCGATGGCGCCGCTGTCGCGCAGGGCGGCCATTTGGGGAACCTTCGACCTGATATCGGCGTATGCCTGCTGAACCTCCGGCATGCGGGACAGCTCTTCAGCAAGTTTTTTGCTGATATCCTCCTCCGCATAGGCGGTCCGGGCAATGCCGATGGCAAAAATACCGTTGTTCTCAAGGACACTGACCGGCTTTCCTTCGGGAGTCTTTTCAGGGGCTTTAGGCTCCCCTTCCGCGGGCGCGCCTTCCGGCGCAGGGCTCTTTTCACCCTGCTTCAAAAGCATGTCATCGAGGGACTTGTATGCCTGCTTCACGTCCTTTTCGGGAAAGTACACATTTACCGTAATAAATGCACAGGCGGTGAGCAACCCGAACAATAACGAAACAAAACATCTTGAGAGGGATTTTTTCATGGGGCCTCCTTGGGGCTATAATAAACGAAACATCTTTTCAACCGGTTTATATAATGATTTCAGGTTACTTGCCATATACAATTTAAAATGCCGGTATGGAACTGCTCAAATGTATCTGTTTGCAGGTTTCCCGTACATGGCAAATGGAGAATCACGAGAAGCATAACGGCTTTATTTTAACAGCGCTTTTATTAGATGACAATGCCGAGTTTGGGGGAGATGCAATTCGCCTGTACCCTTTTGCCGATAAAAAGGTAAAATAGTGGTAAATCTTCATGATTTCCGGCCATGAGAAAGGGTAAGCCGATGAAAGCGATATGCGTCAATAAATTCGGTCCTCCCGAAGAGATGACGGTGGAGGAAGTTTCGGATCTTGTCCCCGGACCGGGACAGGTGGTTGTCAATGTCAGAGCCGCCGGTGTTAATCCGGTGGACACATACATCCGTTCCGGCCTGTACCGCCCGGACATGCCGTTGCCATACACGCCGGGGATTGATGCGGCGGGGGTCATAGCGGCCGTCGGGTCCGGGGTCAAGCACCGCAAGGTAGGACAGCGGGTCTACGTTGCCTGGTCGTTGTCCGGCACTTACGCCGAACAGGTGCTGTGCACGGAGTTTCAGACCCATCCCCTGCCGGACAAAATAAGTTTCAGTCAGGGAGCCGCTATAGGCGTGCCGTACGGGGCCGCGTTCAGGGCGCTGTTCCAGCGCGCCCACGCCCTGCCCGGCGAGACGGTGCTGGTTCATGGGGCAAGCGGAGGGGTCGGCATTGCGGCCATCCAGCTGGCGCGCAACGCGGGTATGAGGGTAATCGGCACGGCCGGGTCCGACGCGGCGAAAGCGCTCGTCCTGGCCGAAGGCGCCCATTACGCGCTCAATCACAAGGAACCGGGTCACATGGACAAACTCAATGAGTTGACCTGCAACCGCGGCGTTGATGTAATCCTGGAAATGCTGGCAAACGTAAACCTGGACAATGACCTGCCGGCCCTGGCAACGGGAGGCCGGGTGGTAATTGTCGGCAGCCGGGGACGGGTGGAGATCGATCCGCGCAATGCCATGATGCGGGAAGCGACGATTCTCGGGATGACCTTGTACAACGCTTCGGCGAAAGAGCTCGAAAGCATGCACGCCGCTTTTGTCGCCGGGCTGGAGAACGGCACGCTGAGGCCGGTGGTCAGCGTTGAGCTACCGCTGGCGGAAGCCGCGAAGGCCCACCACCTGGTGATGGAGACAAGCACGCTGGGTAAAATTGTCCTTCTGCCCTGAGAATGGAGAAGAGTCCACCCGTGATAACGATAACCGACCCCCGCATAGAATCTTACATTCTGGGCCTGGCTCCGGAGGAGAACCCTATCCTGGATGCAATGGAAGAGCGGGCGAGGGAAACCGGCGTCCCCATAATAGACCGGCAGGTGGGAAGGCTTCTCCACCTTTTGACGCGCATGAAAAAACCGGACCTGGTGGTTGAGCTGGGTTCCGGATTCGGATATTCCTCTTACTGGTTTGCAAGGGCGCTGGGAAATCAGGGAAGGGTGGTGCTGACCGACTTCTCGGAGCGTCATATAAATTACGCCCGCAAGACTTTCAATGAAGCCGGACTGTCGGAAAGGGCCGAATTCCGGGTTGGCGACGCGCTCCGGATCGGCGCTGAATACGACAATGTCGACGTCCTTTTTATCGACGTCGACAAATACATGTATCCCGAGGCGATCAGCGTCATGTTGCCGAAACTTGCCGACAATGCGCTGGTGATCGCCGACAACGCGCTGTGGCACGGGACGGTGGTCGAAGAGGACCCGCAATACGAAAACAGCGGGGCTATCAGGCAGTTTAACGAGTTTATGTTCAGCCGCAGGGACTTCTTTACCACTATCGTTCCCCTGCGCGACGGAGTGCTGCTGGCTTATAAGCTGTCGTGAGCGCGGGGCGGGTTTTGACGAAGATGCATGCCGGTCATTTTTCTTCGTCGGGCTGAGTGGCGGCGTCCCAAATCGCCCCGGGAATCGGAAACCGGCCGCAGACCGTCCGTCGGGCCGAGAGAAAATCGCCTTCGGTCCAGGCGGGCAGCCCGCCGATGGTGTCGATGGCCGAGGAGAAAAAACGGCCGAGGTTGTTCGCCGCGACAAAAACGCGGTCCCGCCTGCCGTTGTCGCCGTAAAAATGAAAGGAAAGAAACTCCTGCCCGACCATTGCCCGGAAAATATCGGCGCAACCGGGCCGATGGTAGTCCCACCATGTCAGATATTCACGGGTTATGTATTCGCCGACCCGGAAAATCACCGCCGTCACCGCGACCTGCCCGACGGGGAACAGGCCCGAACAGACCTCCACTGCCGTTTCGCCGAAAGACTTAATTACCGCCGACCTTTCGCGCACCAGGAAAAACACCTGAGGGGTCTTTCCGTCGAGCAGCGAAAAGGTCGCCTCTCCCGGATTGAGGGCGTTTACCAGGTTTTCGGTGACATTCATGTCCATTATGGTCAAACCCTCGCCGAATAGGTTGTTTTTCGGTTCGTATTCTGCGGTTGAAAATCCGGAGGCTTTTCCGGTGAACCGTAAGGGTTTCTTCTATCAGTATACCAGCGAAAAGCATTTCAGGGAGTGTACACAAGCGCCGTCCACCACGCCGACACCATCAGAACGGCGCAGCCAAGCGCCAGCAGGACATTTGTTTTCCTGCCGGGGCGCCCGTACTTATCCGACAGGTGTTCCGCCGTCAGGCCCAGCGCCGCGCCAAAGGCAAAACCGAGCAGGTGCGCGCCGATGTCGGTATTCTTTCCCTCCGTGCCCAGCAGCGCCAGCAGACCGAGGGCCGCGGCAACGGGCATTGCCCGGCGCCTGCGGTTGTCGCCGCGGTGGCGCAGCAGATTTATCGCCGCCAGAATGCCTACTGCGCCGAAGACAAGTGTTGAGGCGCCGATTGAATTGTGATCGAAGGGCTGCAGCCAGGCATTGGCCAGGTTGCCTAGAAATCCCGAACCCAGGAGCAGTGCCCAGGCGAGCCCGGAGCCGAGGTCGCGGCAGAGAAAAACGATAAACATCCCGCCGATTGCCAGGTTGCCGGACAGGTGCAGCCAGTCCGCATGGAGCGTAAGAGCGGTGAGCGCCCGCCACCACTGGCCGTCGAGGATTTTGGCGGAATCCGCGCTGCCGGCCGAGAGCCAGTCGATTCGCGTATTGCCGAAGGGCAGGCCCTCAAGCAGGGTGATATTGTGGAAAGCGGCCAGCAGGACGAGGACCGACAGGGTTGCCAGTGTATTTTCCACCAGGGGGCTTGTCGCGGGCGGCGGAGGCGGCCAGTCGCGGTTTTCATTTTCGAACAGCCGCAGCTCTTCGAGGGCTTCATCGAATCGATCTTCCGGGACCATGATTCTCCAGCCTGCCATGCCGCGCCATGCGCGGCACGGGATGTCGCGGGCTTCCAGCACCAGCGCCCAGAGGTCGGCCTGATGCGCGGAAAGCCGCAAACCTCCATCTTCCTCCCCGTCCGTAAATGCGGAGGATGATGCCTGACCGGCCAGCCCGGATGGTATGCCCCGCCATTTCTCCCGGCGAATCCCGGGGTAATCAGTTACTTCATCCATGCCTCATAGTATGGCATATTGTCGATTATACGTCACTTATGAAAACCGGCATCGGATCTTATTTCTCCGCAACAACCATTGAAAAACGAATAAACGCCGAAGTTTACGCAAACGTTACCGGCAGGGGATGGGCCGGATTCAGAAAAAAGCTTGATGTTTCGTGTTTGTACACATAAAAAATCCTCCCTGAATTTATTTCCAGGGAGGATCAGATTTTTAAAATGACCAAATAAGAGGTCTTCTCAAAACTTTTCAAAATTAGCCGGCAACAAACGGCCCGGCATGCTACTTCGCTTCGCCGATATCGGAGGCGGCGTCTTCTCCCATCTCGCCGATCATGGTTTCGATGGCTCCCATCATGGTGCTGGTAAGCGGCCTGCTGACGCTGCGGGATACGCTGTAACTGCCGATTTTCCTGCCGGTGACGCCGTCTTTCAGTTCGCAGACGACCGCGCCCCTGCCGGGCATGACCCATCTTATGCCGGGATCGAGCATGGCAAGCCTGGATTCAAGCACCAGGGTGCCTGCGTCCGGGGTTCCTTCGAAGAGGATTTGATCAAAATAGCCCGATTTGGGGGCAACCTTGGCAAAATTGTCTTTAAACAGTTTTGTCAGCTCCGGCCTGGCATTATTGTATTCATCAAGCTCATTTCCGGAGATTTTATCCAGCGCGGCCCCATCGAAATTGAGCGGCCTGACCAGGATCTTGCTGTAAGGGGCAAGAACGGTATCCTTCTTTGCCGGAAATGATGAGCATCCTGCCGCCGCAATCATGACGACAGCGGCGAAAAACAATAAAACAATTTTTCTCATGAAACAACTCCTTGTGGTTTAATATACAGCGACCATACGGTTCGCCGCTTGTTGGTCGGTTTGTGGTTCGCCAGAACATTTCTTAAGGAAAATGGCGTTTGAGGAATAAAAAATGCCCATCCTCAAAGAGCGCAAGAATGGGCATTTTCACAATGGAGTGAAATGCTCCCTTCGGCAACCCGGCCGTCCGTATGAATCAGGACCCGCGGCTTTGCGCCTCCAGGTTACCCTGGATTTGCTCTTATCGGAGAGTATTTATACGAGTTGTTTTACCGGGCTATACCGGAAATGATTTTAATATCAGGTATCCATTAATTCTTTTGTATGACATACATTTGTATTGTTTTCTAGCATCATAAAGTTTGAATTTCAACAAAAAAGTTGTTTAATTATTCTAATATTGTAACAATGATGTTACTTTTATGATTTGCAAATTTACATTCAAATACCGTTTCCAACTGATGCTCTCAGACGTGTTTGTTAAGATCGCCTGCGTATCTGCCTGGCCCAAGAAACCCCCGAATCTACTATGCCTCCCCATATCGGACGGCTCTGGGTAATGGCATGAATTCGTTTAACTATAATTTTTCGTTATAAACTAAATGTACTTCTTCGAGGCGGGTTGACCCGCCGTAACCTTCGCAGCACTTGAGCAACAGCGCTATTGTTGCACGCATTCCGCTTTCATCGCACGAGATTGCATCTTTCTTTTTGATGCTTAATTTTCTTATGTAATGTCACCCCTTCGGGAAACCGGAGGACTTCATGCGACGCTGCAATTCTTTCCAATTCTGCTATGCTCATGGTATCCCATTTCATCTCTATTGATTGACGGTCGTGAATAAGAGCTTGTTCGTAAATAACGTTCCGAAGGATCGCGCCCGGATTTATGTCGGATTTGGCCTGGACGATTGAGTAAAACCGCAAGCGTAGCAGGGCTACGTCGAGGATTTTGCGATTGAGGACAGGTCAAAGGCGGCATGACCTGCGCGTTGTACAACTTTGGCAGGCGGGAGACGGGATGTGAGCCCGGAATGCTTATTTACGAACAAGCTCTAAACCTTTTGACGGGTGTCAATGGTTCGACTCAGGCACCTGGAATTGCTGGGGGATATCAAGTTGGAGCAACCGCTTCCCGGAAACAGCCCATCTGATCAAGGTGCATGGAGCCCTCTCCGGCAGCCGGTTTTTCGCGCCCTGTGGATCGCCAGTGTCGCTTCGAATATCGGTACTTCCATGCAGGATGTCGGCGGCGCATGGCTCATGACTTCATTGGCTGCATCCCCTGTAATGGTTGCATTAGTGCAGACCGCGACAAGCCTGCCGATTTTTCTTCTTGCCCTTCCGGCCGGAGCGCTTGCCGATATTGTCGACCGAAGGCGGCTGCTGGTCGCCGCCCAGATGTGGATGCTCCTAAATGCCTTCCTTCTCGGGTTGTTTACGCTCACAGGAATAACCACTCCATGGCTCCTGGTCGGGCTTACCTTTTCGCTTGGGTTGGGAGGAGCTTTGACCATGCCGTCCTGGCAGGCAATTATCCCTGAAATGGTGCCCCGCTCGCAACTTGTGGCGGCAGTTACCCTTGGTGGAGTGGGATTTAACCTGGCGCGCGCGGCGGGTCCCGCCGCCGGAGGATTAATTATTGCCGCGGCAGGCGCCGGATGGGTATTTATCCTTAATGCCGCGTCGTTTCTTGGTGTTGTCGTTGTTCTCTATCGCTGGCAGCGTCCCGCAAGCAAAAGCGTGCTACCTGCCGAAAGGATGATGGGTGCCATGCGGAGCGGACTTCGTTATGTTCGACATTCACCGGCACTCCATGCCGTACTTTTGAGGAGCGGCATTTTCATGGTTTGCGGCAGCGCTCTCTGGGCGCTGCTGCCTCTTCTGGTGCGCCGCGAAATGGGTTTCAGCGTTGTCGGCTACGGTACCCTCCTTGGCTGCCTCGGAGCAGGCGCCATCACCGGGGCGACTGTTTTGCCGCCGGTCAGGCGCATGTTATCGGCCGACCCACTTGTGACCGGCGCGTCGCTTCTTTTTTCGGCTGTTCTGGCTGCACTGGCCGTTTTGCGCAGTTTTTTTCCCCTGTGCGGTGTAATGTTTGTCGGCGGGATGGCATGGCTTGCGCTTCTGTCCAGTTTCAACAGTGTCGCCCAGACAGCCGTGCCGGCATGGGTCAGGGGGCGGGCATTGGCTTTTTATCTGCTCGTTTTTTTCGGGGGGTCGGCCGGCGGCAGCATCCTGTGGGGAACAGTCGCTCTCCACAAGGGAATCACTTCTGCCCTGCTTTATGCTGCCATCGTCCTGTCAGTCGGTGCTGCCTTCTCGTCGCGGTTCCGTCTGGCCGGGCGAATGGAAGGTGAATTGGCTCCCTCGCTTCATTGGCCGGTACCGGCCGTCATTTTCGAACCACATCCCGACAGGGGGCCGGTCCTCGTCACGGTAGAGTATATTATCGACCCGGCGCAGTCATCTGACTTCACCCGCGAAATGCATGTCCTTCGCACACTTCGCCTGCGCGACGGAGCAACAAACTGGTGGCTTTTTTCCGACACCATAAAAACGGGTCGTTTTCTGGAATGCTTTCTCGTGGAATCCTGGATAGAGCATCTGCGTCAGCATGAACGGTTTACAAAGGCAGACCTCGAGGTCGAAAACCGCGTTCGTGTCTTTCATATCGGTGCGGAACCGCCTCTTGTCTCTCACCTTCTGTACGAACCTGAACATCCCTTGGGAAAGAAACCGGGATAGACCGCTCAGCGAATTCCGATATTCCTTTTCTCATGGCTAATCGAGATCCATTGCCAGACGGAAGCCGGTGAACTGGAATTGCGTGGAGGGTGCCCAGAAATTGCGATAACTTATGCGCATGTGATTTCCAGGTGTCGCGCATGATCCGCCGCGAAGCACTCTCTGGTTGTTCATGAATTTGGAATTGTACTCCACAAGTCCCTCCGGAAATGGTTTATAGCCGGGGTAGGGCTCGTAATGGCTGGTTGTCCATTCCCAAACGTCTCCGAACATCTGCCCGGGGACCTCACCGTCGTTTCCCTGTGACGCCTGGGGATGGTAAAGCCCGGACTCCATGAAATTTCCCTTTAGCGCGGCACCGCTGGATCTTGCCGCATATTCCCACTCATGCTCGGTCGGCAGCCGCACGGACTTGCAGGGTGCGTCGGACCTCGCTTTCCACAACGCATAGGCATGCGCTTCATAGAAGTTCACATGACATACCGGCTCGCCGGGATCGACTCTCTTCATCCCCGAAAGGGTCCAGTGCCTCCACGTTCCGTCCATCTTTTCCCAATACAGCGGCGACTGAAGAAGGCCTTTTTTGATGAACAGGTCGTAGGCGCTGGACAGCCAGAGACGGCAGTCGCGGTATCCGCCGTCCTCCACGAACTCCATGTATTCTCCGTTTGTGACGGGACGGTTCATGAGCGCAAAATCCCGCATCCGGAAGCGGTGAATTCCGAGCTCGTTGTCCCAGCACCAGCCTCCCTCGACATTGCCGATAAGAGGGTCGCCGCCGGGAAAGGGGATGAATACCGATTCGACGGGCGATCCCGAATCAGGGGCTTCGGCGGCGGCGATATAGGGACGCCGCAATTCCGCCACCGGGTTTTCCGCCTTTATCCGCTTTATCTCCGTCAAAAGGAGCTCGATATGCTGTTCTTCATGGTTGACGCCGATTTGCAGGAGAAACTCCAGCCTGGCAAGATTTATCCCGTCGGTTTCCATGATGAGGCGCTTCATACGCTCCCGCACGGAGGCACGGTAGGCATATGCATGATCGTTGCACGGTTCCGACAACCTGCCCCTTATTCCCTGATCCAGGTAAGGCCCCAGCGCATGGTAATAAGAATTGAGCAGGACGTCGTATTTCCGGTCTTCGGCAAGGTGTTCGCCCAATTCCATGAGGATATTCCTGGAATAGAACCAGGCGGTGTGCATGATCGACCACCATGGGGGGCTCGCTTCGATAATGGGCTGAACCCGGTGCTCTTCTGCCGTCAGCGGTTCGCACAAACGGTCGAATTTTCCCTGCACGTCCAGGAATCTCCGTAAAAGCCGCTCCTTTTTCTCATGCATCGTTCATATCTCCGTTTTCCCAAAGATCTGAATCCGTGACGCCTTCACGCCTTCGCCTGCGCGGACGCCTCGGTTTTTTGCATTCCCGCTGGATGAGGCCGTCCGACGAAGTTCGCCCGGCGTAGCAGATGCGAAACCGCGTAGGCGGCGTTTAAACCCCGGCATTCCGCTTGCCTTGGCATTCAGGCGTCACGGATTCAGGAAAGATTTGGACCACGATAGCTGTCGTTCAGTCCAGTGGCGCTTGACGACGCAAAAGGAGCAGAGCGAACCAGTTCTGTTCATCGGTGAAGACCCCGTCGGCGGCGAAGCCGAACCTGGCGGCGTATCGGATAAATTCATCCAGCCGGAACTTCCTGCAGATTTCGACCCGTATCATTTCTCCCTCGTCGATGGCGAAACTTCTCTCCAGCGGCTCCACCCGGATGATCTGTCTCCGGGCAAAACGGGCGTATATTTCGACCTGTTCCACGCCCGGATCATAGGCGGCCACATGCTCCACCGCTGACAGGTCGATGTTGCTCCGCAATTCCCGGTTCATGCGGGCGAACAGGTTCCGGGTAAAACTGGCTGAAATCCCGGCGGCATCGTTGTAAGCAGCGTCGATAAGGTTCTGTTCCTTGACCAGGTCGATTCCGAGAAGAAAAAAATCGTTGATGGAGAGTGCCCGGGATACGGAGATAAAAAACGCATCCATCTCTCGCGGCCCGAAATTGCCGATGCTGCTTCCGAGGAAAAGCACCATGACCGGGGAAGCCTGCCGAAGAAGGGGAAACGCCTCATGGTAGTCGGCGTCGATAGCAATCACCTGGATGGTGGGCATTGAGCCGGATATGGCCCGGCAGGCACCGCGCAGGGCGCTGATACTGACATCTATCGGGATATATCTGGCGGAGGGGTCCCGGTCAAGCCAGGCGCGGAGCAAAATGCCCGTCTTCACCGAACTGCCGGACCCAAGCTCCACGAGGGACGTGGAACCGGCCAGGTCGCGGATGTAATGGGCGTTGGTCTTAAGGATAGCCGCTTCGGTCCGCGTGAGATAGTATTCGGGCTGCTCCGTGATGCGCTCGAAAAGGGCGCTTCCCCGGGCATCATAGAGGTAGCGGCACTCGAGTCTGCGCGGCAGCTTTGCCAGCCCGGCGACCGTTGCCTCGGCAAAATCGAGAAGCGATTCATCTCCGGTTTTACCCCGCACGACGGACACGCCGGTCCGCTCCAGCGCTTTCCGGAAAGCCCTGTGAAGCCTGCTGCCGGCCGAGGCTGCGTGGCTTGCGTATTCAGCCATTTGACGGGCTCCTTTGTGAATATATACATGAAGTATAGGGAGGCCCCGAAGATTGTCAAATTCGCCCAAACATCCGCTATGCCGGCTCAGGCGCATACACGCTGATAACCGATCACTCTCCGTCGCTCAAGGCGCGTAACGGGTGAAGACGAAGTCACGGGCTTTGACGGGCTCGTGGCAAGGGAAGCATGTTTTGAGCATCGCCTCGCCGGCGGGTTTGCCGTCTTTATTGAATTGAGCGAACCCCCAGCCGGCTGTCGCGGCGTACTTTCTTGAGTCCTTGACCATAAACTGAAGGTACCATTCCGGCGGGGACCCGGGAACGAAAGATTGACGACGGCCAAAGACTTTGTTGTTTTCCTCCGACGGGACGTAACTCCAGGCTATCCGGGCAATGATTGTGCCGTCCGGGAAAGGAAGCTTCCCTTCCCGGTATGCCTTTATCGCTACGTCGTTGCCCAGAATGGCGCGAATATCGTTGAGGTTGCCTTCTTCGTGGGCCACGGAGATCAACTTCCAGTCGCGGTATCCGCGGGGAATTTTGATTCCGAAGATAGGGGCGGCCTCTCCATCGGCCTGTCCGGATTCGCGGGCCTTGCAGGCGACCACGCCGGCCAGCGCTGTAACTGCAACCAGCAATAATGCGATCCGTCTCATACGGTGCCTCCTTCCATTATACGTAATTTCGGCGGGATGCACTGTTGCGGGTTGAATTTCTTCTACGCGGCAAACCCTCCGTCAGGACGGCGACAAGTTCCGCCTGCCGCTTTCCCGCTCTGATCCGCCAATGCATCAAGAATCGGTCATCTGGTCATCGACATAACAATAACGCCAGCGCTCGCCCGGCTGCAATGACCTGATTACCGGGTGTCCGGTGGCGCGAAAGTGAGCGGTGGCATGTTTGTTTTTCGAATCGTCGCAACACCCCACGTGTCCGCAGGTTTCGCAGAGGCGCAGGTGCACCCATGAATCGCCCATCTTCAGACACTCTTCGCAGCCATCCGTTCTCGGCTGCGTCCACTTAACATCTTCAAGGTGTGAGCATTGTCCAGCCATCGCCTGCCTCCATTTCTTCGCTCGCGCACTTTCGTGAGCGCATTAATCCGGTGTCCCTGTCCTTTCATTTACTCGTTCAATACCCTATGGACAAAAGATATTGCATTTGATCCCTCCCCAACCGCGGATGCCACACGTTTGATATTGCCTGCCCTGACGTCGCCGACCGCGAACACCGCGGGCATGCTTGTTTCCAGGAAAAAAGGACTTCTTGCAAGCGGCCACTTCGCCGCGGTTAAATCATCGCGCGACAGGTCCGGCCCCGTCTTTATGAACCCTTTGTCGTCAAGTGCTAAACAACTGTCAAGCCACTGTGTGTTCGGAACGGCGCCGGTCATGAGGAACACATGACTGATGTCGTGAGTTTCAATCTTTCCCGATTGGTTGTCACGCCAGCGAACGCGCTCGAGATGATCGCCGCCTTCAAGCGTGATGATTTCCGTGTGTGTTCGCAAAACGATGTTGGGACTGTCTTCAATGCGCCTTATGAGATATCGGGACATCGTTGCCGCCAGCCCGCCTGACCGGATCAGTATGTGCACTCGCTTCACGGTCCTCGCCAGAAATACGGCCGCCTGACCTGCCGAGTTGGCTCCGCCGACTACTATAACTTCTTCGCCGCTGCACAGCTGGGCTTCCATAAATGTCGCGCTGTAGTACACTCCTGCGCCTTCAAACCGGGACAGGTTCTCCAAGGCGAGCCTTCGGTACTGTGCGCCGGTCGCGATGATCACGGTCCGCGCCTGTACGTGCGAACCATCATCCATTTCCACCGCGTACGGCTTCCGATCCCATAACAGCCGTGCCGCGGATCCCGCTATGAGCACCTGGGCACCGAACTTCTGGGCCTGCATGTAGGCGCGTGCCGCCAGATCCTGCCCGGAAATGCCGTTGGGAAAGCCAAGGTAGTTCTCGATTTTCGAGCTCGAGCCCGCCTGTCCTCCCGGTGCGACAGTTTCCAGCACCAGAACGTCAAGCCCTTCCGATGCACCGTACACGGCTGCAGCCAGCCCCGCCGGCCCGGCGCCTACGATCACGAGCTCGCGAATTTGCGTCCGGTCTATGGCAGCGTTGAACCCTAGGCAGTCCGCGAGTTGACGGTTGCTCGGATTCCGCAGCACATGCTTGCCGTGGCAAATCACAATCGGTACATCTGTTACTTCGACCTGAAACCGATCGAGCAGCTCCCTGACGTCCTGGTCGCTTTCCACGTCGACGGCCGTGTAGGGATGGCCGTTGCGTGTGAGAAACTCCCGGAGGCGAAGCGTTCCGGCGGAATGGTCCGAGCCGACGAGCACCACGTCTCCGATGCCACGTGTAATCAGTTCCACCCGCCGTAAAATGAAGGCCCTCATAAATATTTCGCTCAACTCGCTGTCGGCCTGCACCAGGCCCAACAGTTGCCCGCGGTCAAGCTGAATTATTTCGCCGGGCTCGCTCGCTCGCAGCCGTACAAGCATGCGCCGCCCCGAAAGCAGGTTCACCTCGCCCGTGAACTGACCCGTACGGCAGATGGCTACAACTTCCTCAGAGTCGCCGGATGCCTGGATAATGTCTATCTGACCTGTCTTTACCACAAAAAACCGGGGAGTTTCCTCGCCTGCTTCGGCAAGTACCTCACCGGCTATAACTTGTCGCGCCTGACCATGCGGGGCGACGCGCGTAACCTGATCCGGCGTGAGCCTGGGAAACATCCGGTCTGGCTGCTCACCGGGGAGCTGGGCGGATGATGATTTTGCGTCGGCCATGACGTTCACTCTCCAGCATGCTACTTGCCTGTAAAACTCGCCTGATTATATGATAACATTTTGATCCGGGGTTGTGGATAAAGTGTATAATTCTGGCTGGGTGGGCGCCAATATCCCTTATGTAAAGCTCAGATCGCTGATGTCGATGGAAACCATCAGCATTTCCAGGATCGGCCGGCGGTCAGGTCCGCGAGTAGCGTTAGGGATCGATGACGAGAAGCGCGGCGATCTCTTTCTCAAACTTCAGATCTGCCATCTTCTTCCCTCCCATGCGTTCACTGAATCGCCTCCTTTGCGGACTCGGTGAATGTCGCCGCATTCTTCCTGACGAACTCCTGCACGCTCAGCGGCCCTTGCCCCGTTAGCTTGAGCACGTCGTCCGACATCCGGTCGTAGCGTCCCGCGCGGTGCAGATCGGCCATCGTAGCAAGGTGGTTCACCAGGTGCACCGGCAAGCCGCGCTCGAGAAGCGCTTCCCGCCATGGTTCGAGCGGAATGTCCTGATAGGTGATTGTTCGGCCAAGCGCGTTTGAATACTCTTGTGCGTAGAAATACATGTTCTCGGACTGCGGACCCGTCAGGTGATAGATCTTGCCGATGTGCGGCTGGGGATTGGCGAGCAGCGTGGCGACCACACGCGCAACATCTTCCGCTGAAACCGGCGAAGTCTTGCCATCGCCGAACGGTAACCTGATCTGATTTGATCCCCTGATCGAATCCGCAGTGAAAATCAGGAAAAAGCCTTCGAGAAACACGGTCGGCCGTACATGCACGACCGGCAGACCGGACCAGTTCAGCGCCTGCTCGGCGAGCCAGTGCATTTTGTGCTGCGGGCTCGCGGTGGTTTCGGTGATGCTCATCTGCGAGATCGTCATCTGCGATATATTGATGAAAGCCTTTACGCCGTAATGCTTCGCCACGGCCGCCGCATTGACCGTCGCAGCCAGGTAGGCATCCGAAACCGACATGCCGAAGTACATCGTCTCGCAGCCGGCAATCGCCCTGTGCATCGAATCGAGATCGAGCAGATCACCGACCAAGACCTCCGCACCCATGTCGCGCAACGCCTGCGCGCGTTCGTCTTCAGTTCGCACCATCGCACGCACCGCTTTGCCTTGCTTCAAAAGCAGCTCGGTGACCGTGCGCCCTACAGCGCCGACGCGGCCCGCCGCGCCGGTGACCAGAATGGGATTTGCCATGTTTTTTCCTCCCATGCGTTTACCTGAATCGAAAGTCAGATTTGTTGAACGCGAGCGTCAAGGCGCGTAACGGGTGAAGACGAAATCGCGGGCTTTGACGGGCTCGTGGCAAGGGAAGCATGTCTTGAGCATCGCCTCGCCGGCGGGTTTGCCGTCCTCATTGAATTGAGCGAATCCCCAGCCGCCCGTGGCGGCGCAGCTGCACGCATTGCGATTTATCCGTGACAGTTCAAACGGGGCGAAGCAGCTTCAGCAACTCTTCCGCCGCGGGTCCCGAAGAGGCCGGGTTCTGGCCGGTCACGAGCATCCCGTCCACCTGGACATAGGGGGCCCAATCGGCGGCTTTGCTGAAAATGCCACCCCGTTCCTTCAGCCGGTCTTCCAACAGGAAAGGTACGAC
Source organism: Geobacteraceae bacterium (assembly GCA_035686205.1). Classification (GTDB taxonomy): domain Bacteria; phylum Desulfobacterota; class Desulfuromonadia; order Geobacterales; family Geobacteraceae; genus CAIWTU01. The sequence goes on from DASRZQ010000014.1 coordinate 21,466, forward strand.
TTTTGTCAGTTCCACCGCTGCTTCTTCCGTATTCGCAAACCCGGTCACGCGTCTGCCTTTGAGCAGATAGTCGCCATCCATGCCGCGCACATTGATCAACGCGACCGGCGCGTGACACACCGCCCCGACCGGCTTGTCTGCCTTAACGAAGGCTTCGATCAGCGCGATGGATGTCGCGTTGTCGGGCATGTCCCACATCGGGCCGTGTCCGCCGGGGTAGAAGACCGCGTCAAAATCGTCCGCGGACACGTCGGCCAGCTTTTTCGTGCTGGCAAGTTCAGCCTGTGCAGCGGTGTCCGTGCGGAAGCGCTTCGTTAATTCGGTCTGGAACTCGGGCACCTCGCTTTTCGGATCGAGCGGCGGCTGGCCGCCCTTCGGCGAGGCCAACGTGATCTCCGCTCCGGCATCCTTCAGCACGTAATAGGGAGCGGCAAACTCTTCCAGCCAGAAACCGGTTTTCTTTCCGGTATCGCCAAGTTGGTCATGCGATGTGAGAACAATTAGGATCTTCATGGCAAATCTCCTTCTGTTTAAGAACCCACCTTGAAATGCGAGTGTACCGCCACTCCACGACTTGATGCATTCGATTCTTGCACCGCCGTACAGCTCGGGCGGTGCTGGGACCATGATACTAAATACTTTCAGCCGATGCTCGCCGCCGACTTGCGGCGAGCCTGCGGGGCTACCATTTGCCGACGTGGGCACCACCGTCCACGTGCAGCACCTCACCGGTCACCTGACCGGCTTCCGTCAGATAAACGACGGCGTCCACAATGTCTTTCACTTCGGAAATCCGTCCCATCGGTTGCAGCGTCCTGAGAAAATCCTTCGGGTCATCCTTGTGCATGGGAGTATCGACAATACCCGGCGCGACGGCGTTCACACGTATGCCCTGTTTCGCGTATTCCATCGCCAGGCTCCGTGTGACGGCCTCAAGGCCGCCTTTAGTGATCATCGAGACCGCGGCGTTTATGCCGGCGATCGGGTGATCCACCATGGTCGACGAGATATTGACGATGCTTCCGCCGGTCTTCTGGGCCAGCATCTGTCTGATCGCGAACTGGCTGATGTAGAGAAAACCTTCGATGTTGACTGAAACTAGAGACCGCAGGTCATCAACAGTGTAATCCGTGAAGGGCTTGGAGAAATATATGCCGGCGTTGTTGACGAGCGCGTCGATAGATCCGAATCTGCTCCTGGCGACTTCGGCGATCTTCGCCGCAGTCGCGGCTTCGGCGATGTTTCCATCGACCAGCGCCAGTTTATCCGACGCCTCGAAGGCGCCCGACCTGGTGATATTTCTCGAATTTGCCACCACGCTGTAACCGCGCTCCAGAAAGGCCTTCACAAGACCTGCTCCGATGCCTTGCGAAGCGCCGGTCACGATTGCCGTTTTCTGTGTATTTGCCATTTCCAGCCTCCTTTTACGGAGCCATACAATTCAGTCCGGCATTGACAGATATAGCAATTTTATCAGGATATTTGTCGACTGGCCTCCTGAGAGTCGTATGCTCCGTCACCGCCGCGCCGGCAGGGTTTCCGCAATGACCTGACAGGCGGGTTTCTATGATACCGGTTCGACCGGATAGCCGTGGTCGCGCCATGCGTGGAAGCCTCCGGCAAGCGGCCGGACATGCGTGATTCCCCGTTGCCGCAACTTTATCGCCACCCGGGCGCTGGAGGCTTCGTTGGGTCACGTGCAATACACGACCACCTCGCGATCTTTTGGAACTTCCGGAGTACTCTCCAACTGTTCCGAGGGAATACGCAGAGTGCCGGGGATTATGTAGGGATCGGCATCAAAATCAAGATCATGGCGAACGTCGAAAATCACGACATCTTCGCCGGAGTCCAGTTTCCGTTTCAATTCTTCCGGGGTGATGCGCGCTACGAAAAGTTGCCGTATGAAACGGTGGCGCAGGTAATACTTGCGAAGAATATAAATCGAAACCCCTCCGGCAACGAGAAGGAAGAGAGCGCTTCCCATGCTCGCTGCGTAACCTGATGCGCGATCGAGCTGTTCGCTCAACAGATAACCGAACACCGTATACGAACCTACCCACAAGACCGCTCCCATAAAGTCGAAAAGCAGGAACAGCGAAGGCCGCATGCGGATAATACCCGCCAGCGGAGTCGATACGGCGCTCAGCCCCGGTACGAATTTGGCTATCAGGAGGGACCGGGAACCATACCGTGAAAAGACATTTTCCGTTCGACGGACGCAGGAGTCGGGTTCGAGGGATATGCGGCACAGCAGTGACAATAACTGACCGCCCCGCCGCCTGCCCGTGTGGTACCAGAACAAGTCGCCCGACAGCGCAGCACAGACTCCCAGGCCGATGCATAGAAATAAATTGATCTTTCCGAGACCGGCCAGGGCTCCCATGGCAATCAGCAAGGGAACGCTCGGTATGGGAAGCCCCATTGTCTCCGCAAGGACCCACAAAAACACCACCGTGTAGCCTTGCTGAGTCAGAAATGGTATTAGATCGTGCATTTATTTCTTCCCTTCAATTTTCAAGTCTGCCCGGCATGACGCCGTCGGTTACAGACTGCCTGCGCTTTCTGCCAGATTTTCAACGACGGCTATATTTTGCATCAGCTCCTGCGGCAAACCGTGCCGCTTCTGCAGATACTGCGGGCTGTTGTATGAAATCCACACCTTGCCCTTCTCATCTTCCCAGATCAGGATCTTCAAAGGAAGATCGATGGCACAGCTCGGTGCCGCCAGCATCAGGGGAGTACCCGCTTTGGGGTTGCCGAAGATCAGCAGCTTGGTGGGGCGCATCTTCATGCCGACTTTTGCCGCCTCCCCGCTGTGATCGACCAACGCAAACAGGTCAATACCTTTCGTCTGAAGAATGTTTTTCAGCGTTTCCACGGTCTGGTCCGCCGAATGGCTGCTGGGCTTACTCACAATTGCGTTGTCCGCAATGGATGTCATGGGGGTCTCCTTATCATTTCCGGAGCGTCAATTATTGCGTGACACTGCTACGCGACAAACCCGCCGTCTATGGTAAAGCTGGCCCCGGTTACGAAAGCTGATTCCGGGCCGGCCAGATATGCCACCAGCGAAGCGATCTCGTCGCCCTCGGCGTAGCGGGGGAGCGCCATGAACGGCATCAAAATTTTAGCGAAATCGCTATCGGCCGGGTTCAGGTCTGTGTCGACGGGACCGGGATTCACGTTGTTGATCGTGATGCCGCGCGGGCCGAGATCGCGCGCCAGCCCTTTAACAAGGCCGACGAGTGCCGCTTTGCTCATGGCATAGACGGCGGCACCCGGGAATGGAACACGTTCGGCGTTGCAGCTGCAGATGTTGATTACGCGGCCGCCATCCCGCATGTATTTCACCGCGGCCTGGGTGGCTACGAAGACGGCGCGAACGTTTACGGCCATGGTACGATCGAAATCCTCGAGGCGATAGTCGTCTATAGGGGCGAAGACGCCTATGCCGGCGTTATTGACGAGAATGTCGATGCCACCCAGGTCCTTGACCGTTTTCTCCACTGCCGCGACCATTGCCCCGGCGTCGGCGCTGTCGGCCTTTATCGCCAGCGCTTTCACGCCCGAAGCTTGTGCAGCCTGCACCGTTTCTTCGGCCTTATCCGGCCTGCTGACATAGGTGAACGCCACGTGTACGCCTTCGCGGGCCAGCCGCCTGACGATAGCCGCTCCGATGCCCCGGCTGCCCCCGGTGACCAGCGCCCGTTTGTTTTCAAGTTGACGGTTCATTGTTGTTCTCCGTTAAATCACCGCGTAATGCACTCGTAAGGTGAGCGGAGTCGTTGTCGTGATGACACTTATGTTGCGCCACGACCGGAAATCTATTTTTAATTTTATATATTCAAATATACGACTTCTTGGGGTCCTAAGTCAAAGATAACCAACAAGGTTGCATACCGGCATTCGGGACGGCGCCGCCTTCAGTGTATGGACAGTTCGCGGCTGACTGGTAAACTTTGAAAATCAAGTGCATCCCTCATCATGTGGGCCACTGCCATCGTTAATGGAGGTGTCTATGAATTCAGTAAGAAAAATCAGCAAGGTCTGGAAGAGCAAGCCGACAATTGAAGGCGCTGGAGTTCACCTGAAGCGGGCCTTCGGCTATTACCAGGTGCCGCAGCTGGATCCCTTCCTCCTTCTTGACGACTTCCACTCCGACTACCCTCCCGATTACCTGAAGGGGTTCCCCTGGCACCCGCACCGGGGGATCGAGACGATCACCTACGTCGTGCAGGGGCGGGTGGAGCACGGCGACAGCATGGGAAACAAGGGGGTTATAGAGTCGGGAGACGTGCAGTGGATGACGGCCGGCAGCGGCATCATCCACCAGGAGATGCCCCGCGGCAGGGAAGACGGCCTCATGTGGGGCACCCAGCTCTGGGCCAACCTGCCCGCTTCACACAAGATGATGGAGCCCCGATACCGCGGCATAACCGCCGGTCAGATACCTGAAATTACCGTGTCGGGAAACGTAAAGGTGAAAATCATCTGCGGTGAAGTTGGCGGGGTGAAGGGCCCGGTACAGGACGTGGTCGTCGATCCCGAGTACCTGGACGTGGCAATTCCGGCGAAGGCGACCTTTTCCCATAAAATCAACAGAGGATACACTGCCTTTGCCTATGTGATCGAGGGCATGGGGTATTTCGACCCGGAACGGAACGCCTATTCCCATGAGGTTATCGGAGCCAATTATTTCGATTTCAAACGAGAGTGCGCCTGCACTGTCGAGGACCTCGTCCTTTACGGAGATGGCGACGAAATTGTAATTTCCACCCAGGAAATCCCGGTCCGTTTTCTTCTCGTATCGGGAAAGCCCATCGGCGAGCCGGTCGCCTGGTACGGCCCGATTGTCATGAACACCCAGGAAGAGCTGCGCGTTGCCTTCGAGGAGTTCGAGAAAGGGACGTTCATCAAGCATAAATAACTGATAAACCTAAAACAGCAATTAATACCGGATTCGTCAGGCCTTGTCCAGGACCTCACGTACCTTCCGCAGAAGATCGTCTTTCACGAACGGCTTTGCTATGAAATCCATGCCCTCTTCGAATATGCCCTTTTCGTGCATGACGTTTGCCGTGTAGCCGCTTATGAAGAGCACTTTGATCGCGGGCTTCATTTGCCGGACTTCTTCGAGAATCTCCCTTCCGTTCTTGCCCGGCATTATCACATCGGAAAGGACGAGGGAAATTTCTTCCCTGTTTTCCATGAATTTCCGAACAGCGTCTTCGCCGTCGGCGGCGCTTATCACTTTGTATCCAACCCTCTCGAAGATCTTTTGCATAAACGCCCTGACAACCTCCTCGTCCTCGGCGATGAGGAGGGTTTCCGTACCGCCGTATGCTGACGGGGTAGCCGCAGCCGGCTTTTCCTTGACGGCGCAGGCGTTTTCGACGGCCGGCAGCAGTATGCGGAAGGTCGTTTCCCTGCCGGGAATGCTGTTCACGAGAACGGAGCCGTTGTGCTGCTTTACAGCGCCGTATATCATCGCGAGTCCCAGGCCCGTGCCCTTGCCGATATCTTTTGTTGTAAAGAAAGGTTCAAATATCCTGCCCAGGTATTGCTCGTCTATACCCACCCCTGTATCAGAAACGGAAATCTGGACATATTTTCCCGGCCTCGCGACATCGTATTGCGCCTCCGAGCCGTTTCGAACGATTACCTCACAGGTCGAGATATGCAGCCGGCCTCCATGGGGCATTGCGTCGCGGGCGTTTGTCGCGAGATTCATCAGCACTTGTTCGATCTGGCCGGCATCCGCCATGACAGGAGGTTCTCCGCCGCTGAAGCTCATGCTCAGCTTGATGTCCTCGCCTATGATCCTCTTGATCAGCTTGCCCGTATCGCGGATAATGTCCTCCAACTGCACCGGTTTCGGGTGGATCACCTGCTTTCTGCTGAAGGCGAGCAGGCTTCTTGTCAGCTCGGCTGCCCGGTCCGAGGCCTTCAGGAGCTGTTCGATACTGTCCCGGGAGAGTTCGTCGTCATCGGAAACCGTGTCCCGGAGAAGCTGCCCGTATCCGGAAATGGCCGTGAGCAGGTTGTTGAAATCGTGGGCAACACCGCCGGCCAGAAGGCCGATAGATTCCATTTTCTGCGCCTGCACGAGCTGCTTCTCCAGCCTCCTGCGTTCAGTCACGTCACGGGCAATTCCCCGGTGACCGACAACTTTGCCTTCATCGTCTCGGGTAATCGACACGGAGAGATGAACGATTATATTTTTGCCGTCCTTTCTCCTCATCTCCACTTCGAAATCTTCTACGGTTTCGGAAACGAGCAAACTCTGCCACAACCGTTCTCGGTCACCCGGATCGCAGTAAAGTCTCCTCGGATCCAGCGCGACGATTTCATTTTTCTCATAGCCGAAAAGCCCGATGCCCGCCTTGTTGATATCGAGAATCCACCCGAGGGGATCCGAAATTATAATGGTATCCTTTGATTCCTCAAAAAGCGTACGGTATTTTTTCCCCTGCTCAATCAAAGCCTGTACGCCGGACTTCCCGCGCTTCCAGTCGTTCAGTATCCGCCGCGATGCAATGAGTGTGAACAGAATGAAAAGCGCTACCACCGTCGACATTATGGCGACTTCGCGCCGCCACTCGGCAAGATAGTCACTGGCGGCCAGACCAACGGTAATGTAGAGGGGGTAATCGGAAATCCTGCGGAAGGTGTATGTTCGTTCAGTTTCATCAAGCGGGGCCAATGCCCTGTATGTCCCCACGTTCCGGCCCGACCTGATAAGTTCGTTAAGTTGGCGTGGTACTTCCCTGCGGCCAAAGGTGCTGCCTGTTCCAATTGATTCCGGGTAACGAGCGAGGATTCGCATCTCCGCGTCACGCAGGGTGATGGCTCCGTTCCTGCCGACGTTGATAGAGGTGAAAACCTTGTGGAAACGTTCCAGCGGGATAACTCCGTAAACCACGCCGGCAAAGGACCCGTCCGGCCGGTTGACCCGCCGGGCGATTATGAGCACCCATTTCCCGATGACTCGACTGACCAGCGGTCGGGATATGACCAACCCGGCCTTGGGATCGGAACGCAGGCGTATGAAGTATTCACGGTCGGCGATACTCTTCACGTTGCTTCCCGCCACGTCCTCACCGTACGCAATTTCGCCCCGGGCGTTTGCCATACGCAGGCCTTCGAGTTCCGGCAGGCGCGCGGTCTGTCGCTCCAGATGGTCATTCAGCCTGCGGCTGTCGATACCGCCTCCCGCCAGCTGGTCTTCTATCTCGTCCGCCGCGGCAAGCAGGACCACATCGATCTTGTGAATGGATCCGCCGATATATTGATCGAACACCTGTGCCAGGTTCTGGGTCGTAACCGCGGCGCGTTCCTCGTTCTGATGCCGGCTCCGGTTCAGCGAGACCCCCGCAAGGATGATGACGAACAGGTTGATCAATATGACCGCGACAGCCAATCGTCCGATAAAGCCGGCAGGTGAAATATTCGAATTTGTATTATCAGTTTCGGGGTGTGGCTTCATCGAATGTGGTCCTATCTGCGATAAGTCTTTTTCCTGGTTCGATTGCCGGTAAATCCGGCTGATTATAATAGCTCGGAGCGATCGGCGCAATTAATGAGAATGCCGCGAAAGCGTCAGGGGGAAAGTCGGGGTTCGCTTTTTGCTCCGCCATATACGGCAAAGTTATAGAACTTCCAGACCACATCTGTGTCAACAAAGCCTATGTTATCAAGCCAGGCTAGCTGGTCCATCAGTCTTGCAGGACGGTCTTCTTCCTTATACGTAGGAATCCACTTCTCCTCGATTTCCTGCTCGGACACATTCTTGCTCATGAATTCTTTCCATTTTCTCATGTATGCGTCCTGAAGGTGGGAGCTGGATGCGAGTACTACGTCCGCGTTATAGAAAATGCCGCCCGGAGACAATGCCTTGTAAATCTTTGAATAAAAGTTCTGTTTGTCTTCATCAGTTAGCAGATGGTGTAAGGCCAATGATGAGATTACTACATCGTAAGTGTCTGAGAAATTAAATTGGTAGAAGTCTGAAATTTGGTACCTAATGTCGGAATGTGATGAAAGCTTCTTCTTGGCGACTTCAATCATGTTCTCTGCCATATCAACACAGGTCACTCGAGCGTTTGGATAAGTTTCTTTAACTTTTTTTGTGATTGACCCCGTACCGCACCCGAGGTCGATAACCTTGATCTTCGCGGATGCTTCAAAAGGAATGGCAGCAATAAGAGCACTAATCATTTCACGGTAGTAAGGGATCAATTTCAGGATGATTTGGTCGAACTCTCCCGCTTCTTTTTCAAAATGCATTTTGATTTTGTCCATGCTTGTCCTATCCGTAAGTTTCTTCCGGTTAATTACCCATCGAGTTGATGAACGATTGATAAATATCAAACTTTTCAGCAAATATCCAGAATCAAGGAGCTTAATTATTGATAAAAAAATTTAATAGAATACACCGAAAACAGTTCTTTTGCTTCAGTTTCCCGAAACATGAAGAAGACCGCGGATGCGTGTGTTTGATCGGGTGGACAGGAAGTAGTGAACTGGTAAAATTTTGTTTTGAACGGGCGCCTTTATGAGAACGGTCCGTACGTGACGAAAACAGCGGAAACGGAGAATGCATGGTGAGAGTCTGGCATTGCGTTTCATGCATTTTGCTTATCACAGTTGTCGTGATATTAACCACAATCATGCAGGCATCTGCCGAAGACGCAGTGCCGTCCGCTGCACCTCCTCCCTACCGTCTTCTCCGCGCCGAAGAGGACTATTCATATCTCCGCGACCCCGCCCGGCGCAACGACTTCTGGGACCCGATAAAATACATTCCGCTCAATGCGGCAGGCTCCTGGTATCTCTCTCTCGGCGGGGAGGCGCGCGAACGTTACGAGTATTTCAACAACCCCTCATGGGGGCAGGACCCGCAGGATAACGGCTATTTCCTCCAGCGTTATTTCCTGCACGGCGATCTTTGGATGGGCAGGCATCTGCGCTTCTTCGGCCAGCTTCAAAGCAGCATGGGGGATGGACGGAAAGGAGGCCCCCGTCCCACCGACGAGGACGAACTTGACCTGCACCAGGCTTTCCTTGACGTGAATTTCGACTTCGGCGGCGACGGCTCGCTGGTCGTTCGATCCGGCCGACAGGAACTGGCCTATGGTTCGCAGCGCATCATCGCGGTTCGGGAGGGACCGAACGTCCGCCAGAGCTTCGACGGGTTCCGTGCCATATATCGAGCGGGAGATTTGAGGGTGGACGGTTTCGCCACCAAGCCGGCCGAAACCAACCGGCATGTTTTCGATGACGGTTCGGACAATAACCGTGCCCTCTGGGGACTTTATTCCGTCTTCCCTCTTTCGATACTACCCAAGGGAAGCATGGACCTTTACTACCTGGGCTATTACAACCGGCATGGGCGTTTTGATCAGGGAGAATCACGGGAAACCAGGCATTCGGTAGGAACCAGGTTGTGGCGGACGGCGTTGCCGCTCGACTGCAATTTCGAATTCCTCTACCAGTGGGGGAGCTTCGGCAGCGGCGATATCCGTGCGTGGACGGCCGCCTCCGACACCGGCTATACATTCGCGTCCCTGCCCCTGCGGCCCCGCTTCGGCCTGAAGGCCGATATCGCCAGCGGCGACGAGAACCCCGCCGACCACGACCTGCAGACGTTCAACCCGCTCTTTCCCAAGGGGGCATATTTCAGCGAAGACAACCTGATGGGTCCCGAGAACTTTATCGACCTGAATCCAACTGTTGATCTCCATTTTTCCGGTCGCGTCACTCTCACACTGAACTGGGATTTTTTCTGGCGCGAGAGCGAGCACGACGGAATTTACAACAACGGGGGCGCCCTTCTCCGTTCCGGGAAAAACTCCAATGCCCGCTACGTAGGCAGCCAGCCCCAGGCGCAACTGGAATGGGATCTTGACCGGCACACCACTTTCATCCTCATATACGCCCATTTCTTCGCAGGGCCGTTCATCAGGGAAACCGGTCCCGGCAAGGATGTGGACTTCATGACCACATGGGTTGCCTACAAGTTCTGAAA
>DASRZQ010000015.1:0-13651 GCA_035686205.1 Geobacteraceae bacterium
CCGTGAGCTGGCCGGGAAGGCCATGGCTCGGGTGAACCTTGCGGAAAATGTTTTTTTCACAGGAAACATCAAGAGTTTAAGGCTGAATGACGTGATTGTGCAAAAGGACAAGCTCTCGATCCAGGTCTGCGCCGAAGGTGAATCGGCCATCTTCTTGCATTGATCGCGGTCGGAATAAGGATCTGATACCAAGTATAAAAAACGAATCCGCGGCTACAAGCTCACACATGGTTCCTCAGCATAAGCTCCATCGGATGTGGGTTCAGGAAGTACTGTTTCTTCAGGTATTGCCGGTCATGCTTGTTGACATAATGCCTGAGAAGTGTGACCGGCACGACGAGCGGGATCAGCCGGTCGCGGTATTGCCGGATCACTTCGAGGAGTTCCGCCTTTTCCCCATGGCTTAGCTCTTTTTTGAAGTGCCCCATGATATGCATCAGCACGTCGCTGTTCTTCCTTGGCGTGGCATGCAGCTCAAGGGCGCGCATGAACAGCTCCAGGTAACGCTCCATGAGAAGCGGACGGTCGATGTTTTTCCCCTCCGCCACCAGCTTCCCCATCTCCCGGTAAATCCGAGGCGAATGGGCCATGAGCTGGAGCTTGTGGGCCGTGTGGAATCCGACCAGCTCCCCCAGGCTCCCCGAATCCGCCAGAAAGTCCTTCCAGCGCCGGAAAGCGAAGATCCTCTCGATGAAGTTCTCACGGATATCCATATCGTAAAGGCGGCCTTCTTCTTCGACGGGAAGGAGCGGAAAGTGTTTCACAACCGCGTCCGCGAACAGCCCCCGGCCCGATCTGACCGGGACCCCCTTGTTATACACCTTGACCCGGAAAAGACCGGAGCTTGGTGAATTTTTCTTGAATATGAAGCCGCAGAGGTCCTCGTTTTCCAGCTCCATTACAACGCGCCTGCAATATTCCAGCATTTGTCCTGTTAAGTCTATACCCGTCTTGACTGTAACCAGACGTGGATTTTCCGGATCTCCCTGAAGACGCATGGCTTCGCGCGGAACCGGCAATCCGCATCCGACCTCCGGGCAGACCGGGACGAATGTGAAAAAACGTCCGAGAGTGTCGGTGATGTAATGATCGTGCTTGTGTCCGCCGTCGTAGCGGACCTTTTCGCCGAGCAGACAGGAGCTGACCCCGACCTTGATCTGTCGGCTTTTCACGAATTCAGGCAATTATTTTCCTCTGGCGAAAATTATTGGAGCTTGATTTCATTTACCATAACAGAATTTCCGGCGGGTTCATAGCGCCCCGTCATGAAGGCGGACGTCTGCCGATCCTGCAGGCGTTTATCCGTCGTTTTGGAAGGTATTTCCTGAGACGGGCAAAAGTCAAATATGCCGTACGGGCGAAAAAACTGATGCCGGGGATTGAAACCAGCGTGGCGAGGAATCCGTACCACCACGATGAGGGAAACGCCTGCCAGATTGCCCGGAAAGCCTCCGGTCCACGATAAATCCGCCCGCTCCGGTCGATGGCATGCATCTGGTACATGAAATCCGCCAGGTTTATGCCGTACTCAACCGCATTGAAAGACGGTTCGCTGATGTCAATGAACTCCAGCCGCCCTTCGTGGTTCTTCCTCATGTACACGAGCATTTCCGATGAGCAGACGTAACACGACCCGTCATAGAAGACCTTTAACGGAAAATCGGGTTGATTTTCTCCGCTCAATGCCCGCCCAGCGCCGCCTTCACTTTTCTGAGGGTGTCAAGGTTCTTTTGCAGGGCGCTGACATGTTTGTCCATTTCATTGATAGTCGTGCCGAGCTGGACTACGCTTCCCAGGGTTCCGCCGCTTGAGCCCGCTTTCTTCAGCAGCTCTCCGCCCAGCTCTCCCATCTGGGCATTGGCGCTGCGCTGGGTCAGGTTTCCGCAGAGGTATCCCGCCGAAAAGATACCAGCTATTATAAAGACGCGCACACCGTAAAATATAGCCTTGCGTGACATATTAAGCTCCTTTCGAGTTGAGGGTTAAGAGCTTGTTCGTAAATAAGCATTCCGGGCTCGCATCCCGTCTCCCGCCTGCCAAAGTTGTACGGCGCGCAGGTCACGCCGTCTTTGACCTGTCCTCAATCGCAAAAACCTCGACGTATCCCTGGCTACGCCCGCGGTTTTGCTCAATCGTCCAGGCCAAACCCGGCATAAATCCGGGCGCGATCATTCGGAACGTTATTTACGAACAAGCTCTAAATCGCCTGCAGGGTTACTGGTTATGTACCAGAACCACCTGCGCCGGCATCGGCGCCGGGAAGCCCGCCACCGATAAAGACTCACGGATGGTGCGGTTGCCGTCGAAATAAACCTGCCAGTAATGGTCATTATGGCAGAACGGGCGCACGGCGAGAACCGGACCGACAAGATTGAACTCCAGAATTTCGACTTCAACCGCCGGTTCGGCAAGGACGTTCGGCACTTTGGCGAGCTCTTCGCGAAGCAGCTGCATGGCGGCGATATGGTCGGCGCTGCCGGCAAGCTGGCACTTCAGTTCGACCCTGCGAAACGGGTTGTGTGTGTAATTCTGGATCGCATCGCTGAAAATCTTGCCGTTGCCGATCAACGTCATGACATTGTCCTGTGTGTTAATGGTCGTGGCAAAAAGTCCTATCTCCTTTACGGTTCCTGTTGTGCCGCCGGCAGTCACGAAATCGCCAACTTTGAACGGACGTAAAACGATTAGGAAACCGCCTGCCGCCAGGTTTGAAAGGAGACCGCTCCAGGCGGCGCCGACGGCAATGCCGATACCGGCCACCAAGGCGGCGAAGGTCGTCGTCTGCACCCCGAAGTAGCCGAGGATCGCGACGACCAGGACGATATTCAGTGTTACCGCGACAAAACTGCCGACATAACGTATCAGGCTCGGGTCGATCTTCTGCTTCTCCAACACCCGCTGCAACATGCGTCCGACCAGCCCGATCAGCCAGCGGCCGACAATCCAGAAAGCAATGGCTGCGGCAATTTTGGTAATAATCGCCATTCCGTAAGATGCGACAAGTTGTTGGTACTGACCAAGGTTCTCCATAACTTTCCCTCCTTGATGCGAAAATTATCTTTCGTCCGGCTCCGTGTCCCGTCTGAATTTTTCCAAGAAGGAAAAAATTTAATGACTCAAGTGATTTAATTATACCTAATATTCCGACGCTGCAAATGCATGAGCGAGTTTTCTTTCGCAGCTGTTTCAATGGAGTGTCATTGACAAGTTGCCGGATTCTGCAAAAATCTAATAAAAGTTGATACATGATTTGGCTCGTGAATAATGGCAGGCCTGATTTTACCGGAACGGTGCTGGAGGCGGAATGAAAACATGGAAAAAAGTAGCTGTTACTTTTGCGGTTTGTTTAATCCTGGCGGCGGCTTTCGTGACCTTCATCCTTCCCGGCATCGTCAAAGAGATGGCCATCCGAGGAATAGAGACGGCAACGGGCAGAAGGCTCACCATAGGAAGGATCGGGATTAATCCGATCACCTGGACCGCCGAAATTGAAAAGGTCCGTCTGACGGAGAGACGCGCGAACATAACTTTCGTCTCGTTCAGCAGCGCCCGGATCTCCGTAAGCCCCGTCTCCATCTTCAGGGCGGCGCCAGTCGTTTCGGAAGTGCGTTTAAATTCTCCGTATGTCCGACTGGAGCGGACCGCCGCCAATACTTACAACTTCTCCGATCTGCTGCGGAGGAAAGACTCCGGGGGCGCCGGCAGTAAAAAACCGGCGGAAACCCCGCGATTTTCCCTGAATAATATTATCATCAGCAACGGGGCGATCGATTTCCACGACCGGGCTGTAGCCGTGGGAAAAACCCATACGGTGCGCCATCTCAACTTGTCCCTGCCGTTTTTCGGCACCATGCCCTACATGGCTTCACGTTATGTGACGCCGAGCCTGAAATGCGAGGTTAACGGAGCACCGTTCAGATTCGACGGAAAGCTCAAGGTTTTTCCGGACCTGGCTGAGGCATCCGTTGAAGTGAATCTGTCTGACCTGGATATTCCATTTTACGAGGCTTACATACCCGCAAGCCTGCCGGTTTCAATCGAGAGGGGGATGCTGTCAACCTCCCTGGAGGTCAGGTACCAGGTGGCAAGGAAAGGACAGCCGGACTTGATTCTGTCCGGCAGTGCGGCTCTTGCGGGCATCTTCCTCAGGGACAGGACCGGCTCTCCAGTTTTCGCCCTGAAAAGGGGCGAGGCAAGGATAAGCCGGGCGAAGGTTCTGGCTGAAGAGTTCGATCTTTCTTCGGTTTCCACCGAAGGGCTGGAGGTGTACCTATCCCGTGACCGCAGGGGGGCCTGGAGTCATGAGCGCCTTGCCGGCGGGAAGCCGTCAGCTACCCCGGAAAGGAAAATTCTGCTGAATATCGACAAAGCCGGGATGCGGGGCGGAAATTTTCATTTTACCGACCAGCTTCCGGCAGGGGGATTCAGAACCGACCTGCGGGATATCAATATCGATGTGAAAGGTTTCTCCACTGCTCCCGGCAAGAAGGCCGGCTACACTTTCTCCGCCGAATCCGCCAAAGGGGAAAAACTGGCAGTAAAAGGGGAATTCACCATCAGTCCCATATCCACAAACTCGTCCATCGATCTGAAAAGCCTGGTGCTTGAATCATACTACCCTTACTTAAATGGTATTTTGCGAAGCCCGGTCTCGGGGCGTCTCGACCTGAAAACGGACCTCGGCTTTTCCCGGGAAGCCGGCCTGAAAGCCGAAAAGACCGATATCCAATTGAGGGGGATATCCGCGCCCTTCGGCAAAAAAGAGGGAGTTCGGCTGGCGACGGTTGACATAAAGAGCGGCGTTTTCAATCTGTCAGGGAACAGCCTCCTCGTGGACTCAGTCGCCATAAGCAACGGTGACATACATTTCTCCCGGGACGGCGGTGGAAAGTTCTCATGGGAGAGCCTGCTACCCGCAGGAGCAGCGCCTCAACAAAATGTACGTAAGAAAGCGTCCAGCAAGCCGTTTCGCTATACGATCAGAAGATTCAACGGCGAACGGCTGAACATAACCTTTGCCGACGGGATGAAGGAGGACCGGCCGGTCTTCAAGGTACGCGGGCTCAAGCTCGGTATCACCGGATTCAGTGGGCCGGAGAAGATTGCGCCGTTTGCATTTTCGGCGGTTTACGGGAAATCCGCGTCGATGAAGGGGAAGGGCAGTTTCAGGGGGCAGCCTTTCAAGCTGGCCGGCGACTTTGCCGTCAGAAAGCTGCCGCTCACCGACTTCGAGCCCTATCTGCCGGAAAATCTCACTGTTACCCTGGCGGACGGCACTGTTGATACGAATATTTATCTCAGCCTGGAAAAAAAGAAGGACGATCTCACCGGCAGGTTCCGGGGGAATCTGGGGGTGCGCGGGTTCTACTGCCTTGACGCGGACGGGAATGATCTGCTGAAATGGGAAAGCCTGCAGATCGACAGAATGAGCGGCGGCTTCGGCCCGTTCACCCTTTCCGTGGATGATATCTCGCTGGATAATTTCTATTCGAGGGTTGTGGTAAACAAAGACGGAACCCTTAATCTGCAGCACCTGACAGCCGCCGACGACGAGGCGAAAACAGAACACAAAACCGCCCCGGTTGCGGCAGACCCTCCTGCCGGAACCGTCGCCGCGCCTCCCCCCTCGTCCGGACGCGGGAATATAAGGATCGATGCCGTCACCATGCAGGGGGGAGTTCTCGCCTTTACCGACAGTCACCTGAAGAACGAATACTCCAGCACGTTCTATAACCTTGGCGGACGGATCAGCGGGCTTTCTTCCGAGGAGAACCGTTTCGCGGACGTGGATTTGCGCGGCAACCTGCAAAACCTTTCCCCCCTCAGGATAACCGGGCAGATAAACCCTCTGAGGGATGATCTCTTTATCGACCTGAAGATCAGTTTCAATGATATCGAAATTTCTCCCCTCACCCCCTATTCGAGCACCTACCTCGGATACACGATAGACAAAGGGAAGCTCTTTCTCGATCTGAAGTACCGGATCGAAAAGAAAAAACTGGACTCCACGAACAAGGTTTTCATCGACCAGTTCACTTTCGGCGGCAAGGTTGAAAGCGACAAGGCGACAAAACTGCCGGTCCGCCTGGCGGTGGCTCTCCTCAAGGACCGGAAGGGGGAAATACATCTCGACCTGCCGGTTACCGGCCAGACTGACGACCCGCAATTCAGCGTATGGCGGGTGGTTTTGAAGATGTTGAAAAACCTGCTTGTGAAGGCGGCCACTTCGCCTTTCACGCTCCTTGCGTCGATGGTCGGAGGCAACGAGGATTTCAGCTGCGTTACATTCCCCTACGGCTCCACCGAGATCCCGTCCGCCGAACGGGAGAAACTGCTGAAGCTGGCGTCAGCCCTGAGGGACAGGCCAGGCCTCAAGACGGAAATAACCGGTTACGCAGCCAGGGAGGCGGATGCGGAAGGTTACCGCAATGAGCTCCTGCTGAAAAAAATGAGAACGGAAAAATTCCTGGATCTGGCAAAGGCGAGGAAGAACCAGCCGGGCGACTCTCCCGATACCATGCCGATAAAATCCGACGAGTATTCGCGCTATTTGATGACTGTTTATAAAAAAGAGAAATTTCCCAAGCCGCGTACCATAATCGGAACCGTAAAGGACATTCCCGACGGCGAAAAGAAAAAGCTGATCCTGGCCCATACGGTGGTAACCGACGAGCAACTGCGCCTGCTTGCCCGCGACAGGGCGTCGGCGGTGGCAAATTTCCTTGTCCAGGAGGGAAAGGTCGAATCCGTCCGGATATTCCAGAAGAGCGGAGATGCCTTCAAGCCGCCGGAAAAGGAGGGACAACCGGCGAGCCGCGTGGAGTTCGGCGCAAGTGCGGAGTGATGTCGTTTGGAAGATAAACCTTTTCTTTGACTATGTCCTTCCATGGTGCTATTTACACTGCTTTGCCAAATATCCGATACGGATCGCATAATGAGGAAAGAGGGGGAAAAAAGGGCAAGGGAGCATTTCCGCCAGGCCGTCAAGACGGGAATCGCAGGGGTCGTGAGCCTGTGCCTGGCGGAACTCTTCAGTCTCCGCGAGGGGTATTGGGCGGTTATCAGCGCCGTTATCGTCATGCAGTCAAGCATCGGAGCCGCCATAAGCGCCGCGTGGAGCAGAATGGCCGGAACAGCCATCGGCGCTTTCATGGGGGCGATTTTTGCGGCACTGTGGGGTGTCAACGCCCTTTCTTTCGGGTTTGCCGTGACAATTACGGTCCTTGTCTGCGCGTTTCTCGGGCTTCTCGACAGCTATCGGCTGGCAAGCGCGACGGTGGCAATTGTCATGCTCTTCGCGCACGCGGATGTGACTTGGATTGTAGCTCTCCATCGATTTCTCGAAGTATCCCTGGGAGTGGTCGTCGCACTTCTGGTAACGGTTTTTATTTGGCCGTCACGGGCGCGCAAGAACCTGCATCACGGGATCGCGGACGCTATAGTTCTGCTTCATTCACTTTATGACGCGGCGGTAAGCCTTTATATGCAGGGAATTGACAAGCCCGCGGGCGAGCTGAGAACAAGGGTCTCCGCCCTCGTGCAAAACAATGAGAGCCTGCTGAAGCAGACCATGTACGAACCGCGCCTGGGACCTGAGCATAAAGAGCTGCTGATGCTGCTGATGGAGCATACGCACAGGATACTTCACGCGGTTGACGCGCTGGAACAGACCGTACGGGAGAGCTCCGGCGATACCTTGAACAGGAAATTCGAACCGGAGCTCGGCGAACTGGCGGGGCGGATAGGCAGAGGCTTGGTGACGCTTGCCGATGAGGTCCGGGCCTGGAAATTTTCTCTTCCCGGCGACGAGCTGATGCAGGCGGTTTCCGCACTGGAAGCGAAGGCCGTCGAGGTCCGCGGGGCGCGGTTGATGACGGCATTCGATCTGGAGGAGATTCTGCATTTGTTCTCCTTCTTTCATTCATTGCGCAACCTGGCGCGGGAACTGGACATGGCGAGGGAGGCCGGCGGCCGCTGGCGCGCTACGGAAATATAGAATCCCGTCAGGCGGCAACCGGATGAGCCGAATGCAAATAGGCGCCCGAACAAGAACGGACGCCTATTTTATTGCCTGGATATCACCGGTAAATCAGATCAATGAGCATTTGTCGAACTGATTTTTTGCATGGTAAGCGACAAAGGCTTTGACAATCCTCGAATCCACCGTCGGGTACGCCTTGTTGATCGCCTCCACGCAGTGTGTGGCAAGCCTGATGTTCTCCTGTTTGTAGCCCTGAAGAGGGCTGCCGGATATTGTTCCACATATTACCTTGTCAAGATACCCCTGCAGCTGATCGTAAACCAGTTTGCCGGCTTCGATGTCATCCGCTGGAAGATCGAAATTTACAACGGGATGCATCGGCGTAATTTTCGGATTGCTGAAAAACGAGGCCGACTTTCCGGTCGTGTCTCCAATATTTCCGCTTTCCAGGTATTCATGGGCCGGCTTGAGAGAATCCAGCATGTCTTTCGCGGCCGTCCCTATTTTCCGGTAAAGTTCTTCATCTCCCAGCATGGTAAGTTCAAGCATTTCCTTCTGGGAACTGTTCATGTACAGCTCGTCAAACAGCTCTTTCCCAACGCTTTTCATTGCTTTCATACCAACCTCCCTTGCGCTCCAGCGCCACTGCCATGAAACAAAACTCACCTCACGCAACGGCAATTTTTTGCCGTTCGGTATTTATTATGATATCAAAACGGTTACTGTTGTCAATTTATCTTAATGTTCGCAACTTACTGTTTTAATTTATAAAATCAGTATATTTATTATTAGCCCAAGTCTATTTCCCTAGTCACTGGGCATTATTTAATTGAAAATTATGCAAGAAAATCATTGACACTTTTTGATAGTTTAAATATTAGTAAAAAAAATTAAAATGCGGACTTGACTTATAATGGCGTGCCGTCTGCTTGACGTCGAATCGTTCTGTAACATTTGACATGGTTTGCTGATGATAAATTATAGACAATTTATTTAATGTTAATTACTTTTCTGCCGATATATCAATCATTAGCCGAAAAAACTGAAAAATGAAAGGAGTTCGATTCGAATGTTACGTTTGCACAGCATTAAATCGCGCCTGGTATTTTTTTCAGTGGTTGCATTCATGGCGGTGGCGCTAAGTGTGTCTTTTTCATACTTCATATCAGTCGGCGAGGTGAAATCCATAATGAGGTCGGATGTAGGTTCCGTGGCCGATGCTATGGAGAAAAGCCTTGAATATATAGCGCGTGTAAAGCCGGACGCGTACAGGGATAAAAATTTCAAAAAAGCGATCTATGACATGAAGCTGGGGAAAACCGGTTACATGTTCATGCTTGACGATCAAGGCACCCTTGTGGTGCACAAGAAGGACGAAGGCAAAAATCTGGCCGGACAGCCCCACATCGATTTCATCCGGACACACAAGGAAGGGGGTTTTTACGAATATACGGCCAATACCACCGGTCAGGACAAAATCGTCGCTTTCCGCTATATAAAACCCTGGAATCTCTGGATAGTCCCGGGTGTTAACAAAGATGATTACTTCAATGAGCTGAAATCATCGTTTCTGAAATGGAATATGATCTTCTGCGCGGCCGTCATTCTGGTTCTCGGTTTCATCGGTTACCGGATCACCCGCGGGATAAGCCACCCGGTAAAGAGCGCGGCGGAGCTTGCCAATCTGCTGGCTGAGGGCGATTTGACAGGCAAGGTAAAGATGGCTGCCGGAAATGTTTCCGACAGCAGCCACCTGAAATTGGGAACGTGTGGTGAGATCGGTGAATTAACCGGGTCCTTGAACGGAATGGTGGAAAATCTGAACAGGATGGTGGGCAATGTCACTCAGACGTCCGAGAAAGTTTTTCAGATAAGCAACGACATTTCGGCGGCTTCAAAGCGGGTTACAGGGTCTGCCGAAGTGCAGGTGGAAGCGTCCAATAATACGTCGGCCGCCATGACCCAGATAATCAGTTCGATCAAGGGTGTATCTGAAGGCGTGCATGAGGCGTCGAGATCGGTATCCGAATGCTCATCTTCCGTTTCGGAAGTGGCTTCCAGCATGGAGGATATGGCGCAAAACGCGGAAATGCTGGCAAAGTCAGTCGAGGAGGTAAGTTCTTCGATCATCGAGATGACGGTTGCGATGAAGCAGGTGGGAAACAATGTGGAGTCGCTTCTGGAATCGGCCGAGACGACGGCTTCGTCGATTGTCGAGATGGACGGTTCCATAGGGCAGGTGGATGAAAACGCTTCCGCGACGGCTACCATCGTGCAGGATGTGAGCAAGGACGCGGCCGCGGGACAGCAGGCGGTTCAGGCCATGATTGAAGGAATGGGCGAGATAAGAGAATCGTCACGTATTACGTCCGATGTCATCGACACACTTTCGGCCAGGGCCAAGGCGATCGGCAATATTTTGTCGGTGATTGACGAGGTTGCCGCCCAGACCAAGCTGCTGGCGCTCAACGCGGCAATAATCGCCGCGCAGGCCGGCGAGCAGGGAAAGGGTTTTTCCGTAGTCGCCGATGAAATAAAAAAACTCGCCGAGCGTACCAGCAGCTCTACCCAAGAGATAGAAACGGTCATAAAAGGTGTCCAGGAAGAAACGAGGCGCGCCGTCGAAGCAATTGCAATGGCGGAAAAAAGCATTGCCGAAGGTGAAATCCTGTCCAGGAAATCGGGCGAGGCATTGGACATGATAGTCGACGGAGCCGGGAAAGCAGCGCAGCAGATGCACAAAATCGCCAAGGCAACGGAAGAGCAGGGAAAAGGAAGCGGTTTGATCCGGGATGCCATGGAAAATATAATTGATATGGTGGAGCAGATAGCCAGGGCAATGCAGGAACAGGAAAAGGGAAGCGAACAGATAATAACCAATGCGACAAAAATGAAGGAAATTACGAACAGGGTCAGGAATTCCACCATTGAACAGAGCGGCGTAGCTTCGCTAATTGCACGGAATACGGAAGAATTGAAGGAAATGATCTGTTTTATCACCTCTGCCTGCGATGAACAGAAATTCGGCGGCGAGCAGGTCATGGTCGCTGCCGAAAATATCAGGCACTCCACCAACGCTAATCTTGAAGCAATTCAGGTCATGAACGAAGCTCTGGCGAATCTTTACAGCCAGGCTGATATCCTGAAAAAGGAAATGAATTCTTTCAGGGTTTAGTAATATTATAAAGTTAGTCAGGTCACTTGTCAGCCAAGGCAAGGCGTATGCCGAGCAAGGCAAAAATGCCGGCTGTAAGCCAGGAAAAAGAACCGGCAATGCGGGGCTTTTTCAGAATGGCGTTTCCGATGCTGCCGGAAAGCAAGCCGATAGCGGTGAACACCACAACTGCCTGTAACATGAAAGCGAGGCCAAGCAGGAACATCTGCAAGGCGGCTCCGCCTGATTGCGGTGTAACGAACTGGGGCAGAAAAGCCAGAAAAAACAGCGCCACCTTGGGATTGACCACATTCATGACAAATCCCCTCCTGAAAAGGATCCACGAACCACATTTGTCGCCAGCAGGGCCGGATATTGTGCAGCCGCCTTCTTTAAGCGCCCTGTAAGCCAGGAAAAGAAGGTATGCCGCGCCGGCGTATTTCAGGGCCATGAATGCTACGGCGGAAGAATAAAGCAACGCCGAAATACCGAGCGCTGCGGCCGTTGTGTGGACGCTGATTCCGCTGCACATGCCCAGCGCCGTGGTGACGGCGGCTTTTCTCCCCCTGGAAATGCCCTGCGCCACGACGAATGTATTATCGGGACCGGGCGCTATCGTCAGCGCTACTGATGCTCCAAGAAAACAGAGTAGTGTAGAAGCAGTCATTTAGTCAAATTTCTCCCCGTATTTTCCACCAGCCGAGACTTATCCACTCCGCTAGCGCCTTCGATGAATCGGCAAGATTATCCGCACGTGGTAAGAGCAGGGCAAATCCCTTCTTTCTGGTCTGGGCAAGATAATATGAGGGGGCTGGAACCACCGAGAACCCCTGCCTGGCAAACATTGCAACGGCGCGTTTCATGTAATACGCCGATGTTGACAGGACAATCCGGTTGCCTTTCAGCAGCTTTCTCACTTCCCGCGCGTTTTCAAGCGTGTTCCTGGACCGGCTCTCTATGATAACCCGATCGGGAGCCATGCCCATTGCATAAGCTGCTTTAGCCATCACATCGGCATCATTCACGGTCGTAGCAAACGGCTCGCCGTTTCCACCGGACAAAATCAGCGGAATATTCATGTTTTTCGCCAATTGCACGCCGGTGACGAGCCGTGTATATGTTTCGCTGTTGGGGCTCGGAGGAGCGCCGATCCAGGAACGGTCAACGGATCCCCCTCCGGGTACCACAACCGCGTCGGCAGGCCCCGGAAAACCTTTCAGGGGCCGCGCTGCCCGCTCCAGGGGCTTCAGGAGGGTGTCGGCCACCGGGCCTAAACTAAGAAGATAGAGCAGGAAAACGCCCGAAAAGATGAACAGCCGCCCGAGTCTTCTGCGTTTCCCCGACATGCCCATCCCGAGCAGCATGAGAAGAATCAGGCTTGCGGGCGGCAGCAGAACGAACCAGATTATTTTCTGCAATGCGAAAAGCATGTTACATATCCTTGGCAAATGGTTTATGAATCGATTTCATCTGCTGCGCCTGCTTATTTCGGGGGACTTTTTTCGGCAATATAGCCCAGTTAACCGGTCCTGTCAAAAACTTCGATGGTGAAACCGGAAAGATTAGCAGGTTAAGTTAATTATTGATAAAGCACTCGTGAATCGATTTTTTCCGGACTTTGTACAAACTTATAATGGATCAAAACCGTGCGGGCAGACTGCTTTATATAGCCACTTGCCCGGAATAAGGTTTAAATATGATTTTAAATGTTGACAATCGCTGTATACATAAAATAAAATGGCGCTTGGTTGCCGGGATGTCCCATTGAAGTGCGGACATGTGGGCAGAATGATTTCCGAATCCCTCGAAATTAAAAGGACGGATATTTTTAGCAAAACTTAAAACATTCCATCTGATGGTTTGCAACCTCACGGTTTTTCACCAGATGACAGAACAAGCCTTTCCCGCATAAAACCCAAATCGAAACAGAGCAGAATGGTTTCAACCCGCTGGTGCCGATGTCAGGCTGAACTGCGGTTTGAATTATAAAACCCAGACGCTGGGAAACAGAATTGAAAGGAGAAGATCAGTATGAGCGCAGCACTTCCATTCAAAAAGGGCAATGTTGTAAAGTACAAATCCGGTTACGTGGCAAACGTTATGAACGTTCTTCCTAACGCCATTATCGTCGACCAGGACGATTCGGGAAATTCCGGTATGTTCAGAATTGAAATCGATCCCGCGAACGTCGACGCAGCAGGACTCACTGTTATCAGGTAAACGGCTGATATGGGGCTTCGCAAAAGCAGGCCGGTATCGGTTCTTCCAGGGTGATGGCAACAAAGACGCTGCCTTTTACAGTGCTTACTGAAAATGGATGAAAGGCCGACGGCGACGGAGGTCTTAACATAAATATTTATTCAGTACGACCCACCGAACCTTAACGCTTTATTGCGGTGCTCGAAACGGCTCCACCGTAGTCTCCTTTTCCGGTCCTTAAGGTCGTTTCCAGGCTCCTGATCAGTTAATGCAGCAGGCAAAAGCCCCCTTGCAGAACAAGGGGGCTTTTTTTTGTG
>DASRZQ010000016.1:0-4762 GCA_035686205.1 Geobacteraceae bacterium
ACCGGCCCGAAAGCCGCCAGGCAGACATCAAAGGCCGGTTCGAATGCAAGGACCGCGAACGCGAAACCGGTGGTCAAAACTCCCCCGCCTGCGACAAAGCCAGCCGCGCCCCAACCGGTGTCGCGTGCGCCGCAGAAAAATGCCCCCCCCGCATCGCATTAGGAGCTTATGGGCATTTACACCGGGTTTAGCCTGCGTGGAGGCAGGAGACCTTGACGAAACAATGAAGATTCGCCTGCGGACGGAACAGTCAAGTTCGTAAGAGAAAGAAAAGACTGGAAGATCGAAGCGAATGAATGGAAGGCAAAAGAATGACTCAAAGCGGCATAAGGTGTTCACTCATCCATGAATGAAATGCAAAAACTTCCACGGTCTTTTTATGACCGCGAGACAATTACAGTCGCAAAGGAGCTGCTCGGCAAATTTCTGGTACATGTAGATGAAGATGCCGAGCGGATCGGCAGAATTGTCGAGGTGGAGGCGTATCTGGGTCCCCACGACCTGGCCGCCCATTCCGCGAAAGGCCTGACGAACCGCACCAAAATCATGTTCGGTCCGCCGGGGCATGCTTATGTGTACATGATCTACGGAATGTACTATTGCATGAACGTGGTGACTGAACGGGAGGGTCACGCGTCAGCGGTTTTGTTGAGGGCGGTCGAGCCGGTCGCCGGAGTTGAAGGCCGGACCTGCGGTCCCGGCCTGTTGTGCAAGGCGATGGGTATCGGCAAGAGCCTGAACGGGCATGATCTGGAGAGCGACGATTTCTATATCGCGGCCAGGTCCGAACGGAAATGCTTCGCCATTGTCGAAAGGCCCCGCGTGGGGGTGGACTATGCGGGCGACTGGGCGGACAAGCCGCTCAGGTATTACATTGAAGGCAATCCATATGTCTCGAAGCGATAGCCTGTAGTTTGATAATCCGCCGATTATATCGAAAAGAAAAGACTGGCCGGTGCCTTGATAAGGCATTCTGCTTGCCTCGGCGTGAAGGCGTCACGGATTCAGATCGAATTAAATCAGTGTTGTTTTAGGGTTGGAGGGAACTGCTCGTTGTCGAGAAACGCCAATATGGCGGCGCAGGTTTCCCGGGGTCGTTCTTCCTGTGGGCTGTGGCCGCAGTTCCTGAAGATTTTCAATTGCGAACCGGGAATGTCGCCGTGAAGTCGGTAACCGTTTTTCGGCTTTGTGATCCTGTCCTCCATCCCCCAGATAATCAGGGTCGGAACGGAGAGTGTGCCGTAACTCTCACCGGCGCGGGCGTATTCCGCGGGGTCGATTCCCTTCACGGTCGCCCGCAGGGCATAGGAAACTCCCCTGCCGCAAAAATAGCGCGCATACCGCGTGATCCGTTCCGGGGTGACTGCCGGGCTGCAAAATACCTTTTCAAGCGTCATGCGCGCCATCCTGCGCGCCGGGATGAGATGGAGCAGCAAAGGGCCGAGGACGGGCGACCTTAGCCTGCGAAAGAATTTGGGAAGCTTCTGCGGATATGCCGCGCAATCGATGAGGACCAGTTTCCGGACGGCGAACGGCTCCTTGTCGCGCTGCCCATCGAGACAGACGCGCAGGGCGATCGTGCCACCCATGGAATGCCCTATGAGATTTACCTGGCGAAGCCCCAGTTCCCTGATGAAATCGCCCACCACGGCCGCCTGGTCCCTGACGGAATATGCGCCGTCCCTCGGTTTGGCCGAAAGCCCGAACCCTTTCAGGTCGAGAAGATAAAAGGTGAATCCGTCGGCAGGAAACATGGCCGCCAGATCAAGCCAGGTGTCGTGCGCCGAGGCGAACCCGTGGAGAAAGACAATCGGCACGGGGCCGCGGCCAACCACCTTGTAGTGGATGGCGATGCTGCCGTTATATTGGAAAAACCTGCTTTCGAGGGGGGCTTTCATCCGTCATTACGACCATGTTTCTTTTTGCCGGGGCGGTTGCCGCATGGTGTCTGTTCGCCTTTCTGGCCGTAAACGGCAAACTTTTCGATAACCCTGGACATCTCGTCATCGGGAATTATCACCGGCTTGCCGATGCATAGGGTCTGGTAATAGATCCGGGCCACCAGCTCGATTTCCTCGGCAACGGCAAAAGCGGTCGCCAGGTTCGGCCCGACGGTGACCAGTCCGTGGTTTGCCAGCAGCAGGGCATTGTGGTCGCCGATTGATTCGGCCACGTTCGCTGCAAGCTCGGGGGTGCCGAATGTTGCGTAGGGTGCGAGCGGGACCTTGCGGCCCGAGTAGGCGACAAGGTAGTGCACGGCGGGGATTTCCCAGTTCAGGCAGGCCATGGTCGTTGCGAAGACGGAATGGGTGTGGACCACGGCGTTGATGTCGGGGCGCTTACGGTAAAGGGCGAGGTGAAAACCGAGTTCGCTGGAGGGTTTCCGGTTCCCCTCCACCGTTTCGCCTCCATTGTCGATTACCGGAACGTCGGAGGATTGCATATCCTCGTATTCTATCCCGCTCGGGCTGATGGCGACAAGGCCCTCGCGGCGGTTGAAAATGCTCAGGTTGCCGCCGGTCCCGGAGGTAAGCTGCGCCGTCAGCATCTTCCTGCCGAAACGGACGATTTCTTCTCTCTCTTTTTGCATCAGCATATATTATCCTCAGTAGCCATACTTTTCCGATTTTACAGGTTTCATACACGCTCGACCGGACAGTGTCAATGATTATCTGACGGCCTTTCCCTAAACAGGACAGGCAGGTAAACTGAACGAATAAAGTGGTTCATTTCATGTTTCCATTTTAGACTACACTTGCAACTAATATCACTCTTTGCTGATGAAATTTCCACGATTGCCGTTTAAATGAGCAAATATCAAGGGGGTTCACATAACGGCTTGCATTTTCCCTGTTTTCCACCCCGCAACGATTGCTGTCGAGGCGGATTTATTTTTGGGCGGGAACACGTGGGGACATTGCCGGGAATATTTTTGTTTTGCAAAACCATAGGATTGTATGGTGTAGCCATACTTCATGATTGTTGCAGTGGAGGCGAGCGTTCCTAACGGGTCAGGACGGAGGTGCGACCGATAAGTGAAACCCCGATATAGCCGCGCAGTTCCAGTCGATTAGGTGATGCCAGGCGCATTTTGCACTTGTAGCTCTTTCCGTTATCAGGATCGTAGCAGGTCCCGTTCTCCCAGCGGTTGTTACCTTCAGGGGTGAGCCCTTTCATTATCTGCAGACCCAGAATCGGGCGGTTCCTCAACGCCGGATCGGGATTTTTTCTGTCGACCTTTTTTTTGCCGACTGGCCCATCCTTGCTGTCGATATAGTTCGGTTCCTTCATCCAGGCGATTTTTCCGCAGATTTTTTCTCCACACCTGAAAAATTCCAACCGCGCATCACCCCCATCGGTTTTCCACGAACCGAGGATATTGCCCGGACCGGCGCCTAAGGCGGTTGTTGCAGTCAGAAGAACTGTTGCCATGAATGTACTGGTCTTCATAGATATCCTCCATCGATCATGAAGCATTCGGGTCAGGCTTGCATCCTTGTATGGATGTCGTATGTATTCATTCTTTGCCT
This sequence comes from Geobacteraceae bacterium, assembly GCA_035686205.1. GTDB lineage: Bacteria > Desulfobacterota > Desulfuromonadia > Geobacterales > Geobacteraceae > CAIWTU01. The sequence goes on from DASRZQ010000016.1 coordinate 3,531, forward strand.
CCACGATGATTATCGATCCATCCGAAAGCATGATCTCACTTTTTGTCGGCGATCTCCGTTCCTTGATACCATTTCTTAATTGCCGCCCTGCAATTTGCTAATGCTTCTTCCTGCTGATATCACAAAGCAAATCCGAATGGATGTTCAAACCGATATTGGTGATATTGTAAAGATGCTCGCTGGCGACAAGCCAGACGACCTCGCAGATTTCCCGTTCGGAATAATAGCCTGCCATGCGCGCAAAAGTCTCCGGTTCGACTTTTTTGTCTTTTGTCAGTTCAGTCACATAGTCCAATAATGAGCGTTCCGCATCGGTAAAAAGCGGGCTGGTTCGATACTGGTCCATCGCTTCGAATTTCGCTTCATTGACCGACTCTTTGATCGCCGCCCATCGGCCGATGTCGATGCAGAAGAGGCAGACGTTGATTCGTGCCACCTGCTGACGGATCAAAAGGACGGTTGCCGCCGGCAAAATCAGCTTTTTATCCAGCTTGCCGATCTTCGTGTAGAACAGGCCGAACTGGATGGGCAACCGCGCGGAATGCACTTTCAACGGTGTGAGGATTTTGCCGAATTGCCGGCGTGTAAAGAAATACGCCAGCTTCATGATCAGCCCTTTGGGCTTTTCTATCGGAGGAAGGTAAGTGCTCATGCATTCGATTATATCACGTGTCTCCTAGAATTAATCCTGAATCAGTGACCCTTCAGGCCTTCGTCCGCGTGGAACGCCTCGGTTTCTTGCATTCCCGTGGGATGAAACCTCCCGGCGAAGTTTACTCGGCGTAACAGGCGCGAAAGGGTGTCAGCGGTGTTCAAACCCCGGCATTCCCGTTGCCGCGGCGTTCAGACGTCAAGGATTCAGGAAAAAAATATAACCGCTTCATACAAGCACGGCCGTGCAGTGTCAACGGTTATCTGACAACGGACCGGGACCGTCGACGGATCTCATGCCATGATGATGTTTGATGAGGGGCTTGATTTTTCCCGGCCGGATAATAAGCTTTTTTATAGAGATTTCGGCCGAGGTGGCGGTAGAAAAAAAGAAGAAATGACTGAATATGAAAACAGTTTTCCCCGTGATGGTTTTGCTTATATGCCTGGCGGCGCTTGCAATATCGGCCGCCGATCCTTACCTGGCGGCGAGGAGAGAGATGGTTGAGCATGACCTCCGGGGCCGCGGTATACGGGATGCCCGGGTGCTGAAGGTTATGGGAGAGGTGCCCCGCCATCTG
>DASRZQ010000017.1:0-3656 GCA_035686205.1 Geobacteraceae bacterium
GCCTACTGCCGGGAACAAGCCCAAGCGATCTCCTTCGGCGAGCACCTGATTGAGAGGGCTACTCACACCGTTGACCATCAATATATGGACTTCATCGGCATTGACCCTTATGCGGGCGATCACATCAGACGCCTTGCTGCCCGCAGGCACATCAACGTTAAGAACTCCCTCGGCGGCAGACTGGGCGTACCGTCTTAGCGTGGCGTATAAACGAACTTCTATTCGCATCTAAATCTGATCCTCCATGCTACAGACTATAGCGTCCCCCCAGCTTGCATAAGTGATCACATCACTGTTGAAGCAGGGTCTGCCTGCTTAATCCAATTTTTTGAAACCCAGCAGCACACGGTGCGGACCGGGCACCCCCGGCGGCACCAAAGCCACCCGATCTCCTCCGGTCAAAACCGCCATAGGCGGAGTGAAAGCTCTTCCATTAACAAAAACAACCTCAACCTTTTCCGGCGGGATATCAAGCATGGCTAACAGTTGAGCCCCGGTCATTTCTCCCTGGATATCAACCTCCAGCGGGCTCGGCCAGTTCCGTTCCCGAAAAAGATCGGCGAGACCCATGAACGCGCGAAGCTCAATCATTGACGACACTCGCGATCTCCCCAATCGAATTGCTGACTAACTAGAAATTCATTACCTCGTCGATTTCTTCACCGGTGAATTCCCAGGTAACGTTGTGCGGCGGACATTCTTCCTCGAAGAACTCCGGCAAGCGGTCAGCGGCGTTGGTAAAGCCGGCCCGTTGATTAAATCCGCGCTCAACCTTGAGGATAGACTTGCCGAGAGCAGCAACATCCTCCCCGGTAAGGGAAAGGCCGTACTGAGCGTTGATCATATCAACCAGCGCATTGAAGCAATCAGGAACATCCAAAATGGGGAAAGCAACGAACAGGCACATACCCGTACTGTCGACAGTGGCTGTGGCGATTTGCAGATTGCGGGAAAGCTCCACCTGACCTTCCTTCTTAAGCGGGTCTACGAAGCCGCCAACCTTCAGGATATTGGTTGCAACCGCATAACCCGCAGTGTGGTCCGCACCCATCGCTGTCGTGGCATAAGTCAGGCCTTCGCCCTTAACTGCACGCGGATCGTAAGCGGGAATTGCCTGGCCTTTCACTACAGGGACCCTTGAAAGACCGTACATGCGGCCAACGGCGGCAGCGCCACAGCCAAGAATCCGGCCCAGGGGAGTTCCTTTACGGATTTCCTTGATTAGTTCCAAAGCAGCCTTGCCGTCGCCCCAGGGAATGATGCCGGCTTCCATGGCGAGACCGACTGCCACAGCACAATCGATGGAATCAACGCCGGCCTCATCGAATTCACGGTCGACATAGGCAAGTATGTCAAGGTCATTGATCTTGGCGTTGGCGCCAAGCGCCCAGATAGTCTCATACTCAAAACCCCCGGTGATATATTTGCCTTTCTTGTCCACATAGTGCTGAGAACACTGAATGACGCAACCAGCATGGCAGCCGTGGGTGGGCTTACCGCCTCGGGCTTCCATGGTTGCGGTCATAGTCTCGCCGCCGATATTGTTGGCCCATTCGTTCCGGCCGCGGCGGAAGTTTTCAGTGGGAAGGCCGCCGGCTTCGTTCAGGATATTGACCAGAACGTCAGTACCGTACCTGCCCAGACCTTGACAGACCGGATGAGTTGTAAGGGCTTTGGCAAATCGCTTTGCAGCACTCCTAAAAGCCTCCGGATTGGCAATGGTAACACCGGGAGCGCCAGTATCATCAATAACAACTGCCTTTATCTTCTTGGAACCCATGACGGCACCCAGGCCGCCACGGCCGGCACTGCGGACGTTGCTTTCACGATCGGCAAAGGAAATGTTGGCTGCCGAAAGCCTCATTTCTCCCGCCGGACCAATGATGGCCACTCCAACCTTTTCGCCGTACTTTTGTTGCAGCACTTTGATGGCGTCGTAGTTCCCCATGCCAACAGTTTCAGCGGGAGCTTCATCAATGGTCACACCATTCATCGCAACCTTGACGACGAAATACTTGTCTTCTGCCGGCATTCCTTCAAACACAATCGCCTTGATGCCCATTTTGGCCATCTTTTGGCTAAAGGTGCCGCCAGTATTACTTTCCTTGATACCGCCGGTCAGCGGGCTCTTGGCGCCACAGGAGAGCCTGCCGGAGTTGGCTGCGCCAGTACCGGTAAGAAAGCCGGGCGCAAAAATCAGCTTGTTGTTTTTCCCCAATGGATGACAAGTTGGTTTGACTTCGTCGGCGACGAAGCTGGAAGTAAGCCCACGGCCTGCAATGCCTGCGTACTTCTCGGGACACTCGCCTATCTTCACCTCTTTTGATGTCATGTCTACGCGGATAAATTTACCCATGAAACACCTCCTTAATTGTTTTGAGTCTCTTTAGAGAGCGCAGTGACTTTACCTCGAAGAGAGGAAAGGCACCTTTGCAAATTTCTTCTCCCTTCTCAATTTTATTGCGTTCAATAACAAGCGGAACAACACGGCAGCCTGCCAGAGTGGTTCCGACCGTCACCATGCGGTGGGTATGAAGAGAGGCGAATACAATCTCATCAATGCCGTTAATGGTTTCAAGGGCTGGAACATTGATCTTGAGAAGTCCTTCGATGCGGGCCTTCAACTCAACCTTGCCCTCTGCCGGCACAGTTAAATCGATGCCAGCACCAGCAGCTGCAGAAGCCATTCTCATTGCTGCGTCGTCTTCGTGCAGCATTCTGTATTGAGTTCCATAACGTAGAGATGCTCTTTGCCAAGGTCAAGCAGTCTAGGTATATCCTCGCGACGTACAACATGGCCTTTCCTAAACGCCCTGCCTTTGAATTTCGACGGCACAATCTCTGTTATATCATGGCAGAGCACCATACCCTCGGCTTCAAGCACCGAAACAGTCCGCATAAGTGACATCCTTTCTGTTGGGTTCACGTTTATGACGATGCCAGTAAGAAACAAGCACACTGCCAACCCTCAAGATGGGGAAGATTGAAGTCTCTGGCAGGGGGGCTCTCCTAAACTCTGACCACATAGTCCAGGACCTCGCCGTCCGGCCCGATCAGTTGAATCACGCACCTCACCACTCCTACTGCGTGAGTGGAACAACTCAGACACGGGTCAAAGGCGCGCACTACGGCCTCCACTCTGTTAAGTGCGCCTTCTTCCAACTTCTCTCCCTTGACGTAATGTTTCGCAACCTGCAGCACTGCACGGTTCATGGAGAGACTGTTATGACCTGTGGCGATGATCAGGTTTGCCCACTTGATAAGCCCGTTCTCGTCGATCTTGTAATGGTGAATCAGTGTCCCTCTCGGAGCCTCGGCAACGCCGATTCCTTCCAAATTGTTTGGGCTGGCAAAGGCCCTCACGTGTTTGCTCATAATATCGGGGTCGTTCAGCGTCTGCTCTATCCGCTCGATGGCGTAAAGGATCTCAATAAGCCGCGCGTAGTGATAAAAGAAGGAACTATCCACGGAGCCCCTTTCAAGGGCTTTGAATTCATGTATTTCCTGATTGGCAACCTCGGTCGTGCAGCCGTCCGCGATATTTAGTCGTGCAAGGGGCCCTACTCTGTAGATTCCGTCGGGATATCCCGCCGGTTTGTAATAAGGCGACTTGAGATAAGAGCGCTCATCCACGGCCTCTTCGATCCATTGAACGT
>DASRZQ010000018.1:0-10026 GCA_035686205.1 Geobacteraceae bacterium
TAAGGGCTGAAATTCTGGATGACACCCTGGGAAATCAGGATGACGGCAAAAACGAGCGACAGCGGCAACAGGATGTAAAGGGTGCTCCGGGTAAGGTCTACCCAGAAATTGCCGATGACGGACACCTTCCGCCGCACGAAACCGCGGATCAGGGCGATTGCCACCACCATCCCGGTAGCGGCCGAGGCGAAGTTGTGCACCGCGAAGCCGAACATCTGGGTGAAGTAGCTGGCCGCCGACTCTCCGCTGTAGTTCTGCCAGTTTGTGTTGGTGGTGAAACTGATGGCCGTGTTCAGGGCAAGATGCCATGAAAACGCAGGGAACTTCTGCGGATTCAATGGCAGGACTCCCTGGAGGAGAAGGATGGCAAAGAGGGTTACTCCACACACCAGGTTGAAGAGAATGAGGCCCAGTGCGTAGCCCTTCCAGCCCATCTCCTCGTCCCTGTTAACACCGCAGAACCGGTAGATAAGGTTCTCGCAGGGAACTACAAGGGGTGACAGGAAAGTCCGCTCCCCCTGGAAAACCTTGGCCATGTAGCTGCCGACCGGCTTTATCAGGGCCAGCAGGACGACGAAAAAGACAATCGTTTCAATCCATTCATAAACATTCATTGGAGCACCTCAGATGGAATATTTGCCATATATTTTATCACCTGTCGCAGCGAATACAGTTGTTGAGCCGTATTTCACGCAGTTCCCACTTTCCCGCTTCCGGATCGAAGAACGGCACCTCGGAGCCCGGTGTATAAGGAGGCGGCGCTATTGTAGTTGCATGCTCGGGAATTCTGAATATGTTCCGTTTCAAGGGCGATTCGTCGGCAAAGCCTTCCCCCTGGTAGATTCCCGATTCCGGATCGAAATAATAGATTTTCATAAAGTCTGCCCATTTCATGTAAGTGATCACCTTCTTTCCTGATGATCAGGTTATTAGATTCCGCGTGAAAACGGCGTTAAAAAGCGGGCTATATGCATTAAGATTGTGTAAATGCCGGTTGACCGACTCCCGGCCTGCAAGGGCGGACGGCCGTTCTGCACGCGACCGATGCATTAATGTTACGGTGGTGGAACTTTTAAACACACAAGGGGTGACACATCCGGCCACCGCATCTGACTCTGCTGCGGCGGAGGAGGCTGCGTCACCCCCCGTATGATTCGCTATTCCCGCAATCAGATTACGGATAATTGATATCCACCTGCGTGGTAACGGTATTTTTGCCGCCGGTCTTGGTGTTGTTGTAGATGTCGTAGCCGAGAATTACCGACACGTTCTTGGAGAATGCCCAGGATACGCCGAAGTTCAGGGCGCCGTTGGCGTTCTTGCCGCTCATGTAGTCGACGGCCATCCACAGCTTGTCGGATAGCTCGGTCATGGTCCGGTCCCAGGAAAGCATGACGCCGTCGTTGGCCGAATGACCGTTTTCATCGGTTAGCACGGTCCCGCTTCCGTGATAACCGCCGGCCGTTAGTCTGCCCACCACCGGCAACGTCCTTGCCACCAGCCCGTAGACTATGTCCTGCTTTGTCGCGTCGGGGTGAACGGGATCCGACACGTGAAACTTCGTTCCCACGTTATAGATACCCACCGCGATAGCCGGCGAAAACTTGATGATGGAATCCTCGGGTGTGCCCACCTTGGCGTTCAGGTAAAACGGGTGGGTGTCGGCGCCGACGCTCGAACCGGCATCGATATAATCAAACCCTATTTCCGCCTGGATCTTTTCGAACGGAAGGATACCGAACGTCGGCCCCACGTCGATGACGTTGCCGGTGACCGAGCCGGCTCCCTGCTTGGACGTCCTGATATAGCTGTCGAAATTGAGGTGAATCGTTTTGTAAGGCTGGATATCCGTGGACGGAATCCAGATCTGGGTGGACGGCGTGGCCAGGGCAGCCCCGCAGGTTGCCGTAACAATCGACAGCGCCATTGTAATAGTCTTCATTGTCTTTTTCATCTCTTCTCTCCTTTTAATGGCTTTCGCATTTATTACATCACACAAAAAAAACGAACCTGAGTTAACTCCCCCAGGCCCGCCGGCTGTGAAAATGCCCGCTTCACCTTATTTCACCCTACTCTTCGAGTTTTTCCACGATTCCGCCCACTATTTTGAACCAGTCAGCCGGGGTTGGAGTTTTTCCTCTTTCCCGCATTTTTTGCAGAACCGGCTGGACATTTTCATTCAAGCCCTGGATAAACATGTCGATTGTCAGTGATTCATAGCCTTTCGGAAGGCCGAATTCGCGCAAGAGAGTTTTGAAAGTTTCAAAATTCTCCACATTAAGGGTAAGGGCGTATCTTTTCTTTTCCCCCGCGGATGGCATTTTCTTCCCCCTTCTTGGCCTGATCCTGGCTGAACGGTTTAGTATTGTTTCCAACTGTGCCATGGTTTTCTCCTTTAATATGTCTCTTTCTGTCTTCATTTTAAAAGAATAGCTAGTAATCGACTCTTCTCAGTGACAGGATGTAACAGGCGACATTCCCCTTCATGGCAATGTTTCCGGGTTGTATTTCCCCTCCGATTACCTCGCCTGCCAGGTAGTGTTCCCCCAGCAACGATGTAATCCTGACTTTGCCGACCTGAACGGTTTCGGAGGAAATATCCCGAGGATATTCCCTGAAAACCGCAAGTATGTCGTTGACCCCCGGCGCCGACTTTTTATCTGTCGATCCGCTGAAAAACAAATAGACCTTGGCTCCAGGCCGCATGACGGTGTTTTCGTTCCAATAGGAAGGTTCTTTTACCGGAAACGGATAGGTCACCGCATGAAGAACGGCCGAACTCGACAGAATGCAAACGATTGCCGGCAAAATCAGAGTTCTCGATGCTTTTCCCATTGTCACGTTCCCCCCTTATTTTCAATCAAATCCATTAGCGTTCGGGACTGACCGTTACCATAGCCCTTTCGACCTAAAAACGGCGTTAAAATGAGCGTGAAAAGCATTAAGAAGATGTTAATTCATAAACCGGCACTTCCTAATGGTTTCTCCGCGCGGCGATGTGCCGGTAATTTATACTTTTGTTGATATTTTTTTTCAGCGTAGGGATGTCGCAAGCAAAACAATTTGCCGAGCCGTCGCGGCAACCATGATGCTTTTTCAAAAAATTCTTTATAAATGGTTTCCTTCACTTCCGGCGATGCTATCCTTCCTGTTTCCTTGCTCATTTTAATGGAGTCCAAAACAAGGTTCACAAAAAATACGATTGTGTTCTTTACTAATACCAATCCAAAACTGCCGACGCCCAACAGGAAAACCATCGCAAAGACCTTGAACATTTGTTTTTCTCCTTCTTTTCGAGTTTATTGAACCAGCCAAAGCCAATGTACCTGAAATCCGAGTTCAGGTTTAAAAATGCATCTATTTCAGAGCAAAAGCAGGTGATACGGGTCAGTTTGCGACAGCAAACTCTTATTGAATGTTACCGGGAAGAATCCCGGAGTTGATTTTACTTCTCTCAATGGAAGAGTGAATTTTTTATACGTGACATACCTGTACTCGATGTAGGGTTCATTGATGCCAAACTCCGTCATGTAAAAATAGTTATTCACATTGTAAACAACTTGATTGTAGTAATTTGTTGATTTTGTCTTATAAACATATGAAGCTGGCAAATCCATATTATATGTGTTATTGATAGCTGCGCTATTTGCCCGCACTATGGCGAATAGATTATGATCACTTGTTTGTGAATAATAGTTATGATTTATATTTGCAGTATTTATTTTTTCGAAATTTTCAAGATGCAGATAATAACCGCCAAGAAACATAATTAAAACCAGTACAATAATGCTTCGCATATTTATTCCTTTATTATTACTGTTGTGTTTTTTCAATTCTTGAGTGCAAATTCTTTCATTCTTCTCTGATCTATATTCTAATGTCTTTTCACTCCCTTCTGCCAGATTCGGCACAGCACTGTTCACATCATTTCCGGTTATTTTCCATATCCTTACTCAGAAGAGCAAAAAAAGGACGCCCGGCGGATTTGATAATCGATAATCGCCGGGCGCCATTGCCTGAGCTCCAGTTAGCATCGCCCGGCTCCATTGTCGGCCACAACACTAACTAGACTCTCACTTCACGCGGATAATCCTATCTCATACGAGGTAAAGAAGGTGTTAAAAAACATGGAAAACAGGTTAAGAAAGCATAAAGATCGAAAATGCCTTCTAAAATGCACCTTTATCGGCTTAATCTTTTTGACATATTTATGCCTTCTTAATGCTTTTCAACCTCTTTTTAACGCCTTCTTTAGGTGAAAAGAGCTATGTTAATGATCAGTCAAATGTTGATGGATAATTTCCAGGAGGGGCAACCAAACTCTTAATCAAAGAAGATGAGGAGGAACCCTACAGTGAAATTCGCGGCAGTTTTTCTGGTAACCTGGTTTTTGAGCGCAGTATCGGTGGGTGTGTGTTTCATTGAATTGGCCGCATATGTGCGGTAGCGGAGGGTAAAAGTTTCCGGTCGAGTCTGAAAAAGTATCAAAAGGAGAAAAATCATGAAGCTGGTAGAAGCCATAATCAAACCGGCCGTTCTGGACGAAGTAAAAAGCGCATTACTGGATATGGGGATCGATGACGTAATGGAAAGCGAACTGATCATCCACGGCCGTGGAAAGGCCGGCAAATCTACATCTCATCTTATTTCCCAAATTTTAATATTATATCTGTCAGCTACGAGTCTAAGGCTTTCAAGATGCTTTTTGTCTTCAGTTGAATTCTGCATTATCAGAGCAACCCCAGGATTCTTACCAGTGACAGCACCATAATATAAAGCCTGCCCTATTGCTTCTTTCCATTGGTTCGCATAGACAACATCGATAACATAAGGTTCTATAATACAAGCGATATTTTTTTTACCATCTAAGTTAATATAATCAACTGCTCCTCCATTTTCGATGCACCACTTGACCTGGTATTCACCCAGTGGCTGATAACTCGTCGCATAACAAAATATTGGCATAAAAAATATTGAAAACAACAGGTAATTTATAATTTTATTCTTACGGAGGCGATTTGTCATAAGCTTCCTTATGGGATTAATAGTTTGGTACGAATACAGTAATTTTACCGCATTTTAAACACCACATTGGATCAATATTAACCGGAGGTTACTGATGGTACGATGAAATAAAAGCACTATTTCCGGGAATACAACTGAAAATTACTACCCGGATTTGCCGGCCAACTTATCCAGATGTTTTTTGAAATCGGCGTATTTTTTATCTAATTCCTTAATGTGCTCGAGGAACCAGCCTTTCAGGAAAACAAGATCGTCGATGTTTTTTGTGATGTTCTGCTCTTCGTATCTTCCCGTGAAATTTTCCAGATGGGTCACGAATAACGCATGCTGCGCCTTGTGGGCGGCTGTTTCCGGGAAACCTATCTCCTCCAGCAGCTCTTCCTCGTCCAGAAAATGCATCCTGCAGTACATATCCAGATTTTCCACCAGCCTGAACAAATCCTTTTCTTTCTCTCCGGCCAACAGATACTTGTACAACTTGGCCATGTAGCTCAATATTACCTTGTGCTGGGAGTCCAGCAAGTCGTCGCCCACCATATGAGCGTCATCCAGCGTAAATTTTTCCATTGTAATTATCTTCTTTCACGGAGTATTCGAATAACCATTTTGCCGCGGAAACCTGGATATGAAAATTTAAATCCTTCGCTTTGGCAACTGTCCTCTCCAACGTTGTTCATATTGTTCCGACCAGCGGCAGGATCTGGAACCGGCAGTCACCCGCCCGCCCCGTCATGGCGGCACTGCCGATGATCTCGACAATCTTTCCCACCAGTTCGTCGGGAACGGCAATCTCAAGTTTTACTTTTTCGATAAAGTCTACCATGCGACCCGCGCCCCGCATGAAAATCGTCTCCCCCTTATTTCGCCCGTGGATAACAATTGCATCTTCCTTCAACAGCCTGACGCCCGTTTTCCTCAGGGCAGCCTTGACCTCGCCGAGTTTTACAGCTTTTATTACAGCTCTTACGAGTTTCATAAACTCCCTCCATTACTCAAATCAAAACACCCGTTTCTCCTGTCTGTGCTATGATGCAGAAGACGGAGCTCCCAGGTTTTCTTGTACGGATCGAAGTACGGCGCCTCCCGCCCAGGTTTGTAAGCCGGCGGTGCGACTGTCGTTGCATTTTCGGGGATTCTGAACACGCCGCGCCTCAATGGTGCTTCGTCCGCAAAGCCTTCACCCTGGTAAATTCCCGTTAACTCATCGAAGTAATAAATTTTCATAAATTCCGCCCATTTCATTTTCACTTTCACCTTCTTTCTCTGGTTATAAGGTTATCCAAGTCTGCGTAAAAATGGCGTTAATAAACGGGCAATATGCATTAAGAATGCATTAAAACAGAAAATACGGGGGAAGATGGTAAAATTAAAATGAATACTGCTTCTCCAGGGAGATGCCATTTGTATCCGGACAACCAATAAATTTGAAAGGAATACGGATATGAAATTAACACTAAGCGTAATCAAGGCGGACATAGGCTCGATCGGCGGCCACATCGCTCCTTCCCTGAAGGTGGTGGAAACGGTCCGTGAATATGTGCACCAGTTCGGGGAAGGGCTGGTTATTGACAGCTATTTCAGTCACACGGGAGACGATATCGCCATTCTGATGACCCACAGGCAGGGCCGCGGAAACGAAGAGATACACAAGCTGGCCTGGGACGCCTTTGTCGCCGGGACGGAAACCGCCAGGAAACAGGGCCTTTATGGAGCCGGGCAGGACCTGCTGAAGGACGCGTTTTCCGGCAACGTCAAGGGAATGGGACCCGCCGTCACCGAACTGGAAACCGAGGAGCGGCCGAACGAACCGTTTCTCTTTTTCGCCGCGGACAAGACCGACCCCGGCGCTTACAACCTGCCGCTCTATCTTGCCTTCGCCGACCCAATGTACACGCCGGGGCTCATTCTCGCCCCTTCCATGGCGAAGGGTTTCAAATTCGTCATCATGGATGTCGGCTATACCATGGGCGACCGCATCATCGAACTTAACGCGCCCGAGGAGCTTTACGATATCGCCGCGCTGTTAAGGGATCCCGAGCGCTTCGTCATCGAATCCATCTGGTCGCGCCAGACCGGCGAACAGGCGGTTTCCGTCTCCACGACACGCCTGCACAACATCGCCGGCAAGTATACCGGCAAGGATGACCCGGTGATGCTGGTCAGGGTCCAGCTCAACTTCCCCGCCACCGGCGAGATCCTGGCCCCTTACGCCATCGGCCATTTCGTGGCGGGCAGCATGCGGGGTTCCCACCAGATGCCGCTGATGCCGGTTCGCCTCAACACCGGGATCAGCTATTTCGACGGGCCTCCGCAGGTGAGCTGCGCGGCGTTTTGCGTCCACCAGGGGAAACTGACCGAGCCGCTGGACGCCTTCGACCACCCCTTCTGGGACAAGATACGTGACGACATCGCGGGGAAAGCGCTGGAAATGAGGCGCCAGGGGTTCTTCGGTGCGGCGATGCTGCCCATGACAGAGCTTGAGTACACCGGCATTACCCGGAAACTGAAGGAACTCGATGAGAGGTTCGTGGTGCGGGATTGATTTGCTGTATTTTTGAATAAGACCCTCACTCACGCAAAGGCGCAAAGTCGCAAAGGAGATCAAATTTTGCAGACTAGTACCTCGTAACATTTGTTGTTGAGTCAGATCTCGCAAGAGTCAGAGTTTTTTCAACCCTATCGACTCCGGTTTTACTTCGCGGCTTTGCGCCTTTGCGAGAAATTGTTTTTTATGCTTACACAGGGAGGTGATCCCGCGTGTCAAACAAAAGCGAACCGGCGCCAGTTTACCGCATCCGCTTCCACGGGCGCGGCGGACAGGGGATGAAAACGGCCGGCCGGATTCTCGGCACGGCGTTTTTCCTGGAAGGTTTTCAGGTGCAGGATGCGCCCAGGTACGGAGCCGAGCGCCGCGGCGCCCCGATTTTCGCCTTCGTCCGCGCTTCGCGGGAACCGGTCAACGAGCGCGGGATGATCCACCACCCCGACCTGGTTATAATTGCCGACGAAACCCTCGTCATGGTGCCCGCGGCGGAAGTGATGCACGGGGTCAGCATCCGCACGGTTTTGTTGATCCACAGCAGCGAAAACCCGGATGCGTGGAAAGAACGGCTTGCCGTTACCGGTCCGGTATTCACTTTACCCACCGGCGGAGGAGTGGAGGATACCCTTCAGCTCAGGTATACCGGAGTCTCTTGCGCCGGCGCCGCCGCGCGGCTTGTGGGCGTCATTTCCCGCTCCTCGCTCGAACAGGCCATCCGCGACGAGCTATTCCACTTGGGGGACACCGTCATAGCCAGGAACCTGGCCATTGCCCTGGAATCCTACGACCATATGGTCCCACAGGCGGGATGCGTGGTTCCGGGCGGAGCGATATCCGCCGCCGGCTACCGGAAGCCCGACTGGGTCGATCTCCCCTTCGACGATGCCAGGACATCCGCACCCGCCGTATTTGCCCCGACAACCAGTGAGGTGGTGAAGACCGGCCTGTGGCGGACCGCCCGCCCGGTCATCGACCACAGCCTGTGCAGCCGGTGCTGGCTGTGCAGCACCTATTGTCCGGAAGGCGGCATAACGCTGGATGAGGAAGGTTATCCGCATATCGATTACGACCACTGCAAGGGGTGCCTGATATGCATGGCCCAGTGCCCGTCCCACGCCATCCGGTCGAAACCGGAACATGGGGAAAAATGATGTCAGGGGTATTGCGTCAATTCGGTAAGATGATTATAACCCCTCCTGTCCTCCCCTTAAACTAAAGGGAGGGACGCATGATGTAATGAGGTCGCGATACCGGCAACGAAAGATTATCTCCCCCTCTTAAGACAAGAGGGGGCCGGGGGCGTTATGATGAGGATAATTCCGCAGGGAGACACAAAATGAAGCGCGCCATGTTGACCGGAAACAGCGCCGCCGCCTGGGGCGCCCGCCTGGCGGGAGCCGAATACGTACCGGCCTTCCCCATCACGCCGCAGACGGAAATCATAGAAACCCTCGCCTTGTGGATCGACAGCGGGGAGATGGAGTGCCGCATGGTCACCCTGGAATCCGAACATTCCATGATCACCGCCGCTGGCGCCGCCGCAGCGACCGGCGTCCGCGTCTTCACCGCCACATCCAGCCAGGGCCTGCTGTACGGGATGGAAATGTTGTTTACCGTGGCCGGCTGGAGAGCCCCTTTCGTCCTGGTCAACGTCTCGCGGGGCCTGTCCTCCCCCATTACCCTCGAACCCGACCACAACGACATCCTCGCGGCGCGGGACAGCGGTTTCCTGCAGATCCACTGCGCCACCTGCCAGGAAATTGCAGACGGCATCCTGGTCGCCTACCGCCTGGCTGAGCACGAGCGGGTCCGGCTGCCGGTCATTGTCAACATGGACGGCTTCCACCTCTCCTTCACCAGGGAGCCGGTTGAGATTCCCGACACGGAAACGGTCGGCCGGTTCCTGCCCCCGTACGATCCGGAAAATATCCGGTTCCGTGCAAGCGCGCCGGTCAGCGAAGCAGTGACGGTCCTCGGCGGCACGCCCTATTCATATTTCCGGTACGAAATGCATCTTGCGGCATTGAACGCCATAGCCGCATTCGACGAAGTCGCCTCGGATTTTAACCGTGTTTTCGGCAGAAAATTCGAAGCGGTCGAGTCGTACCGGACCGACGATGCGGAAGTGGTCTTCGTAATGATCGGCTCCTTTGCCACCAAGGCCAGGGCCGCTGTCGACTCCCTGCGCCGGGCCGGGATGGCGGTCGGCCTGATGAGGCCGGTCCTGCTCCGACCGTTTCCGCGAGACAGCGTCCGGTCGATACTGGCCGGGAAAAAGGGAGTGGCCGTCATCGACCAGAACCTGTCGATAGGCATGGGAGGAGTGCTTCACTCGGAAGTGGCATCGGCACTGTACGGCCATCTTGACGCGCCACATGTAATGAACAGCTTCATCGGCGGGCTTGGCGGCCGCGATATCAGCGCGGAGGAATTCTACGAAATGGCCTCCGTCACCGCCA
>DASRZQ010000019.1:0-9326 GCA_035686205.1 Geobacteraceae bacterium
GCTAACATTGTTAATTTGTTGATTAACTTTCCTTTTCAACAAATATTCTCAACTAGTAATCGACAAATTAACTATGCCCTTAAAGAAACTCCGGTCTCTTTCTGCCTCAGTTTCAGTGGGGCGTGATGATTATAGCCTTCAGTAGGCAAACACCTCCGCCGATTCCCTTTCAAGCAAAAAGGCCGCACAGTCAGCTGCAAACTGATCGATACGGCCCTTAATCATCACCTGTTATTTCTGTGTCAAGGCATTCCATGCCTCCCGGACAGGTATTTAAATTTTTACAATTAGCTCGATTTATTTACTCCTCGTCAATGCACTTCGTCAACTAAAAATACACACTATCATTAAAAATACACATTATCTGAGAGATAGTGACTCAGCAACCGTTTACCCGAATCCATTTTCCGGAAATCATAAATGCTCTCTGTTCCAGGCTCTAAACGCCGGTTGGCCATCAAATATCATCTTCCGGAAAAGGAAATGCTGACCCGGTATTTATTAATTTCGTTGAAAAATTGAAGGGGCAAGCTCCAAAAATCAATTTGATTTTGGAATTTGCCCCTTGTTTTTTCCCCAACAATCTGACGGATTGCGATGAAAAGCAATGAAATGATAAGGCAGGCGTTTTATTTCTTTTCCATCTGTGCGAAAGCGGCCCGGGCGCCTTCCGTAATTTCTTCCGGCGTAAGATCCCTGGTGTGAGTGGCCAGCCACCAGCTGTAACCGAAGGGGTCTTGGACCATTCCGGCACGGTCTCCCCAGAACATGTCCTGTACCGGCATCAGGGCCTTGGCGCCCGCCGCAAGCGCAGTCTTGAAAGCCTCGTCGACGTCATCCAGATAAATGTAAAAGCTGACGGGAGAGCTGCCGATTGTCTCCGCGCTTTTACAGGGCTGCTGCGGATTTTCCTCGCTCATCATGATAATCGAGTCGCCAATCCGGACCTCGGCATGCATCACTCCTTTGCCATCAGGCCCCGGCATGGCGTAGCGCTCCTGCGCGCCAAAGGCCCGTTTATAGAATTCAATCGCTTTTCTGGCATCCTTGAACATGAATATCGGCGTAACACTGTGAAACTCTGCGGGAACAGCTTTTGTCATGATAATCCTCCTTGCCTTCTGTTTTTCAGGCATCGGGAAAAAAGTAGTCACTGTAAATTAGACTACACTTCACTCCGGCATTTTTCAATGGACTTTGCCCGTCATCAGCATACAATTGAGATCAGGCAAAGCCGGGAGGTGGCCATGAGAAAATCGTTCATCATCATGCTTCCATTGCTTCTGCTATTGGGCGGCTGTGCCCATAACCTGAGCAAAAGGGCTCTGGCGCTTGCCGACCGGAATATTACCTTCGACAAACTGAAGGAGAATCCGGATGCCTACCGCGGGAAAATTGTAATTTTGGGCGGGGTCATCAAGGAGATAACGCAGACTCCCCATGGAACCATGCTGGAAGTGGAGCAGTACAGGCTCGACGGGCGGGAGATGCCGGATGAGGCATCGGGTTCAGGGGGGCGTTTTCTGGCGATCGTGCCCGAGAAGCTGGCGGAATCGATATGCGGCACGGGACTGCTGGTGAGCATGGCCGGGGAAGTCATGGGGAAGAAAGCCACGGTTATCGAAGGAGTGGAGTCTTCATATCCGGTAATCGCCGTCAGGGAACTGCGCATCATCAGGCCCCCGAACGAGAACTTCTTCCGTACCTGGATACCTTACGGGCCGTGATGCGGCTCTGTGGGTCCCGCGGTATCGAATTTCAGCTTTTCCGTTTCCCAGCCGGTATTGCCGACTCGCACGGCACGCCGGTCTGGCAGAGCCCGCAGCCGATGGCGTCGACGCCGTACTCTTTGCCAACCGCGGTGGTAATTTCCTTGTACGAATAGAAATAGCATTTCTTCTTGTCGTGCCCGTCCCTGGAAATGGCGTCGGCCGGACACCTGGCGATGCAGGCGCCGCACGTACCGTCGCGATGGAAGAGGCAGTATTCCGCCCTGCCTTCGTACGGGCGGGGCGTCGGGGGCAGCACGAGGTCGGTAATCACGCTGCCGCAGCGGTGCGCCATCCCCTTTTCCGTGATGAAACCGTCATTGAGGCTGAAGGTGCCGAGCCCGGCGGCAAAGGCCGCATGCCGCTCCGACCAGTTGGACGAGGGGCCGGCGTCGGTCTCCACGACACGCCACGCCTTGTCCAGAAGCGGAGCCATGGCCCGCCGGCCCATGTCCGCAAGGAATCTTGCCATATTCTCCCGGAGCCGGTTGTTGAACGCCTCGCCGTAGGCGCGGGTATACGCCCATTCGCGCGAGGGCCAGCGCTTTTGTCCGCGGTTGCTTGCCAAAGTTGACGCCGCTATGGGCAGAATCCAGCATATGACCGTCCCCTCCCCGCCCGCCCAGGAATCGAAAGCAGACTCCATAAGTTGTGAAGGCGTAAGGTGATATTCGCCGATTATGCTCTTGTACCGGTCGAACAGCGGATCAACCGCGGAAGCGAACCCGACCAGCGGCGCTTCGAAATACGGCCCCCCGTTTCCGGGGAACCGGTTGGCCGGGCTTTCCAGGACAAAACGTGCAATCTCTTCGCGGATTGATTTTGCCGCATCATTTCGTTTTTCACTCATAGTCGCACACCTCCTGAACCGGACAAGCCGGCGTCAGACAGTAGAACCAAGATCTTATTTGCATTGAATCTTCTCGTCCCTAACTTCCCGCGTCTGCTCCTCAATCCAGTATATCTGCTTGTGCGGGACCCGCGTCAGCTCGGCCAGCCGCTTTTCCGCGGCCGGGCGGGTGTCGTAAGTGTCCACCAGGAAACGGTTGCCGTTGTCGTCCTGGCGCCAAAGCTCGAAGCTCATGGATATTTCCCCGCAAATTTGACTAGCCTGCTGTTCGCTTGCCCATGATACCACAAGCCGGTAAACAATTTGAAAAATTAACGCAAACCGGCTTGGTTTCCCGCGCAACCCCGCACGAAATGAAAAAGCCCCATGAACGCCGTACTGCATGACGTTCGTGGGGCTTTCATGTTACCGCCTGGCAAATGAGGAAACTATTTGGCAGTTTCCGTCTTTTCCATCCCTTTGCCGTGATGTTCGCGGAACTTTTCGAATCTCTGCTCCCGTTCCTTCTGCATCGCCTTGAACTTCTCGATCTGCTGGGGGGTCAGGATTGCGCGGATCTGCTTGGCCATGCGGGCGTGCTGGATTGCCAGGTCGCCTTCGACGGCGCCAATTTTCGCCGCCTGGGCGCGGATGGCCGCTTCATCGGTCTTGTCGGCCTGGACAAGAGCCCTCATGTTGCGCTTCTCGGTCATGAGCCTGGCGAAGATCGGTTTGGCCTGTTCACGGTTCTGCTTGAAGATTTCCTTGATTTTCACCTTCTGCTGCTCGGAAAGCCCCAGTTTTGCCGCCATTTTCTCGAAACGCTTGTGCATGAAGTGATGCCCGTGGTGGCAGTCTTTCATTTCATGGTGGCAACATTCCCTGCCTTCATCGGCCTGGGCGAAATTAGCGCCGAAGGCCGTGGCCGAAGCCAAGCCGGCAAGCACCGCAATAAGTCTGATGGTCTTTTTCATTTTCATCCTCCTGAAAAGTTTGTCTTTTGTCATGGAAGACGGGATATCCATGCCGGTGGTTACATATTTTTTTTAATTTTTAAAATAATGAGTGCATGAAGCTGTTTTTTATCAGTTTCACGGACACTCTTGTCCCGTGGACGAGGCCGTAATCCCCTGTTTTCAAGGGACTCAGCCCGTCAGCGCTTGCCGCCGGGGGTTTTTGTGAGCGGAAAAATGATTGTAACTTTTCAGCACATGATTCCGACTATATTTATAAAAAGATATATAATCAGGAGGACGGGATCATGGGAACGACGGTCAGATGGTTGGAAAGTTTTTTGGCGAGACTGCCGTTGACGCAACCCGGAACGCTGGTGGCGTCGGAGCACGGTGTCGGAGTGTTCATGGGCAACTGGGGCGGCGGTGAGCGCGTGTACGGCGTTAAACGCGGCGGCAGGATAATCCTGGAACTGTACCCGACGGGAGAGAAAGGCTGGGCCGGACTGCGTGATTGAAAGTCCCTTCGCACGGCGGCACCGGCGGGGAAAGCCCTTTCCCGTTCACCGGAGGCGGTAATTCCGGCGAGAGAGGCAGAAGAAGGTAAATCATTAAAAAACAGCTCGAATCAGTGATATACTTATGACATGTAGTATCAATATATGCGAATAAAGAAGGAATTATGATGGCAATGGATATGGGACTTACATGCGACACCTGCGGCGAGAAGATCACTTCTCCCGAGCAAGGCCTGATAGAGTGGTACATCCCCAATGACGAACATGGCATTCGCAGATGCGTTAATCTCCGACTCGTTCACATTAAATCCGCGAGCCCGCTGACAAGGATTAAATACAAAACAAAAGGATGCACTTTCGATCTTCGCGAAGAATTTCTTGCACCCGAGGGTACGGCTGAAAGCCGCCCCCTTTCGGAATTTCTCGGTCCCGACGGCCTTATGCGGCTGCTTTCATTTATCGGGAACGGTGAGTTTCCGGCCGTGGAAGTAATAAAGATGATAAAACGTCTGAACGTTCCCGGTTATGAGACGGCAAGGCATTACTTTCGCAGGGCGATCATCGAGGGGGCTATCCCGGCGGAGGTCTCGCAGGATTACCCTGAACAGAAAGACATCAACGCCGTTCTGGAATGGATTGAGCAAAAGCGGAAGACCGCGTGAAATAAAGCCGCCGGGATTCCGCCGCGCATAAATGTCGGGAAGGGTATAAAACCGCCTTTTCAGGGCGGAGGGTAGATGGTGATATTTTGTTTTTTTCGGCCGTAATGCCTGCGGTACTTTTTCTTTCCGTTTTCCGCGAGAGACAGGATGTCCGACATGGACAATTTCCAGAGGCCGTCTTCATTCACCATTTTGAACCTTTTCGTCACGAATTCCATTGAAGGGCCGTTTCCCTCCAGGCCGACCTTTGCCTGCACGGTGGCCTTGCGGTCATCCGCCGCGGTAACGGTGACATCCTGCAGTTTTTCCCAGCAGCAGACGGGCCTGCGGCCCGCCGATTCAAGCCTGCCTATGAAAGACTCCTTTGATTGCCCGCTCTTCGATTTGGTCCTCAGCCAGAGTTCGTCATAATCCCCGTTCCGCCACAGGTCGAGAATTTCCCCCAGGCCGCTTCCCGCATCGGTCTGGATGTCCCTGTGCTCCCCGCGATGAACCCTCGCCGAAACCGGAATCGCCATCATGATGAGGAAAAATACCGCAACCAACCGTGTCAAATGATTCATGGCAAAACTCCTTTTATGAAATTTTGCTAACAATACATGACTTCGATGACGCGGGCAAGAGTTTTTAACAAGCAAAAAATATAATTAAAACTGAAAATGGCATTTACTCACGCAAAGTCGCAAAGACACAAAGAAATTAAAATACTTGGAAACCAAGAGCCTTTCACCGATTTGGTGAATTACCTATTGAGGATAACTATCCAGCTTTTCTTGGCGTTCTTGGCGGCTTGGCGAGAGACTGCTTTTTTCAGGTTAAATTTTCCGTCCGGCCGCTTCGGCGAACATGCGCAGCTTTTCCATCATCAGGGCGAACTTTTTCGGCTTCAACGACTGGGGCCCGTCGGAAGAGGCGTGTTCCGGGTCAGGATGGACCTCGATCATCAGACCGTCGGCGCCCGCCGCCACAGCGGCGAAGGCCATGGCGGCCACGTAGTGGTAATTCCCCGTTCCGTGGGACGGGTCGGCGATGACCGGCAGGTGGGTCCTCTCCTTGAGCACCGGAATGGCGGAAAGATCGAGGGTGTTGCGGGTCGCCGTCTCGAAAGTGCGTATGCCGCGTTCGCAGAGGATGACCGACTGGTTTCCCTCGCTCATGACATATTCCGCGCTCATGAGGAATTCCTGGATGGTCATGGACATGCCGCGCTTCAGCAGGACCGGTTTTCTCATCTGGCCCAGCTTCTTCAGCAGGGCGAAGTTCTGTGCATTGCGCGCGCCGACCTGAAGTATATCGGCATACTCGGCAACCAGTTCGGCGGTTTCGGGATTGACCACCTCCGTGACAAAGGGGAGCCCCGACGCTTCCCTGGCTTTCGCCAGCAGCTTCAGGCCTTCCTCCTCAAGCCCCTGGAAGGAATATGGCGAGGTGCGCGGCTTGAACGCGCCGCCGCGGAGGATCTGCGCGCCGGCTTCCTTTACGGCGAGCGCCGTCTCGACGATCTGCTCCCCGCTCTCCACCGAACATGGACCCGCCATGACGACAATCTCCCTGCCTCCGATGGACACCGAATCCGTGACGTGAATTACGCTCGGCTCCTTTTTCACTTCCTTCGAGGCAAGCTTGTACGGCTGCAGGATCGGGACAACGCTTTCGACACCCTGCATCGATTCCAGTGTCTGCAGCACCTCCTTGCCCCTCTCGTCGCCCACCGCGCCGACAACGTCCCTTGTCGTTCCGCGGATCACGTGCGGTTTGTAGCCAAGCTCCCGGATCCGCTTCAGCACTTCTTCCTTGTCCTTTTTCGTGGCGCCCGCTTTCATGACAATGATCATCCTTTCTTTCCCCTTTCATGGTCCCGAAACGCAAAAGGCCGGAGGATCTTCCCCCGGCCTTTTTTGGTTGCATATTAATTTCCGAAACAAAAAAGCCGGGGGTCGGTTTCCTGTCCACCCTCGGCTTCGGTTCTTCCGGATTTTTTTCAGCTATTCACGGATCGAGCCTTTTCCCGGGCAGACGGCCTAAAATAAAAGCCGCACCAAAAGGAAAAGTCAAAAAACGTGAAATAGCCGCTGGTAATCATGAAACGTATATTCGCCGATACGGATATCCCGTGTCAAGAAAAATATTTTTCGCTTATGAATCGTCATAAAAAAAACGTATCCGGGATTCTTATACCAAGCTGCATTCAATCCATTGTCATTTCGAGCTCCAGCGAGAAATCTTGAACACGTTTATCAAAGATGTCTCTCTTCATTCGACATGACATGTTTTGAAATCTTTTGATTGCGACTGGTTATTACATGTATACAAGCAAGTTTCGGATGTAGTAAATTACCAGAAACAGGAAAGTAAAGGTATCAGTTGCATGACAATCAGGAAACATCTGCTTATCGGAGCGTTAATTGTAATTATTGTCTCATTCGTGGCAATCCCCTGGGGTTCCGCCCGGGTCGCGGAACCGGGAACAGGCGGCGAAAGGGCGCTGGTCGGCAGGTATCCCGCCATCAAGGCAGGATTGGAGAAAAATCAATTCGGCATCCCGATTTATCTTGAATCCAAAGAAGAAGCCGGTTCGTCACAAGTCGAGATCTACAGCATTCTCGATTACCCTTTTGCCATTGTCAGGGATTCCCTTCAGTCGCCGGCAAACTGGTGCGACATCAATTCCCTGCTCATTAACGTCAAGGCATGCACCTGCCGCAGAATCGACAGTCAATGGCTTCTGTCCCTGTACAGCGGACGCAAATATTATCAGCCGCCCAGGGATGCATTTAAACTGGATTTCAGGTTCCAGGTAGCCGCGCAACGGGAGGGATACCTGTGCATTGCGCTTTCGGCCAAGGACGGCCCGTTTTTTACCAGGGACTACCGGATAAAGCTCGAAGCAGCGCCGCTGGACGGGACCAGGACATTGGTTCATTTCAGTTACGCATTCAGCTACGGAAAGATGGCCCGCATGGCAATCAACAGCTATTTCGCAACGATAGGCCGTGACAAGAAAGGCTTCACCGTAATCGCAACCGGCAAATACGGCGAGCCTGTTTACCAGGGCGGGATAAGGGGGGCCGTGGAGCGAAACGCCGTCCGTTATTATCTTGCGCTGGAGACCTACATGGATACTCTCAAATTTCACGGCGAGCAGGGGTTCGAGAAGCGGATCAGCCGCTGGTACGACCTGACCGGCAGGTTTCCCCGGCAGTTATATGAGATTGACAAGGGCGAATACCTGGCCAACAAGAGAAGGGAGCATCAAAATCAACTGCTGTTGCAGAAAGAAGCCGGTTGACGCGCATACCCCCGGATTCGGCAATATCCCTCACACCTGAGCACACCTTTGGGGGAAGACGGGAAACAACCGTATTCCCCAGTCATCGCTTTCCACGTACGTCCTCTTATTTTTTCCGTTGAATTAAACAAAAAAAACGGAACTATCCCCAAACAAAGGCAAAGTTCGTCTAAGAATTTCAGATCTATTGCGGGATCGCTCCATAAAGAAAATGCCTTCCCGCCCCAATTTTTTCATACATTTAATTGACAAATAATAATCTTTATGCATTAATCCCGATTTGTTTGCAGCAAGCCAACGATATCGCGGGCTGGACCGGCAATAAACTCAAAATATTAAGGGGGAGAACAGCATGAAGAACATTTTTTCACTCGTCGTCATCGGCACCCTGCTTCTGGCTTCACACGGAGGCAGCGCGGCTTGGGCATATGACAGTCTTTACGTATTCGGCGACAGTCTCTCTGATCAGGGGAATTTCTACGCCATAACCGGCGGAAGCACCCCGCCTCCTGAGTATACCGACGGAACAACATACGGCCGGTTCACGAACGGCAAAAATTATGTGGACTATCTCTCTTCCAGACTTGGAATTTCCAGCGGCAATTCTTTATCGGGGGGGAACAACTACTCCTACGGAGGGGCGCGGACCGATTCTCATCCGCAGTCATCCTATGGCGCGCTCAGCCTTCTGGATCAACTTGCGGCTTACAACAATTCCCGCAAGACTACCGCCGACCCGGACGCGCTCTTTATAGTCTGGGCCGGCGCTAATAACCTCAAGGACATTCTCATGCCTCCGTCTGGCACAGCTCTGACCCAGCAAGAAGTCTTTAATGCCCTGACAAAAACGGCTTCGGACGTGGGCAGCGCTGTTGCAACCCTCGCGAATTCCGGGGCAAAAAACCTGCTCGTGCCAAACCTGCCCGATCTCGGGATAGTACCTATTGCAACGGGAGGCGGCTCCCGCAACTGGGACGCAACGCTGCTGTCCCAGTCTTATAATTCAATACTTGACGGCGTACTGAACGGCTTCGAGCAAAGCCACCCTGGCATCAACCTGATGCGTTTCGACTCGTTCGCGCTCGTGGACGATGTCTATAATAATCCCGGCAAATACGGGCTCACCAATGTAACTACAGCTTGCTACAGCGCGTTTGTTGAACCGGGAGGCACCGTTACTGGAGATCCGGCGGAATATCTCTCCTGGGACGGTTTTCACCCCACGTCAGCTGCCCATCAAATCCTTGCGGACAGCATGTATTCCACCGTAGTGCCGCTGCCGTCCGCCGTACTGCTGTTTTGTCCG
>DASRZQ010000020.1:0-27100 GCA_035686205.1 Geobacteraceae bacterium
GCCCAAAGGCCGTGGGGGCAGGTGGAAGAGCATATCCGGAACCTGTCGCCAAGGCGGGCGATGCGGCTGTCCATATCACGGTCCCTGATTTCGCCGCGGACGATCAGACGGCCCAGATGTTCGGCTGTAATTTCCGGAGACAAGACCGGCGCGAATTGCAGATTAATCATGGGATGCCGCCAGGGATGTTCAGAAAGCGCCGTTTTCACGCAGGACAGCGGCTATTGCTTCAGCCATCATCCGGTAACCGCGGGCGTTGGGATGTATGATATCCGATTTCAGCGACGGGTCGACAAGTACTTTCGATAGCGCGTCGCGGGCGAACGGGATGTTGAATTCACCGGTGATCGTTGCGTAAAACGGCGGTTGCGTGTTGAATCTGCCCGGATAGGGGACGCCTACCAGCAGGACCTGGGCCCCGTGTTTTCCGGCAAGACGTATCATCTCCTTGATGTTGTCGGCCGCCTGCCGCTCACCCAGCCCCTGAATCAGGTCGTTTGCCCCGTGGCAAATTATCAGCAGCGACGGCCGGTGTTTGTCCAGCAGCGCCGGTAGTCGGACGAGCCCCCGGGCGGTCGTTTCACCGGGTATCCCCGCGTTGATAACTTTCCTGGAAACGAGCTTTTCCAGAATGGCCGGATAGCTTTTGCCCGGAGCCGCGCCTGTGCCGAAGGTCAGGCTGTCTCCGAATGCCAGTATGACGGCATTGGCGGGAAGAGGATGCAGTTTTTTCGTGCCTGCCGCGTTCGCCGCCGCTACTGCCAGGCACAAGGCGAGAATAAATGTCCCGGACATATTTCCTCCGTTTAATTTTATGCGTTTTCAGCGACAACCGGACGGATGTGTGGCTTCGGAAAAAACTTTTATTGGCAATACACCGCCGATATGAAAGTTTTACCGATCCGCCCTTGAAAATCAAATGTTTTTGTGGAATATTGATACAAAACCACGAATTCTCGTCCTGCCGGAATTGTGAGCATGCCGCATGTATTGTGAATATTACGAATTCAGCGAAAAGCCATTCACCGTCACGCCAAACCCGCGTTTCATCTTCCTGAGCAAAATTCACCAGGAGGCCTTTGCCCACCTGTTGTACGGCATTGACAACCATGCCGGATTTATCGAGTTTACGGGTGAGATCGGGACCGGGAAAACAACGGTTCTGCGCACTCTTCTCGGCCAGTTGGATGAAAATGTTTACAGAACGGCTCTCATCTTCAATCCGTGCCTGTCGGCGACCGAGCTTTTGCGGAGCATCAACGGCGAATTCGGCATCCATGGGGAAGGATTGAGCAATGCCGAACTCCTTGGGGAACTGAGCAGTTTCCTGCTCAGGGAGAAAGCCGCCGGCCATACGGTCGTGCTTGTGATAGACGAGTCGCAGAACCTCGAACCGTCGGTTCTCGAACAGATAAGACTGATTTCGAACCTGGAAACGGAAAACGACAAACTGATCCAGATAGTGCTGGCCGGACAACCGGAACTGGGCAGATTGCTGGAAAAACCGGAGCTTCGGCAGCTTTCGCAGCGGGTTACGGTCCGGTATCATCTGCGCCCCATGGATTTTGACGATACGAAAAAATACATCAAGCATCGCCTGAGTATGGTCGGTCACGGCTTGACCGTGCGATTCGGCCCGTCCGCCCTGAAAAGGATTCACGGTTTTTCCGGGGGAGTCCCCCGACTGATTAACATTGTCTGCGACCGGGCGTTGCTGGTCGGTTATGCGGAAGGTTACCGCGAGATCACCCGACGGACCGTAAACGTCGCAATCGCTGAAATCAGGCGTAATAACGGCCTCCGGCCGCGGAGATTTATGATTTGGGCAGGCGGGATTTGCCTGGTCGCGTTGCTTTCGCTTTTCCTGATATTTGTTCTGACGAAGCGGACCCACCTGTGGCCCTTTCATCCGGGAGGTGCCGCCCATGAAACCATAGCGTCCGCCGACCAGGGTCAGGCGGCCGGTTCGGAAGGCATCAGGAAGGGGTTTGCGGATTTGGGAGAAAAAGACAGTTTCCTGAAGTCCTTCAATGCGTTGGCAAAAATCTGGAACGTATTGCCAGTCAAGGGGTATCTCGGCGAAAAGCCTTTAAACGACATTGATTTGCTTGCCGGGAAGAGAGACTTGTTCCCGGTTTTCCTGAAGGGGGATGTCAAGACTCTTTTGGACGCCGATTTGCCCGCGATGCTCGAATTCAAGGTTCCCGGCATGTCCGGAAGGCGCTATCTCGCGCTTACGGGAGTGGAGGGCGACCGGTTGGTCATTGATCCCCCGCTGTCCGGTCGCTCTTTAATCGCGGCCCGGGAGCTTGAGAACTGCTGGACTGGCAGGGCCTGTGTTTTTATGAAAAACTTTCTGGATATTCCTTTTCTCCCGGCCGTCGGCGCAAAAGGGCCTGAAATAGCCCGCCTGCAGAAATTGCTGGCAAAGGCGGGTTTTTACAATGGCGCCAGTTCCGGTGTTTATGACAAGACAACCACCGAAGCGGTCAAGGCATTCCAGAGGGCGAAAGGCCTTAATCCCGACGGCAAGATGGGAGGAAAGACGCTGCTTTTCCTTTATCGGGAAGGGAACAAATATCCAGTCCCGCGACTCATGCACGAAAAAGGTGAATACAGGGGATGAGCTCGATACTGAAAGCCCTGAAAAAGCTTGAGGAAGAAAAGACGGCCCGCAGGAACGGCGGCACGGATGTCGCCAGGGGAATTCTCCGGAGCCGCCCCGACGAAAACCGGAAATCCGGGTGGGTTCTGCCGGTCTCGGTTGCCTGCTCTGCGATTGTCGCCGCGTTGCTGACATATTTTCTGGCGGGCGGCCACAAGCAGACCGGCAGGGAGGATGCCCCGGTCCCGCCCGTAAAAGTTGCATCTGACGCCGGTGGAAAGAGGGCGCAGGTTCAGGTTACTGCACCTGCCATCCCTGAAAGTGCAGCACATCCGGTTGACACGCCCGTGCCCGCGACAGCAGTGGATTCCTACAAGAAGAAAGAAGCGGTTCGCGCCGTCGCCGCGCCTTTACCGGCGAGACCGCCGGTCCGTTTCTCGGAAAAGAAGGTAGCAAAAATGTCTTCCGATGAACAATTGCCGGATCCGGGCTCCCGCATGCTTCAGAAAAATACCCCCGTTACCGCGAATACGCCGGATGTTCATTCCCCGCCTGCTCTCCGGGTAACGGGGATCGCCTGGAACAGGGACAGTTCGGAAAGACTGGCGGTAGTTAACGGTATGCCTGTGAATGAGGGTACTACTATTGAAGGAGCACGGGTCGAACAGATCATGAAGGACAAGGTCCGATTTTCTTTTGAAAATAAAACTTTTGATGTGGCGGTGGGAAGTGAAATGAGATAAAATATTTACTATCAATTTCCGAACATGAACACCGGGAATGCCGTGAAAATGACATTCAAATGAGAATTCAAAACCTTACGTTCATTTTGACAAAGAGGTTTCCACCCCTGGAAAAAGCCCACTGTTAAGGTTCTATATCGTTAAAGAAAATTCTGTTGACAAGACGAAAATTGAAGTTTATATGTTTTGATATCCTCGATTAGGCCAAACAGTTTCCCTATCGTTAATCCCAATACTTAAAAACCTCAGTCAAGCGGCGGGTTTCAAATCCCTGTTAAACCGAAATATTCGAATTGCCGATAGTGCTGGAATTTATAGGAATCTTCTGAACCGCTTTATTAGCTTGCTTACAAACTTCGTTCACTGAATCAGGATAATCCCCCTTTATGCATTGAATAATCAATATTTTAACCAATACGTCCCGGGCAAATTCTCATCAGGTTCGTGATGGGTAGCCGCCCAAGCGATTTTACGCGTTTTCAGCAGGAGAAAAGATGAATTTACAGGAATTGAAAAGCAAGAAGATTAACGAACTGGCCACGATTGCCAAAGATCTGCACATCGAGGGGGCATCGCACCTGCGCAAGCAGGACCTGATTTTTGCCATACTCAACGCCCAGACGGAAAAGAACGGGATGATATTCGGGGAAGGTGTTCTTGAAACCCTGCCCGACGGTTTCGGCTTCCTTCGCGCCCCCGATTACAACTATCTTCCCGGCCCCGACGACATTTACGTCTCCCCGAGCCAGATCCGCAGGTTCAACCTGCAGACCGGCGATACGGTTTCCGGGCAGATCAGGCCTCCGAAGGAAGGGGAAAGGTATTTTGCCCTCCTTAAAGTGGAGACGGTCAATTACGAACCCCTGGAAGGCATAAGGGACAAGGTTCTTTTTGACAACCTGACGCCCCTTTACCCGATGGAGAAGCTCAAACTGGAAACTGCCCCGGACAATATGTCCATGAGGGTCATGGAGCTCATCGCGCCCATCGGAAAAGGGCAAAGGGGTCTTATAGTAGCTCCGCCCCGTACCGGCAAGACAATGCTCCTGCAAAATATTGCCAACTCCATCGCTTCCAATCACCCCGAAGTGTTTCTTATCGTTCTTCTCATCGACGAAAGACCCGAAGAGGTTACCGATATGCAGCGCTCAGTGAAAGGCGAAGTCGTGTCATCAACATTCGACGAACCGGCGGCCCGTCACATCCAGGTTGCCGAGATGGTTATAGAAAAGGCGAAAAGGCTCGTCGAGCACAAAAGAGATGTCGTTATCCTGCTTGATTCCATCACGCGCCTCGCGCGTGCCTACAATACGGTAATTCCACCATCCGGCAAGGTCCTGTCGGGCGGTGTGGATTCCAATGCCCTGCACAAGCCGAAGCGTTTCTTCGGAGCGGCCCGGAATATCGAGGAAGGCGGGTCCCTTACAATTATCGCGACCGCCCTGATCGATACGGGAAGCAAAATGGATGAAGTCATTTTCGAGGAGTTCAAGGGAACTGGCAATATGGAGCTTCATCTGGACCGCAAGCTGGTCGAGAAGCGGGTCTTCCCGGCAATTGACATGAACAAGTCCGGAACCAGGAAGGAGGAGCTGCTCATTGACAAGGCCGCGCTCAACCGCATCTGGATTCTGCGCAAGGTCCTGCATCCGATGAACGTTGTGGACAGCATGGAATTCCTGATCAGCAAGCTGGCGGAAACAAAGACCAATCAGAATTTTCTCGATGCCATGAGCAAGTGAAAAAACTCTTGATAAAAAAGGGCAAAAGTGTTA
The DNA here is from genome assembly GCA_035686205.1 of Geobacteraceae bacterium. Taxonomy (GTDB): domain Bacteria; phylum Desulfobacterota; class Desulfuromonadia; order Geobacterales; family Geobacteraceae; genus CAIWTU01. The sequence continues at coordinate 5,124 of DASRZQ010000020.1, forward strand.
GTTTTGGCCTTTAAGATAGTGAATCAGAAGAGTTGGCAGTGCGAGCTGTGCAAGGAGGAAAGATATGAAAGAAGGGCTTCATCCCAAGTATAACGAGGTTACGGTAAAATGCCTGTGCGGCAATACGTTCCAGACCCGTTCCACCAAATCCGAAATTACGACTGAAATTTGTTCCGCCTGTCACCCTTTCTTTACCGGCAAGCAGAAGCTTATTGACACCGCCGGTCGTGTCGAGAGGTTCAAGAAAAGATACGGCATGTAAAAGAGCTCCGGGCTTGCGGACGCAAAGAAAGGGGATTTTGTCCATGGCGAAATCCCCTTATCTGTTTCAGGCGGCGTCATCCGTTCGTTCCAGGATGGCCGGGGTGTTGTAAATGCCCCGCGTTAATGTTGCAGGCTGTTTCCAGACGAATTGATAATTGCAAGGATGCCATGTTGGTAAAACTTATCTGCCATACCCCCAATCCCGAACACGCCGTCGCCCTGGCTGCCCGGCTCTGTTATTCCCCGGTTTCCATAGACGCGCTTCAGGACAAGCTTTCGGGAAGCGACGTCAAAAAATTTCTGGAAAAGATTATGTCCCTTGGACACCAGTCGGTGCTGGAGCATGCGTCGTTTACCTTCGGCATCGAGGGAATTTCCAGGGTGACCTCTCACCAGCTGGTGCGCCACAGGCTTGCCTCTTTTTCCCAGCAATCCCAGAGATATGTTTCGCACAAGGACAGGTTTGACGCCGTCATTCCTCCCAGCATCGCCGCTGACCCCGGGATAAGGGTGCGTTTTGAAGCGCAGCTGCATTCCATACACGAGTTTTACGCCGAGATGGTGGAATCCGGAATTCCTGCCGAGGATGCGCGGTATATCCTGCCGAATGCTACGGAAACCAAGATCATGGTTACCATGAACGCAAGGGAGCTGATCCATTTTTTCCGTTTGCGCTGCTGCGAGCGCGCGCAATGGGAAATACGCGCCATGGCTCTGGAGATGCTTAAGCTCGTTAAAGTGGTTGCTCCCACGATTTTCATGGACTCCGGACCGGGATGCCTGGCGGGGCCCTGTCCCGAAGGTCAAATGACCTGCGGCAAGGTGTCCGAAATAAGGAATTTCTTTAAAAATTTATAGGCCGGTTTTTTTTTCGGCGAGCGCTTCCGCTCACTTTGTGGGCAAAAGAGAACCCGAATGAGGTCGAAATGGCGAAAATTAATATAGGCGGACAAGCTGTGATAGAAGGGGTGATGATGCGCGCGCCCCGCTCCGTGGCGGTTGCGGTCAGGCGTCCCTCCGGCGAGATCGTGGTCAGGAAGGAGCTTGTCGTCCCGCTCGGGGAAAGGTTCCCTGTCGTCAAGATTCCCGTAATTCGCGGCGCCGTGGCCCTTTTTTCCTCGCTTGTCACCGGAATGAAAGCCCTGAATTTTTCCGCCAATGAGTCGATCGCGGAAGACGGGGCTGAAAAGGGAAAACAGGAGATGAACCCGGCGCTGATGGGGGGTACGATTGCGGTCGCCCTTTTGTTCGGAATCGCGCTCTTTTTTATCCTGCCGTTATATCTGACCAAACTGCTTGTGCCTTTCATCGGCGCCTCGAACATCGTTTTCAACCTCGTGGACGGCGTCATACGGGTTGTCGTATTCCTCCTGTATATATATTCCATTTCCAGAATGAAAGACATACAGCGTGTTTTCCAGTATCACGGCGCGGAACACAAATCAATTTTCACTTTTGAGGCGGGCGAACAGCTGACCGTCGACAATGTCAGAAAATTCAGCCGTCTTCACCCACGCTGCGGCACCAGCTTCCTTCTGATAGTAATGCTGGTAAGCATTTTCGTGTTTTCGTTGATACCAAAACCATGGCCGTTCTACATGAAGGGGGGGGCGCGGATCGTGCTCCTGCCCATAATCGCGGGTGTTTCCTACGAATTTCTGAAATGGAGCGCAAAAAACGAAACGTCCTTGCTGGTCAGAATGCTGATCGCTCCGGGACTGGCCCTGCAGAGGCTTACCACCCGAGAGCCCGACGAGAGCCAACTGGAAGTGGCGATCCGATCCATGGAGGAGGCCCTGGAGGTGAACGGCGGGCACAAGGACGACCGTCTGGTCGTCTGAGCCATGCCGGATTTGGCAATTTCGCCCGAATGAAAATTCAGGTTATAGTTTTCCATAAAGAAGGATTCAGGGAATATTGAATGTTTGACAAAATCGAAGAACTGGCAAGACGACATGAGGAGCTGGAGGCGCTTCTGGCCGACCCGGCGGTGCTGTCCAATCAGACGGAATTCAGAAAGCTGAACAAGGAGCACGCGGAGCTTTCACCGCTGGTTGCAGTCTATCGCGATTACCGGAAAGTTGTGGCCGAAATCGAAGACAACAGGAGTCTTCTGACGGAATCGGACGCCGAGATCCGGGAAATGGCGGAAACCGAAATCGAACAGCTGGAAACCAGGAAAGCGGAGTTGGAAGGGGACATCAAAGTGCTTCTTCTTCCCAAGGACCCAAATGACGATCGCAGCGTGATCCTGGAAATCCGGGCCGGAACGGGCGGCGAGGAGGCGGCCCTTTTCGCCGCGGACCTGTTCAGAATGTACAGCCGCTTTGCCGAAACCAGCCGTTGGAAATCCGAGATAATTTCAGCCTCCGAATCCGACCTCGGCGGCTATAAGGAAATAATTGCATTGGTTGAGGGCCAGGGCGTTTACGCCAAGCTGAAATACGAATCCGGCACGCACCGGGTCCAACGGGTCCCTGATACCGAGGCACAGGGGAGAATTCACACCAGCGCATGCACGGTTGCTGTCCTTCCCGAAGCGGAGGACGTGGACGTGGATATCAACCCGTCCGACCTGAAGATAGATGTGTACCGCTCTTCCGGCGCCGGCGGACAGCATGTCAACACCACCGATTCGGCTGTCCGTATAACCCACCTTCCCACAGGGATCGTGGTTGCCTGTCAGGAGGAACGCAGCCAGATCAAGAACCGGGCCAAGGCCATGAAGGTACTGAAATCCAGAATCCTTGACGTCATGGTCACCGAGCAGAACGCAAAAATGGCCGCCGACAGGAAACAACAGGTGGGGAGCGGTGACAGGAGCGAGAGGATACGAACATACAATTTCCCGCAGGGAAGGATGACAGACCATCGGATCGGCCTCACCCTTTATCGTCTCGACTCGATCATGGCCGGGGACATAGGCGAAATAGTGGACGCACTGCGCACCTATTACCAGATGGAGGCGTTGAAGGCACAGAGCGAAGCGGCGTAAAGCGAAGTCAGAAGTCAAAAGTTAGAAGAAGCGAGGGTTTCATTTACACGTTCCTTTTTGCCCGGTTCGAATATGAGAAAAGAGCAGGAAACTTGGACTTTATTGAAAGTCCTCAACTGGACGAGGGAGTATCTGGCGGGAAAAGGAGTCGAGAATTCCAGGCTCGAAACCGAGTGGATGCTTTGCGCCGCCCTCGGCCTGGACCGGGTCGGACTCTATATCAATTTTGACAAGCCCCTGTCTTCGGAAGAGCTTGCTCCTTTCCGGGAAATGGTCGCCAGGCGGGCAAAAAGGGAACCGCTCCAGTATATCCTTGGCACCCAGGAATTCATGGGTCTTGAAATTCATGTTTCTCCGGCGGTCCTGATCCCTCGCCATGACACGGAGACTCTGGTCGAAGAGGCAGTCAGGGTTAGCCCGGATGCGCGGCGGATACTGGATATCGGCGTCGGAAGCGGATGCATAGCCATTGCCCTTGCCAAAGCCCTTCCAGGGGCGGAAGTGTTCGGAGTGGATACGTCCGATGAAGCGTTGGAAATTGCCGGGAAAAACGCCGATAATAACTCCGTGACGGTCAGATTCTCGAAGGGATCTTTATTCGAGCCCGTCGACAGCATGACTTTTGACCTGATCGTATCCAATCCACCTTATATCCCGTCCGGGGACATTGCCGGGCTCCAGCCGGAAGTCCGAGATTTCGAGCCGAAGGCGGCCCTGGACGGCGGGGCGGATGGGCTGGATTTTTACAGGAAAATTATTCCCGTGGCGGCTCGTCACCTGAATCCCGGCGGCTGGCTCCTTTTCGAGGCAGGCATAAACCAGTCCCGACAGATACTTGATTTATTCGAAAAGGAAGAGTGTTACGACAGCCTGATCACCGAAAAAGATGCCGGCGGCGTGGAACGTGTCGTCGGCGGGCGACTGGCTTCCATATGCCGTTGAAATAACCGCCCGAACAGGGCTTGCGCGGCCACACATTCCATTTAAAGAGGTCATATTTTGGACAAGCTTGTTATCAAGGGGGGAAAGAAACTTGCCGGTGACGTTACCGTCAGCGGTTCGAAGAATGCCGCCCTTCCCATATTTTTCGGAACCATTCTTTCTCCCGGCATCCATGAAATACATAACGTTCCTTTCCTGCGCGACATCAACACCACCATCAAAGTGCTGGAACATCTCGGCGCCGTGGTGGAGGGGAACGGCAACATAGTCCGGATCGACACCCGCGACATCAACAATTTCGAAGCCACCTACGAGCTCGTTAAAACCATGCGGGCTTCAGTGTGGGCGCTCGGCCCCCTTCTTGCCCGTTTCGGCAGGGGGCGCGTGTCGCTTCCCGGGGGGTGTGCCATCGGCGCCCGCCCCATTGACCAGCATCTGAAGGGGCTGAAAGCGCTCGGGGCCGACATCAGGCTTGAGCACGGTTATGTGGAGGCACGGGCCCGGCATCTCAAGGGGGCGCGGATCCACTTCGATATCTCCACGGTGGGAGGAACCGAGCACCTGATGATGGCGGCCTCTTTGGCCCGGGGGGAAACCATTCTTGAAAACGCCGCCCGTGAGCCGGAGATTGTGGAGCTGGCGGAGGTGCTCGGCAAAATGGGAGCAAGGATCGATGGCGCAGGAACCGATACTATACGCATTTTCGGAGTCAATGAACTGCGGCCGGTCACCCACACGGTGATGCCTGACAGGATAGAGGCCGGGACATTCATGATCGCGGCCGCCATAACCGGTGGTGAAATAAAAATCCGCAATATGCGGCTGGAACACCTGGATGCCCTTGTTTTCAAGCTGCAGGACGCCGGGGTCGAAATAAGCAACAAGGATAATGTAGTGCGGGTCAAGGGGCCGAGAAGGCTGAAGAGCGTGAATATAAAGACCAGGCCCTACCCGGGTTTCCCGACAGATATGCAGGCGCAACTTATGGCGCTCATGACGGTTGCGGACGGCACGAGCGTCATCAGCGAAAATATTTTCGAAAACCGTTTCATGCACGTCTCGGAGCTGCTCCGTTTCGGCGCGGATATTATCATCGAAGGCAATACGGCGACCGTCAAGGGCGTAAAAAAACTTTCCGGCGCCCCGGTAATGGCCACCGACCTGCGCGCTTCCGCCTCATTGATACTTGCCGGGCTTGCAGCGGAAAATACGACCGAGATTTCGCGCATATATCACCTGGACAGGGGTTACGAATCGATTGAAAAGAAGCTGGCCGGGCTGGGCGCGGATGTTGTTCGTGTCAAGGAATGAAAAATACAGGGATAATCAGGATATTCAGGATTAGAAATTGCGGGTATGCTTTTATACCAAGTTGCATTCAATTCATTGTCATTTCGAGTCCCAGCAAGAAATCTTGAACACTTACTTTTATCAAAGATATCTCTCTTCGTTCGATATGACATTTTTTAAAATTGTTTGATTGCAACTGGGTATTAGACCATTTCCAACGCATGAATGTGTTTGCTTAAGGATTGCGGTATCGTATGGTGCCGAATTACCGGATTTATCTTTTATCCTGATTATCCTGAATATCCCTGTTAAATTGGGATTTGGAATTATTCATAATGACTGACTTTATAACAATCGCGATTCCAAAGGGCCGGATTCTCCAGGACTCTGTTGCTCTGTTCAAGAAGATCGGCATCGACTGCGATGAGCTTCTGTCCGATACGAGAAAGCTCATTTTCGAGAACCCGGCGCAGAAAATGCGCTACATGATAGTGCGGGCGACCGATGTTCCCACTTACGTCGAATACGGCTGCGCCGATCTCGGCATTGTCGGCAAGGATACCCTGATGGAGCAGGACAAGGATCTGTATGAGCCCCTTGACCTGAAGTTCGGCTATTGCAGGCTCGTCGTGGCCGAGCCAACCGAGCTCTCCCGCAACGACGACCCGGCCAACTGGTCCAATATCCGCATCGCCACCAAATATCCCAATGTTACGGAGACATATTTTTCCGGCAAGGGTGTTCAGGTGGAAATCATAAAACTGTATGGTTCCATCGAACTGGCGCCGCTGGTAGGCCTTTCGGAAAGGATCGTGGACCTGGTTTCCACGGGTGAAACATTGAAACAGAACGGCCTCGTGGAAGTGGAAACGATCGCGGAAATTACCTGCAGGCTGATCGTAAACAGGGCCAGCCTGAAAACGAGGCATCAACGGATCAGCGATATTATCCAGGGGCTTGAGAAACACGTTTAGACGAAAATTTACCCTGTCATTTATTTCAGAGACCGGAAAATGAAATTTCTCGATATTCGCGATGAAAACTTTGAGTCTGAATTCGCGGCAATACTGGCCCGTGGCGAGGAAACGGGAAAAGAGGTGGAGGCGGTTGTCCTCGACATTATTGCCGATGTGAGAAAACGTGGTGACGCCGCGCTGATTGAGTATACGGAAAAGTATGACCGCATCAGGCTGGATGCCGGAAATCTCGAAATCACGGAGACGGAAATTGACCGGGCGTTTTCCGCGGCGGGCGTAGAAGAAATTGAGGCCCTCAGCCTGGCGGTGGAGCGGGTAAGGCGTTTCCATGGAAAACAGAAGCATGAGTCCTGGTTTTCCACCGATGAGCCGGATGTTATTCTTGGCCAGATGGTCAGGCCCCTGCGGAAGGTCGGTATTTACATACCCGGCGGCAAGGCTAGCTACCCGAGCAGTGTAATCATGAACGCCGTACCCGCAAAAGTGGCCGGGGTCGATGAAGTGATAATGGTCGTTCCCGCACCGGGGGGCGAAATCAACCCGTACGTGCTCGCGGCCGCCAGCCTTTCGGGGGTCGACAGGATCTTCCGTATCGGCGGGGCACAGGCGGTTGCCGCCCTTGCCTTCGGCACGGAAACGGTGCCGAAAGTCGACAAGATTACCGGCCCCGGCAACATCTACGTCGCCACGGCAAAGAAACTGGTTTTCGGCCGGGTCGGAATCGACATGATCGCGGGGCCGAGCGAAATTCTGGTGATCAACGACGGCAGCGGCGACCCGCGCCACATCGCGGCCGATCTTCTGTCCCAGGCGGAGCACGACGAATTGGCGTCGTCGATCCTGATAACAACTGACCGCTGTTTTGGAGAACAGGTAGCCGCCGAGGTGGAAGTGCAATTGGAGGGGCTTGCCAGGCAATCGATAGCAAGCAGGTCATGGGAGAGGTACGGTGCGGTTATTTTCGCCGGCGACCTGGACGAGGCGGCGGAATTTTCCAACCGGATCGCGCCGGAGCATCTCGAACTGGCGGTAGGCAAGCCTTTCGAACTTCTGCCGAAAATAAGAAATGCCGGCGCCGTGTTTCTGGGTCATTTCACCCCCGAGGCCGCGGGAGATTACCTGGCCGGTCCCAACCATACCCTTCCGACCGCCGGAACCGCCCGCTTTTTCTCCCCGCTTTCGGTGGATGATTTTGTTAAGAAATCGTCGGTTGTCTATTTTTCCGAAGACGGATTGCAACGGCTCGGCCGAAGTGTCGCGAAAATAGCCGAACTTGAAGGGCTGCAGGCTCACGCACGGTCTGTTACGGTGAGGATTGACCGGTAAGGTGTTGAACCGCCGGCTTCCGCTAAGCCGCATGTGCAAATTTTTCGTATCCGGAAGCCTGTCTTTATGGCCCGGTTGTTCGTGGAAACATGTTTCTTGTTGAATCAAGGAATGTAAATTGTCCCAGGTGAATTGAAGGTAAAAGGATTTGACATGAGCTTTCACAATATTATCCGAACCGAGATACTAGAAATGGCCGCATACCAGGCCGAATCGGCTGATGTGGCGGTTAAGCTGGACGCAAACGAGAACCCTTACAGTTTTTCGGACGGATTGATGAAAGAACTCCTGTCCGAACTGGCGGAGGTTCGGCTCAACCGATATCCCGATCCAGAGGCGAAAGAATTAAAGGACGCAATAGCCCGGCAAACAGGAGTTTCCCAACCCCAGATACTTCTCGGCAACGGTTCCGACGAGATTCTGCAGGCTCTCATGCTCACCTTCTGGTCGGTCAAGGCCAAGATGATAATCCCGGTTCCCACCTTCGGCATGTACGGAATAATTGGCAAGCTGGTCGGATATGACATCCTCGAAGTTTCGCTTGATGATAATTTCGATCTGTGTACGGAAGAGATGATTTCACTGGCCGAACGGGAGGGTGTAAAGCTGATTTTCCTGGCCTCCCCGAATAATCCGACGGGCAATTGTTTTTCCGAGGGCCGTATCATCGACCTCCTGGAGAATACCGGTTCCGTGATTGTCGTGGATGAAGCATACGCGGCTTTTTCCGATCAGAACTTCCTGCCGAAACTGAAAAAATACAAAAACCTGGTAGTTTTGCGCACGCTGTCCAAAATCGGCCTGGCCGGCCTGCGCGTCGGGATGATGTTCGCGGCTCCGGACCTTGTGTATGAGGTCAACAAGGCCCGGCTTCCCTATAATGTCAACTCCCTGTCGCAGAAGGCCGCCCGATTCATCCTCGAGCACGATGGCGAAATGAAGGTCCAGATCGAGAAAATCAAATCGGGGCGCCGGTGGCTGATGGAGAAGATGTCGGAAATCAGAGGGGTCCATGTCTATCCTTCCGATGCGAATATAATTCTGTTCCGGGTGTCCTCCGCGGGTGAACGGCTTTTTCGGAGTATTGTGGAAGACGGTATCCTCATCCGCAACCTGAGCAGGCCGGGGCGTCTCTACAACTGTTTCCGGGTAAGTGTCGGCACGGAAGAGGAAAACAGGATGTTCATCGACTCGCTGCGGTTCAGAATGCAAGTGTGATATCGCCGGGATAAATGCAGATGAATCAATTTTTTCGGAAATATTCGCTTTTATGCTGACTGCTTGCGGAACAAGCCATTATTTAGGAGGTTTACATGTCCAGAAAAGCCTCGGTCGAAAGAATTACTAAGGAAACCCAGATCAAACTCTCCCTGGATGTGGATGGCAGGGGGGACGCGAATATCTGCACCTCGGTCCCTTTTCTGGATCACATGCTGAACCTGTTTGCCCGGCATGGACTGTTTGACCTGAAAGTGGAGGCGACGGGAGACATCGATATCGATTTCCATCACACGGTGGAGGATATCGGAATAGTACTCGGCGATGCATTCAGACAGGCTTTGGGAGACAAAAAGGGCATCCGCCGTTACGGAAACGCGACCGTGCCTATGGACGAAACCCTTGCAAACGCCACAGTCGATCTTTCAGGGCGTCCATACCTTGTCTATCAGGTGAATCTGCCGAAGGTGAAAATTGGCGAGTTTGACGTCGAACTGGTCCGTGAGTTTTTTTCGGCGTTCGCCAACAATTCCGCGGCAAACCTGCATCTGTGCCTTGTTTACGGGGACAATGTCCACCATATGGTTGAAGCCTGTTTCAAGGCTTTCGCCCGGGCCATGGATGAAGCTACCCGGCTGGATGAGCGAATTGAAGGTGTAATGTCCACTAAAGGAAAGTTATAAATGATCGCGATTATCGATTACGGGATGGGTAATCTCCGTTCAGTGCAGAAGGGGTTCGAAAAGGTCGGCTATCAAGCTGTAGTCACCGGCGATCCGAAAACGGTGCTGGAAGCCGACAGGATTGTCCTGCCTGGGGTCGGCGCTTTCCCGGATTGCATGAGAAATCTTGAACAGGGCGGGTTTGTGGAGCCCATTCTCAAAGTTCTCCGCGACGGACGTCCCTTCCTGGGGATCTGCCTGGGGCTGCAGCTTCTGTTTACCGAGAGCGAGGAGTTCGGCATTCACAAGGGGCTGGATGTAATTCCCGGCAGGGTCGTCCGTTTCCCCGAGGGAATGACCGAGGGGGAAGAGGAACTGAAGGTGCCCCACATGGGTTGGAACCAGCTTGCCGTCAAACGGTGTCCGCCGGCTTTAAACGGAATATCCGACGGGACGAATTTCTATTTCGTCCATTCATATTATGTGCAGCCGGAGGATCCATCGGTTATTGCTACAACAACGAACTACGGGATTGAATTCTGTTCGTCCGTCTGGAAAGACAATATCGTGGCGACCCAGTTTCACCCCGAGAAGTCGCAGGAAAAAGGGCTTTCCATACTACGGAATTTTGGAGCGATGAAATGATAGTCATTCCCGCTATCGACCTGAAAGACGGACGCTGCGTACGCCTTGAACAGGGGCTTATGGACCGGGACACGGTTTTCTGTGACAATCCCGCCGAACAGGCGCTTCAATGGCAGCGGCTCGGCGCCGAGATGCTGCATATCGTTGACCTGGACGGCGCATTTGCCGGTGAACCGAGAAATCGCGGCTCGATAGAAAAAATAGTCGGAAGCATAACAATTCCGACCCAACTGGGAGGCGGCATTCGCGACGTTGCTACCATTGCCGCGTACCTTGATCTGGGCATAGGGCGGGTAATACTCGGGACCGCGGCCCAGAAAAATCCCGGGTTGGTCAAGGAAGCGTGCAGCCTTTTCCCCGGCCGCATAGTTGTAGGCATTGACGCCAAAAACGGGAAAGTGGCGGTTCAGGGGTGGGCGGAAGTTACGGACATGAGCGCCATCGAACTGGCAAAAAACTTCGAGGGGCATGGCGTGTCGGCCATTATCTATACGGACATCGCCCGTGACGGGATGCTCAGCGGCCCCAATATCCAGGCAACCCGCGAACTTGCGGAGGCGGTCAGCGTACCGGTAATCGCTTCCGGAGGTGTTTCCAGACTGCAAGATATCGAAGACCTGATGGGAATTGAAAACAGTGGAGTTGTTGGAGTTATAACCGGCAAGGCAATCTACACCGGTGCAATTAACCTGGCCGACGCCATTGCCTTGACTAAAGGCAAGGCCGGCCGGCACTGATGAAGCCTGAATAGCTAATTGTTGAATACATCCGTCTGCGTAAAGAGTTTGTCCCTAAATATCAGCAAAATTTGTAATGGAGAATCCGGATGCTGACAAAGCGAATTATCCCTTGTCTGGATGTTACCGGCGGGCGTGTTGTCAAAGGTGTCAAATTCCTCGAACTTCGGGATGCCGGAGACCCGGTGGAAATAGCGGAAATGTACGACCGGCAGGGCGCCGATGAACTTACGTTCCTGGACATCACCGCTTCCTCCGATCAGCGGGACATCATTATCGATGTTGTGCGGCGGACCGCCGAACGTGTTTTTATGCCCCTGACCGTCGGCGGTGGGGTCAGGTCCGTGGATGATATCCGGAGGCTGTTGAATGCCGGGGCTGACAAGGTTTCCATAAATACGGCCGCCGTGCATAAGCCCGAATTTGTAAAGGAAGCAGCCGAGAGGTTCGGTTCCCAGTGCACAGTGGTGGCTATTGACGCCAGGCGGATTCCCGGCGAAGACCGATGGGAGGTCTACACACACGGTGGGAGAAACGCTACCGGGATCGATGCCGTCGAGTGGGCGCAACGGATGGAAGAGTACGGGTCGGGCGAAATCCTCCTTACCAGCATGGATCGGGACGGGACAAAGGACGGTTACGATCTGGACCTTACCCGAAGTGTCGTTGACGCCGTCTCGATACCGGTTATTGCTTCGGGAGGGGTAGGCAACCTGGAGCATCTGTACGACGGCTTCGTTAAAGCCGGAGCGAGCGCCTGTCTTGCGGCTTCCATATTTCATTACCGGGAATACACGATAGTCGAAGCAAAGGAATATCTGAAGAGCAGGTCTGTTCCGGTCAGGCTTTGACCTCAGCTTTCCCGGCGGCCGATGATTATGGCACCAGATTAGAGGAATGGTTATGAATGCCGACAGCAGTGATATACTTGCCGCCATTTACAGGGTGATACAGGAACGGAAGGCAAATCCGGATCCGAAGTCATATACGGCATCGCTTTTCCGTAAAGGAATTGACAAAGTTCTTGGAAAAGTTGGTGAAGAGGCCGCCGAAGTAATTATCGCGGGAAAAGGAGGAAACCGGGATGAGATAATATACGAAACCGCCGACCTCATATTCCATACTCTGGTGCTTCTGGGATACTATGATATCGATCCGGAAGAGATTTACCGGGAGTTGGGTCGTCGTTTCGGTGTTTCGGGCATTACCGAGAAGGAATCCCGGCGGAAAAGCTGAATAAAAATAGTTTGAATCTTCGCCGATTAGGCCGGGAAAATCAAAATTAATTTAAGAAACAAAAATATCTTGACAATAATTGTTCAAATGATAGTATCAAACCTTTATAATCGACAACTGGCAAGTTTAAGATATGAGCACAAAATTCAAATATAGGAGGGAGGGGAATATGGATGCCAGGAGTAAGGTTGAAAGAAAATGATTCTTTTGAGCTCGCGCTGAAGAAGTTCAAGAAACAATGCGAGAAGGCCGGAATTCTCTCTGAAGTCAGAAAAAGAGAGCATTACGAGAAGCCAAGCATCAAAAAGAAGAAAAAAGCCATTGCGGCCCGGAAGCGGGCATTGAAGAAGCAACGAAAGTTCAGTGAATAAATGAGGTCCTGATGATGCTGCGGGATAGACTGGTCGATGAAATGAAAACGGCCATGAAGGCCAGGGACGATATCAGGGTGTCCGCAATCCGCATGGTCAGGTCCGCGGTAAAGAACAGGGAGATTGAACTCGGTAAAGATCTGGATGACCGGGAAGTTACAGAAGTGATTGCTTCTCTGGTCAAGCAACGCAGGGAATCCATAAGGCTGTTCCAGGAAGCTGGAAGAAATGATCTCGTTACAAAGGAAGAAAGGGAACTTGCCATTCTCCTGGACTTTCTTCCGGAGCAATTGGACCCTGTCGAGATTGCCGGGATTGTTGAAAAGGCCATTGCCGCAAGCGGGGCTCAAGGGTTGAGGGATATGGGCAAGGTCATGAAGATAGTGATGCCCCAGGTCTCCGGCAGAGCCGACGGCAATGTGGTCGGTGAAATCGTCAGGGGTAAGCTTTCTTGACCGTGAACCGACTGGAAACTTCAGTCCTTAAGAAGAAGTTCCGATAAATTGTGGGGGCGATCAAATGATTGCCCCTACTTTTACTTTCCGCCTATAAATCGAGAGTCTGGAATGAACCTGATTGACATCCTTGTTTGGGTCGTTTTGCTGGCCTTTGTAATCAAAGGATTTATGAAAGGATTAGTCAGGGAGGTATGTTCCCTGGTTGGCCTTGTCATGGGTATATGGGCCGCCTGTAAATATTACCAGTCACTATCCGAGGCAATAAGGTATTATATTCACATTCCCCACAGTATTACGATAATCTTTTCGTTCATCCTGATATTCCTGACCATAGGACTGCTCTTCTTTTTCCTTGGGAATTTACTTACAGCCATTTTCAAGATTGCGCTTCTGGGTGGTGTAAATCGTCTGGGGGGAGCGATATTCGGCTTGATACAGGGTGCTCTTGTCCTTTGTCTGCTTCTCTATTTCGGCACCGCAAAACCCGTGCCGGCAAAGCTTAAGCTGCATTTGGAAAGATCCGGCAGCGCCCGTCCCTTTATCACATGCGGACGAGACATAATTTCCGGCTGGGAAGCCGGATCCAGGCAACCCGCCAGATAACCGGGTGCGGGAGAAAAACCGTTATAGCGATGTTTCCTCTCTGCCCCTGAATGCTTCGGCAGCCGGGTTTCCAGGGTGATGATGGTTATGATTTCAGATGATAAGGTACGGGAGGTACGCTCAAGGACGGCGATTCTCGATATTGTCTCGGAATATGTCCGCCTGAAAAAATCGGGCGCCAATTATCTCGGTCTCTGCCCGTTTCACCACGAAAAGACCCCTTCTTTCAATGTCAATCCGGCCAAGGAAATCTTCCATTGTTTCGGTTGCGGAGTTGGAGGAGACGTTTTCGGGTTCGTAATGAGAATTGAAGGGCTCAGTTTTCCTGAAGCCGTGAGATTCCTGGCAAGGCGCGCCGGCATTGCTGTCGAGGACCGCCTTCCTACCCCGGAGGAAAAACGCCGGGCGGATGAAAGAGAGTCCTGTTACCGTATAATTGATAATGTGGCCCGATTTTACACCCGTATGCTGGTGGAGAACAAGGAAGGAGAACCTGGACGCCAATACCTTGAAAGACGCGGCGTCGATCTCGGGTCCGCCGGCGCATGTCGCCTCGGCTTTGCTCCCAATCGCTGGGATGTGCTGACGAGGTACCTGGAAAAAACGAATATTGCGCTGGAAGCAGCGGAAAAACTGGGAGTGGTCAGACGGAAAGAAGGAGGAGGTTATTACGATATCTTCAGGAACAGGCTGCTGTTTGCCATTTCCGATCCGCAAGGCCGATGCATAGGATTCGGCGGCCGGGTGCTTGATGACTCATTGCCCAAGTACCTTAATACTCCGGAATCGTCGATCTATCATAAAAGCGAGGTTTTATACGGACTTGATCTGGCAAAGCAGGTGATACGCGAGAAAGGTTGTGTGTTCATTGTTGAAGGGTATTTCGACCACCTTTCGCTCTTCAAGGCGGGAGTGAAAAATGTGGTCGCAACATGCGGAACCGCGTTGACCAATGCGCATGTAAAGCTGTTAAAGCGTCATGCCGACAGGATATATGTCCTGTTCGATGCCGACAGTGCCGGGAAGAAGGCAACTTTCAGGGCCATGGACAATTTTATTGAAGAAGATTTGTCCTGTCATGTTGTTTTGCTGCCGGACGGAGAAGATCCGGACAGTTTCATCCTCAAGTATGGTGTTGAAGCTTTTGAAGAGAAAGTAAGAAATTCCTTGCCGGTGTTTGAGTATTTTCTGCATGAACAATGCCGCCAGACCGACACCGGAAGTGTCGAAGGCAAGGTCAAGGTCCTGGAGGAGCTGGCTCCCCGACTGGAAAAGATGACCAATCCCGTGGAGAGAGACCTCTACATAAGGGAGGTGGCCCGTCTGATCGGTGTCGAGGAAAATATCCTTCTGAAAAGGGTGAACCTTAAAGGGGCTCCGCTGCCGGGGAAAACACAGGTTTTAAGGAAAGAGAAAGCCAAAAGCGGAATCGGCGCGGAGGAAATGCTTCTTTCCCTTATGGGTAAATTTCCGCAGGTCGCCGAGAGGGTAAAAGAATTCGGAATTTCACTGCTGTTTCGGCAGGATCTTATTCCCGTTGCAGAGAGCATACTGGCGCAGATCTCTACAAACAGCGAAATTGACTGGCCGAAGATCCTTGAACAGGTCGGCTCTGCGGAAGAACGAAACAGGCTTGCTTCTCTGTTTGTGGATGACAGCCACCTCGAAGATATTGACGCGGAAAAGGCTTTCCGGCAATGTCGGCTCGTTCTGGAGCGGGCGGCTCTCCGGGAGATGAAGGCTTTGGCGAAAGAGCTTGCCGCGGCTGAGCCCGGAAGTGATACCTATAATCAGCTGTTGGAAAAAATTGATTCCTTGAGAAATAGGAAATCATGTTTATATTAATATATAGATGTTTGGTGATGAGGTGATTTGATGGCAAAAAAGAGTATGGACGAAGTCAAGCAGCTTATCGATCTCGGTAAGGAAAAGGGATTTTTGACCTATGATGAGGTCAACGACCTGCTTCCTCCCGATGTGGTGTCCTCCGAGCAAATTGACGATGTAATGAGCATGTTCGGGGAAATGGACATAGAGGTCGTTGATTCTGCTCAAAAAGTGAAAATACCGAAAGTAAACCTTGACCTTGAAGAAGGTGAGGAGCTTGAAGGTGAGCAGGAGGACATAGAATTCGAACCGGGGGCGCTTGGACGCACCACCGATCCCGTCCGCATGTACCTTCGTGAAATGGGCTCCGTGTCGCTTCTGACAAGGGAAGGCGAGGTCGAAATCGCTAAAAGAATTGAAGATGGTGACAGGGATGTCGCAAGGGTAATTTATAATACTCCGATAACAGTGAAAGAAGTAATTTCACTCGGTGAAATGCTTGAGAACGCCCAGATATCCGCTGCCGAAATAAGCAAGGAAGTTGAAGAGGAAGAGTTGGAGGAAGATGAAGAAGATGTTCAGAAAAACAGGCTTCTTGCGGTAATTGATGAAATCAGGAATTACAATGCAAGGCTCGAAACTTTTCAGGCTGAGATTGGCGCAAATGCTTCAGCCGCCGATAGAGAGAAGGTGGAAGAAGAGATACAGGAACTTAAAGCCAAAATGACGGAAGCCCTTCGTTCCTTGCGCCTGAAAGACCGTCATATCGAGAAGATAGCCCAACGTCTCAAGGAGCTTTCGGCCAAGGTTGAGAAAATAAATGAAGAGATAGCTGAAATAATCACTATTCGGGACATGACATTTGAGCAGTTTTTAGGGCTTTTTAGTAAACTGCGGGAAAATGAGGCTGAAGAAAAGAAAATACTGAAAAAGATCAACCTGCCGCTCGAAGAGGCGATGAAGCTGGAAAAAAGACTGAAATCGATCAAGAAAAAACTTGAAAAAATCGAGCTGGAATCGGGTTTCAAGGCCGGTGAACTCTCATCTGAAATTAAAGCTATTGCCGAGGGGGAGAGGAAATCAAAAGCCGCCAAGTCGGAACTCGTCGAGGCGAACCTTCGTCTTGTCGTGTCAATCGCCAAGAAATATACAAATCGTGGCTTGCAGTTTCTTGATCTGATCCAGGAGGGGAACATCGGGCTCATGAAAGCCGTTGACAAGTTCGAATACCAGCGGGGCTACAAATTCTCCACCTACGCCACATGGTGGATACGACAGGCGATTACGAGGGCAATAGCGGACCAGGCAAGGACGATCCGTATCCCGGTTCATATGATCGAAACGATCAACAAACTGATCCGCACCAGCCGTCAGCTCGTTCAGGAAATCGGCAGGGAGCCTTCTCCGGAAGAAATCGCCGAACGGATGAACC
The DNA here is from genome assembly GCA_035686205.1 of Geobacteraceae bacterium. Classification (GTDB taxonomy): domain Bacteria; phylum Desulfobacterota; class Desulfuromonadia; order Geobacterales; family Geobacteraceae; genus CAIWTU01. The sequence goes on from DASRZQ010000020.1 coordinate 22,107, forward strand.
TTCCCCTCGACAAGGTCAGGAAGGTGTTGAAGATAGCCAAGGAACCGATTTCTCTGGAAACTCCGATTGGCGAGGAAGAAGATTCCCATCTCGGGGATTTCATTGAAGACAAGGGAGTGGTTTCCCCTCTTGAAGCCGTGATCAAAGCCAATCTTTCCGAGCAGACCGCCAGGGTTCTTGCCAGCCTCACCCCCAGAGAGGAAAAAGTGCTGAGAATGCGTTTTGGAATCGGCGAGAGAAGCGATCATACCTTGGAAGAAGTCGGGCAGAATTTTGAGGTGACGCGTGAGCGTATACGACAGATTGAGGCCAAGGCGCTGCGGAAATTACGTCATCCCAGCCGAAGCAAAAAGCTGAAAAGCTTTGTAGAATGATTAACAGTGTAGTTTAATGCAAGTGAAGCCGCGTCGAATATACGATGCGGCTTTTTTCATAATTGCCGTTTTTGGTGCCGGACAATGCCTGAAAGGCGGTTTGGGCATCAGTGCTTATGAAAGGTGAAGATTAAAAATGGATATAAGGCATTTTTTTGCGACGACCGCCAAAGGCATAGAAATGGTTTTGGCAAGGGAACTTGAAAGACTTGGCTTCGATGACATATTTGTTGAGAAGGGTGGTGTGCGGTTTGCAGGTGATCTGGCTGCATGTTACCGTGCCAACCTGTGGTTGAGAACAGCGCAACGTATATTGGTTTCTCTTGCCGAGTTCGGCTGTGTAAGCCCTCAGCAGCTTTACGACGGTGTCAGGTCAGTCTATTGGCGACGTTATCTGAATCCGGACATGACCCTGGCAGTTGACTGCAATGTCAGGGATTCAAGCATTACCCATTCAGGGTTTGCGGCGCTGAAAACCAAAGACGCAATTGTCGATTCAATTCGGGAACATTTCGGGCGACGTCCAAATGTAAATGCCAAGGATCCCGATTTGCGGGTTAATGTTCATATTGCTCGAAATCACTGTTCCATAAGCCTTGACAGTTCCGGCTCAAGTCTGGATAAACGGGGGTACAGAATCGATGCCGAAGATGCTCCCATCAGGGAAACTCTGGCAGCAGCACTGATTGAACTCACGGAATGGGACGGATCTGTTCCCCTGATGGACCCAATGTGCGGTTCAGGGACAATCCCCATTGAAGCCGCTTTGAAAGGTGCAAATCTCGCTCCCGGCCTGCGAAGGGTCAATTACGGGTTTCAGCGCTGGCCCTCCTTTGATGGCACGGTTTGGAAAAATCTGGTCAAAGAGGCGGAAAATCAGGTTTTTGCCGAAATTCCCTGTCCAATTAGCGGTTTCGATGTATCCTCAAGAGCTATTGAGAAAGCAAGGAAAAACGCAAATCGCGCAGGGGTTGGAAAATTTTTGACCTTTATGAAGCAAGATATATTACAGATAAAACCGCCGTCGGAACAAAGTATTATAATATTTAATCCACCTTATGGCGTAAGGTTAGGTGAGCAGGAACCGTTGAAGATTCTTTACAAGGGAATTGGCGATGCTTTGAAACGGTACTGTACAGGAAGTACTGCTTATGTTTTTTGTGGCAACCCGGAATTAGCCAAATGGATCGGGCTCAAGGCTTCAAGACGCACCCTCCTTTTCAACGGACCAATCGAGTGCCGTTTACTTAAATACGAATTGCATTAGCTGCCTCGATTGCCCTCAGAACGGTTAAGTTCGGCTTCATGGCCTGCATCTATATGAATGCAGAATCGACACAACATCTCTTCAAGCATAATATTTGCTCCAATTTGACCTCATCTGTTTGTCCCCATATGTCTTACGGATAGTCTTATATTTAAGTTCTCATCACCGTTAGAAAAGGTGCTGTCGCGCTATTTATTGGTATTTTTATATCAAATATAATAGTAAACAGCCAACTGTTCTATAATAGAAATCTGTTCTGAAAATAAACATTAAAAATATAAATTGTATACAATATGTATGCTTTGGTTTTAGAGAATTGAAAGAAAAAATCCTTAAATTGAACATTATTTGACTTTGTCTATCGGAGACTTGACTGTCTTTTTGTCTTGGCATCGTAATTGCTTTCTGTAAAACCGTGTTCTGGTTTTGGGTATTTTTTTGTTCCATGCATACATGTCTGTAAGGCTGTTGTGTTGATCTTCTTATATAATTTTTTTCCATAGAGTGACGTGTGTTGAAGCGGCGTGCCAACTAAATTTTGTATGGAAAGGGGGGAAAAGAAGGTAGAAGAGGTAAAGCTCTGAATATGTTTTTGGTGTTGCAGCTCCATATTGATTCCACTTAGAAAGTGGACAAGAAATTCAATTATTTTGAGGGAGGAAGAAGAAATGGCAGAAGAAACCACGGTCAATGTTGTTAATCAAGCAGTAGCAGATCCGTCCACGGTAGGGTTGGCAAGCTTTGGTATCGCTCTGTTTACGCTGAGCTTCCTGAATGCCGGTCTCGTTGGTCCTAACGCAGTGAGCGTTCTTATCCCGCTTGCTTTGATTACCGCCCTGATTCACTTTTTTGCATGCCTTAACGGCTTCAAGAAAAATGAACTCTTCACAGCGCTCGTGTTCGGGATTTACGGCATGTTCTGGGCGGTATGGAGTTTAATCAATCTCGGCTGTGCGCTCAAGTGGTATGAACTGGACGCAAAAACACTTCTGTATTTCTTGATAGCGTACACAATCTTTACCGCTATTATCTTCATTGCTACTCTTGTTACTAACAAGGCTGTAATACTGACGCTGGCAGTTCTGCTGGCAGTGTTCCTGCTTCTTGACTTCGGCCTGGCCGGTAATCCTGGCCTTATTGTTTATGCTGGTTATTTGGGAATGATTGACGGTCTGCTGGCCCTCTACCTCACAGCGGCAGGTATTTTAGGCGCCATGTACGGACGGTCCGTTCTCCCTGTTGGTCCGGTTAAATAGAATTATTTGACTCCATTTGTTTGATTGTTTATCTAGAGGCTCCTGCCTTACAGTAATTGTGGCAGGAGCCTTTTTTTTATGAATAAATGTGAACAAGTTTATAATCACAGTTGTTTTTGTAGATATAGAAGCATTTTGTTTATAATAGAGGTTTAATATAATTTTAAGTGCCTTTGTCTAATGTAAAGATGTTTTGTTTCTATCGGATATTCTTTAAATATAAGTAGGATGCTGTTCATGGATACAAGAATGTAAAAATCTGAATGAAGCGTATTCTATCATTTACATGAGTATAACCACTATCATGCTTTTAATTAATAATCAGGATTGATTTTTTTTCTATAACTGCTAGAATATATGTCACATGAAAAGTCAACGCAATTAAATGAAAAGGAGAATAATAATGCCAAAATATGTAATTGAAAGAGAAATCCCGGGGGCTGGTCAGATAAGCGCGCAGGACATGCAGGCTATTTCGCAGAAATCCTGCGGCGTGCTGAAGGAGCTGGGCCCGGAGATTCAATGGGTTGAAAGCTACGTTACCGATGACAAGATTTACTGTGTGTATATCGCACCCAACAAGGAAATGGTGCTGGAGCACGCCAAAAGGGGCGGGTTCCCTGCAAACAGCGTGGCTGAGGTCAGAAGGATGATCGATCCGACAACCGCTGAATAGTTATTCCCTTCTTAAAACAAAAGGCCTGTATGCGCAGGCCTTTTGTTTTAATATTTTCTTCTTCTTGCTTTGACTTGTCTTCTCAAGCGCCGGTCTCATTTAACCGGCGAATTTTCCTGCAAAATTGAAAATATGCAATAAGGAGTTTTTCTCTGTCGATTCAAAGAAGGAAAGCAAGGTTGAAGTCATTTCATTGCCTTAGCTCACTTTGAACTTCAACGCTATTTCTTTGGCGTCCCATGCGATACACCTTACTGAGTTCAATATGTTCAGGAAAAGCGGTGATGCTATGGTGAGACACAATCCTTCAATAAGCCTTTCTTCGTGCTGGGTACCGTATTCCAGCGCTTTAACGGCAATATCGTTTTCACATTCAGTTATGTGTTTAATCAAGACGGGATTCTTTGTGGCCAGCAAGTCCGAGGTGCTTTTCAAAGCTTCCTTGAGTTTATCAAACAAAGTTGACAGCTCGGAAATGGCCCTGTCGCTGAAAAGGATGTCATCGCTGATCTTTTTATTGACTATTTCACATAACCTTTCAATTTGCTCACCAATTCTGAGGAGTAATGGCGGAATGGAAAGGTACGCCCTGTATGTCTGATTTTCTTTGGCCAGGCGAGTTATTGACTCTGTAAGCTCGGCTTCGGATTTTTTGAAAAGGGCTGTTTTCCCCTCGCAATCCCTCAAAGGGGCAGTCGAATTCCTTGAAAGAGCCGCCTGCAGCAGTGAAAGGCACTCAAGCGCAATGCTTGAATCCTCCTGTATTTTCTTCAAACACTGATCAAATGTTGCCATAATTTAAGGGTTCCTCCTCTGGCTTCTTAAGTAAAAATTTAAGGACAATTTCCTAGTTGTCAATGCCAATATTTTTCGGCATTATTTGCTTCAACTAATAAACACGATAATTCGAATTAACCCGGGGAAAAAGCCGGGATGAAAAAATCAAGTAAATTTAGTTTAGCTAAAATATCTGTAAAGGAAAAATGATTTCGATATTTGCAGGAAAAGGAAGATCAGACGACTTATGGAAAAATACAAAGCTACAATTTTTCTGCCGTGAGGCATAACTTGTTCATTATACCGCATTTTTATATTATGGCCAACTGACCGTCTTCTTGTTTCGGTTTTGATCCAGGTGTTCTGATATGAAAAAACGAAAAAATTTTGAGTACGTTTGTTTATTTAAAGTAATACTTTTTTTTCAAAAAGTACAGTCAAATTAAAATTAGTCCGGAATGGCCTGTCGCACAATTTAAACGGGACTAGCTTCCGGATTTAGGGACTAGCTTGATAATTGTTGCCGGCGATGACAAATTGACGGGAATAACGGCTCCGATCTTTTGCTCTTGAATATGGAGAAAGAAAATGCCTGTGTCAATTAAGTCCGTAATATTCGAGTTCAACTTTTTCGCTCCCCCCAA